>NZ_JAUJED010000013.1:0-178376 GCF_030442075.1 Vibrio sp. TMPB1044 | reverse complement strand
TAAGTATTGCTTAGCAATGATACATTTTAGCTCTCGGCTATATTTGGACATAAAAAGACCCCCAATAATTGGTGTCCAACTATTGGGGGTCAGTTCAAGGTGCTGGCTTTTCTTTTAATATATTGACTTAGCGGTATGTGTTCACTTGCGGGACATGTGACAATAGGCCTTGAACACTTTATGGTGCAACCATCGCATGAGTGATGCCATTGCCCAAGCCTATTTCTAATCGTTCTAAATTAAACGGTATATTATGACAAGTGTATTTGAGCAGGCGGCTAAAGAGTTATTAAGCCGTCGCACAGCGGGAACTAAAGCGCCAAGATTAATCGAACCATATCGCCCAGTCAGTTTAGATGATGCGTTAGCCATTCAAGAATCCATGATTGAAATTCGCGCAGATAGAGTGGGGGGCTGGAAGTGTCTGTTACCTCTTGCAGAAAACAAATTTATCGTAGCGCCTATTTTCGCTGACAACGCTCAGCAAGGTGAAGTTTGTGAACTGTTCGCAGATACAGGCTCAGTGCCAGGTAAAGAGGTAGCCCGAGTAGAACCAGAAATCGCTTTTGTACTGGCTAAGCCTTTGCCTGCGAACTCAAATGGTTACAGCGAAGCACAAATCAATGATGCCATTGGCTCCTGCCATATGGCACTTGAGTTAATTCAATCTCGCTTTGCTGATGACAGTGGTGCAGAGTTTTACGAAGTTTTAGCCGATTGCTTGGCAAACCAAGGTCTGTTTCTTGGTCCTGAAATAGAGAAAGATAAAGCGTTTGCTGCTGCCAAGGTCGAAGTGGCTATAACTCAAGCTGGAAAAGTTCAGGCATTTTCTGGTACTCACCCTAACGCATTAGCTCAAAATCCCGTTTACTGGTTGATCGATACCATGACCAAGCGTGGAGTCAGTTTTGAAGCGGGCGAGGCGATCATTACAGGGTCTTACTGTGGTGTTGTTGAGCTTGGCTTCGACGAGCTAACAACCGTTGCTTATGATGGTATCGGAGAGTACCAAGTGACTTTCACTCAAAAGCGCTAAGTTATTTACAAGCTCTATTGATTAAGAAAGCTGTTCTCTACAACCCTGCCTTGCGCACAGGTGATTGGTTCTCGAAAGGCTATTTACTGGTGAGTAAATAGCCTTTTCTATTATGTGATGTTCAATAGAGTTCGTATTACTTTGCATTATATTGGGCGTTTAGACGTCTAGACGTTGACAAGTCCTAAGTGTGACATTAGTCTGCTCTCCTTCCTGTTCTATAGTGTTGTCGTTCCATGTCCAATTCAAAAAATTCTAATGCGGTTATTGCTCCTTCGGCAGTGGCGCTTATCCCTCTGATTGTGTTCCTTGCGCTGTTTATTGGCGTAGGTACGTACCTGTCGTTGCAAGGTGTCGATTTTGCTTTCTATCAGCTTCCAGCTCCGATTGCGGCTTTACCTGCGGTGATGTTGGCGCTGTTGTTGAGCAAAGATAAATTGAACCGTGCTATCGAACAGTTCTTGAGTGGAGTAGGTCACAAAGACATTATCGCAATGTGTATGATCTACCTATTGGCAGGTGCTTTTGCAGCCGTTGCTAAAGCTTCTGGTGGTGTGGATGCGACGGTAAACCTTGGTTTGTCGGCGATCCCGACGAGCATGATACTACCGGGTATCTTCCTAATTTCTGCTTTCATCGCAACAGCAATGGGTACTTCGATGGGCACCATCGCGGCGGTAGCGCCTGTTGCACTGGGCATTGCGGATTCTGCTGGCATGAGCATTCCACTGACAGCGGGTGTTGTTTTAAGTGGCGCAATGTTTGGTGACAACCTTTCTATCATCTCTGATACCACGATTGCTGCAACACGCTCGCAAGGCTGTGAGATGAGAGATAAGTTTAAAGAGAACATCCGTATTGCACTTCCTGCTGCACTGATCGCGATTGTTATCTTTGCTTTTAACAGCACTGCAACTCAAGTGCCTGAAACGGGTCCTATTGAGTGGCTTAAAGTACTGCCTTACATCACTATCCTGATTCTTGCGGTATCAGGTATGAATGTGTTCGTTGTGCTAACAATCGGTATCTTATTGGCGGGTGGCGTTAGCTTAGGTTCAGTCGAGAACTACGGTTTAACGGATTACGCGCAAGACATCTATGCAGGCTTTGGCAACATGCAGGAAATTTTCTTATTGTCGATGCTGATTGGTGGTTTGAGTGAACTGATGCGTCGCCAAGGCGGTCTGGCATTCTTGACTAACTTAGTCAGTAGCATGATTCGTGCATTTGGCTCTTCACACTCTAAGCAAGCGAATGGCCGCGCAAGTGAACTGGGTATTGCTGGTTTGGTGTCTATGGTTAACATGTGCACGGCAAATAACACAGTAGCGATTATTGTTTCAGGTAGTGTGGCTCGCCAATTAGCGGAAGAGAACGATGTATCTCCGCGCCGTTCGGCAAGCTTATTGGATATCTTCTCTTGTGTGATTCAAGGCGTGTTGCCTTACGGTGCGCAGGTATTGCTATTAGGTTCTGTGTTCAACCTATCGCCGCTAGAGATTGTCTCTAACTCGTACTACTGTTTTGCACTTGCTATCGTGGCTGTTGTTGCTGTGTTTATCAAACACCCAGCACGCCAAGTGGCTCAAGCTTAGTAAAAATAGATTTTAATGAGAAGGCGCCGTAATCGGCGCCTTTTTTGTATCTACAAGAATTGTTCAGAAGCTGGCTTTTGATTTTGAGCTTTATTTAAGCAGGCTCTCAAGCTCGTTTGCTGTCGCGACATTGCAATAACCAAAGCTCAGTGCAGCCATGAATGCGGCGTGGACATGCGCTGCTGGAACCTTAACGCCATTGAACTCTATGTCTAAGGTTGTGCAAGCATCATGCGCTACGTGGCACTCATAGCCTAAATCGGTTGCTGCGCGGGTCACTGCGTCAATACACATGTGGCTCATCGCGCCAACAATGATCAACCTTTCAACGCCTTGTTCCTTCAATACTTTGTCCAGTTCTGTATCTCTAAAGCTATTTATTTGATGCTTTACGATGACTGGCTCACCTTCTCGCGGAGTCACGCTGCTGTGGATTTGAGCACCGTCTGATTCTGGCAAGAAGAACGGAGCATCATTCGTCGGAAACTCATGACGTACATGAACCACAGGAAGTTGCTTGTCTCTGAAAGCTGATAATAACTGTGCACCTTTTTCGGCTGCTTTTTCTGTTTCAGATAGCGGCCATTTTGCACCTTCGTATGAAGGGAAATAGTCATTTTGAAAGTCGATAAGTAGTAGGGCTGTGTTCTTCATAGTCTATACCTTTGTATTTAGTGTGTTGCGGTGTAGGGATATTATGACTACCCTGTGTTTTTTAACGCACGTCAAAAATGACAGACTATATGGCAATAGTGACAAAATCAGTGAAGGTCGAAATCATCGATTACCCAGGGTCTCTGCAGAGCGCTGTGTTTGGAGTAAAAGAGTTCCTTCAGATGGCGAACAGCCTTGATTCTGGCAATAAAGCGGTTCAGTTTCAGGTTGAGATTAAGCCTTATGGCGACTTATCGGTTTCATCGGCTAATTCAGGTGAAGAGTCTAAAGCCGATATCATTTTATTACCGCCCAACCTAGATGGCAGTTACTACCTAGACCGTGATGAGAGGCTAACGGATTACCTGATTGACTCTCATCAAAAGGGTTCAATATTGTGCTCAGCGTGCGCAGGCGTGTTCATTCTTGCTCAAACAGGATTGTTGGAAGGGCGAACCGTCACAACGCACTGGCAAGCTCAACAGTTGTTTTCGGAGCTACATACTGGAATCGAAGTGGATATCGATAAAATCCTGATCGATGACGATGACATCATTACTGCTGGTGGTTTGATGTCGTGGATGGATTTGGCTCTGTTTATCCTGACTAAATACACGACGCCGACCAATACGCGTAATTTGGGTAAGTATCTGGTGTTGGATACGGGGTTGAGAGAGCAGCGCTACTACCAAAGTTTTGTGCCTAACTACGCTCATGGGAATGACAAGATTGTCTCTGTGCAGCGCTTTATTCAAAAGAATCACCACCTTCCTTTGACGCTTGATCAATTGGCGGAGGAAGCCTTCATGACGCGAAGAACCTTTATCCGACAATTTACCAAAGCGACGACCTTGACTCCGATTAACTATATTCAACATGTGCGTGTTCAAAGCGCGTGCGAGCTACTGGAAAGTTCTCACAAACCAGTAGAACAAATCAGCTACTTAGTTGGGTATGAAGACGTTAACAGCTTCCGAAAAGTCTTTATGAAAATCATTGGTTTAACACCATCAAGGTTTCGAGCTAGATTTTTATCAGAGGAATGATTTACCATAGATTGATATTCAATATATATCACTGGTTCGCTCAGTGACTTCGCTAATGAAGTGCTGAAGGGGAAGTGACCTTTTCTCGAACCTAAACGGACTGTTGATGCTTGCCATTCCTTTACCATTTGTCGCGGCGCTGTTGTTATTGATGACAGGTGGGCTGCTTCGATGCCGTTACCCACAAACCAGTCAAAAGCCATTTTGGTTTATCATTCTGTGCGCGTTGATGGTGACGGTAGTGGGCCTTCGGTGGACGTTTGATATTGCGTTGTTTCGCTTCTTACAACCCATTTTTGGTGCCTGTGTTCCTGTGGCGGCTTGGTTATGCTTTGCAGGAGCTCATCGAAGTCAATCCAGTACACATTTGCATTGGCTAGGCCCGATTGCTGTTTTAGTTGGCTCACTTTTCTATGCGCATCTCTGGGCGGGAACTCTTGATGTATTGCTGATCTTTCTCTATCTCGGGTATGGTAGTTTGCTGCTGAAGTCGTCGCTGCAAGTGCCGGAACAAGTGCGGCTGACCGATGTATCGAAAGTGCTGGCTGCTGAAAGAGTTGCAGGTGTAATGCTACTATTTTCCGCCTTAGTCGACGGTGTGCTCTTTTACGATATCTTGCTGTTGGATGCGCAGCACACCCACCTGATTTTATCGCTAAGCTACCTTGTCCTTATTCCCGCCATTGTGTCCGCTGTGATGGTGGTCAGTATGAGCACGCCTGACGAAGAAAAAACCAAGCAGGTTCAGGATTTATCTTCCATGTCACAACGCTCTCCAGAAGAAGTCGACACATCGACTACACTAGCGAGCAGCCTAGATGAAGACCAAGCAGAAGAAACCGCGCAGATCATGGTTAAGTTCGATGCATTAATGAGGGAGCATCAATTATTTAAGGATCCTGATCTGTCTCTCAATCGCTTGGCACGAAAGCTAGGCATCCCAGCTCGCAAGATATCGTCAGCGGTTAACCAAACTCATAATGAGAACATTTCGAAGGTGATCAACGCTTATCGAATTGAGTATGCCAAGACTCTATTGAAGCAAAGTGATGACACGATAACCGATATCTTCCTCAATTCAGGTTTTCAAACCAAGTCCAATTTCAATCGAGAGTTTTCAAGGATTACTGGGCAAACTCCGAGTGAGTTTCGAAGCTCGCCATAAGTGTTAGATTGAGTTTGTTTACTTCTAAGTTTATCGATTCAGGAAGCCAATAATGTCATTCAATATCAATTGATGTAGCTCACCGCGTGAAGATCCTAAGCCGTCTTTACAAATAATGCCATCGCCCGGTACTTCCTCTTCAAGTATTACTTCGGCTCCTGATTTACATGGTTGAATGAAACTGAAATGAGTGGCGTTTTCGTAGACTTTGTATTGTCTCGAACTAAGAGGAATATGCTCTGCCATGTAGCCAGACTCTAATGCCTGAGGTAAGTCGCCAATATCAATCCCAGCCGCCAGTATTAAGATTGGCACTTTAATGTCATTTAGGCTGCCGACTGAAAAGCTGCGTGAAAGCCCCAGATCAAGGCTAACTACACGTTGAATTCGAGGATCTGAAAGGTCTTTTTGGTTTGGTTCTTCAGCTTGGACTTTGTCTAGCCCTAGCTCTTCAGCAAGCCCACAAGTTCGTGGGTTAGGGTATATGAGACAATTGGCCTCAAAGGTTGGTCTATCGATTTTCGCTCCTGCCAATTGCATCACTGTCCAGCCTCCTAATGAATGTCCGATTGCAGTGATATTGTTGGCGTTAACAGATTGCTTCCATAGCACTTCGCTTAACAGGTAATCGAGAGTTCGTGTGATATCTCGCGGTCTTTCCCACCATTTCGCTGCTTGCTTTGGGGATTGGTCAAAAGATGCTGTTCCCGGATGATTGACTGAGGCGACTATGTATCCGAGATGTGCAAGTTCGGTCGCCAACCAATTCTGGTTTCGCCAGTTACCACGATAACCATGCGATATGAGGACAACGGGAAACTTACCTGATTGGATCTTGGCATTTTTGATGACTCTCGTGCCTATAAAGGCTGGGTTATCGCCAATCAAGGACGTGTTTGATTCATCTTGTGTGGGATACCAAATGGCAGTGTTGAGGGGGCGAATAGGGTCGTCTGTTAAGGTTATCTGGGTGAATCCGACATCGGAAGCGATTGATGAAGCGCAAAGGAAAAGTAGGGGTGTGAACAGTAAATGTATCCATTTCATGGTTTAACTCCAATTGAGGTAATTGGAGTCAATATGCGCTCAAGTCAGTGAGGGCGAGACCTCAAACACGATCGAGGACGCCCTAGATCGTGTTTCAGTACCAAAATTAACGACTTGGCTCTAGTCACCTTCTTCTAGGGCGTTTCTCTACCAAGCCGTTTCTTTCTAAGCCGCGTCTTACGCTGCTGCATAGCTTGCCAAAACGACGCAGTTCTTCGAAGTTTGGTCCTTGTCCCATTGAAATGCTGTGCTCCCAGTACATCAATTCTGTGTCGACCATCTCTAGCAATTTCTTAGAGCAACCTGAGCAATTTCCTTTTGGTCCACAAATGAATGTCTCTGACTCATAGAGCGGGAGTTCATTTTTAACTTCTTCGATGAGACTCAGCATTGCCGAATTCAGATCCGGTTTTTTCGTTGTGATTGGCTTTAAGTTTGTTGGTGTTCGTGTTGGTATTGGCGCAGTAGCCAAAGAAGATGTTTGTGTATTGGAATGCAGATTCAAAGCAGCTGATGACATATCAAAGGCCTCAAGGAAAGGTGAAGAGGGGCATCCTACACCTCAAAATGAAGTGAACCTTGATGTAGTGCAATAAGCGTGGAGATATATCCGAAAGAGTTAGGCAAAACGAGGGCGTGAAATGCGGGGAAATGGGAGAAGAGGAGCCACAAATGGTGTGACTCCTTTCATTAAGACTCGTTATTGATGAGAATCTTTAGAACTCTGCTTCAAATTGGAATTCCATCCACTCTTTAGTAATTGGGTGGTGTAGAGCAAGTCGTTCTGCATGTAGGTGAAGACGGTCAGCTTTGTTGCCATATAGGCCATCACCTACGATTGGCATATGGAGCCCTTCTTCGTGTGAACAGTGAACTCGTAATTGGTGTGTGCGTCCTGTTTTAGGGTGTAGGTAAACCTTGGTGGTTTCTTGATTGCGTTCAATCACTTCCCATTTAGTTTCTGCAGGCTTTCCGTGTTCGAAACAGACAATCTGACGAGGGCGATCGTACAAATCACCACGCAGCGGTAATCGAACATAACCTTCATCTTCAGCCAGAACACCTTCAATCATAGCTACGTATCGCTTCTCGACTTCACGAGTAATAAACTGCTTCTGCAAGCTTTTGTTCGCACGTCGAGTAAGGGCAAATATCAGAATGCCAGAGGTCGCCATGTCTAAGCGGTGTATAACGAATGGCCCTTCAACATCAGGATGCATTTCTTGAACGCGAGTGTAGGCCGAGTCTTTGATGGTTTTTCCCGGTACGGATAGAAAACCAGCTGGCTTATGAACCACGACAATGTGTTCATCTTGGAACAGAATATCGAGCTCTTTGCCTTCAGCAGGGTTCTCTAATAGTGGGTTTGGATCCACTTCAAGGCCCTTCATCATGTGGCCAAGGATTGGTACACATTTGCTTTGACAAGAAGCGTAGTATTTTTTGTGTTTGCGAATTTCCGATTTCGGAGAACGGCCCCACCAAAATTCCGCCAGTGCCAGTGGCGTATAGCCATTCAGATACGCATATTGCAGAAGCTTTGGCGCAGCACATTCGCCAGAACCTGCTGGTGGAATCTTGTTTGGCGTATTTTCAAAGATCTGGTTAAGGTCTTCGACATTGCCTTCCGCATTTTGGAAAGCGTATTGTGAAAACAGTTTGTGTTGAAGCTGATGAGATATATGTGCTCTTTGCTCTTTGAGTTCAGCTAATTGAGTCGTAAACACGTCAACTTTGCCCTGAAGCTCATTCAGAGTTTGTTCCCAGTTGAGCTTAAGGTACTTCTGCTGATTCTTGTCGGCAACACTGGCTTTGTTTAGCTCGTTATTTAGTTGTTCGAAAGCTTGCTCATCAAGGTTTTCTTTACCTTGTTCACGTTGTTCTTTACGTGTTTTTCGGCCTTCAATAATCAACAAACGTTGCGCTTCGATCTCTTGCTCTGCCTGTGCTTTCTGCTGTGCTAACTGCTCACACAATTCGAGATATTCAGCGCTGACTTGCAGCGCTTTAAATTTCGCATTCACAGCCATCATGTCAGCCGTGTCTTGATGGAAAAAGCTGTCGCTGCTCAACATATCAAATACCGGTGGCACAAAATGGGGCAGCAGGTTTTGGTCGGCGATTTTCCCAGAGAAAGCAGAGAAGTAACCCAGATCACCTTCTGGGCTTCTTACTAACAACACACCAAACATTTTGCCGCGACCAGAGTCAGAATCTAGCCCGAAGTCATGCTGCCAATCAGTTTGAGCTTCTAGATATTGTTGAAGCTGTTGAGAGGCGATCTCACACAATGGGTGCGGTTCATAGTAGAACGGGAAGGTGAAACGTTCAGGCAACGAATATGACTCGATCGACTGTTGAAAACGAGTGAAGCAATGCTCAGGTGTATGGCTGTTTTCTGAGTCGTGCGTTGGTTTTGATGAGTGCATATAGTCGTCTTACTTGATGGTGATAAATGGCTATGAGTCTACTGTGTTTTGAGAGCTTAAATACAGTATAAGGTAGGCGATTCTACTCTTTATCTAAAAGCGCCTCAAATAAGAAATCGCACCGTCGTTTGATACAGTAAATTCGATTGTCCGCATAAGGTTGGAGTGCTTGGGGAGGAATACAAATTAATGATTAGTATCTCGTTTTCCATCATCAAGGACTACTTACTGATGGAAGGGTGCTAGGCTTGCTCGCTTCGTGTTCTAAAAAGGTAACGTTATGATTCCACTCAATACTTCGATTGTGGCTGGTGTCGCTCTTTCTGAGATCGACGGACAGACGAAAATGCTATTAATGAAGCGCGTAAAGGGCGGCTATTGGTGCCATGTTGCAGGCTCGATTGAAGCGGATGAAACTGGTTGGCAGGCAATCGTACGTGAATTTGAAGAAGAAACTAAAATCGAAGCGAAAGAACTGTATAACGCTCAATTTTTGGAGCAGTTCTACGAGGCGAACGTCAATGTTATTCAACTTATCCCGATATTTGCTGTGCTTTGCCCGCCAGACCAAGCGGTAGAATTAAACCATGAACACACTGAGTATCGATGGTGCAGTTTAGAGGAAGCGAAAGCGTTAGCGCCATTCCCTAACCAACATGCGGTGTATGATCATATCTGGGCATACTTTGTTGATACGCCAGCTAACCCACTTTATCGAGTAGACGTGGGTTAGTCTCGGTTGACTGGATGTTGAGTAACGAGTACTCAATAATCCTAGTGTAATAGCTAAACTCCACAGATACTGAGCACTAAGACTTACCAAGGTATGGGGTTAAAAAGGCACTCGCTTGTGCTTGGCATAGCCCCACATCGACTTTGACACCATGAGATTCCAGTATTGCTACACCACGACCATTATTACGAGGGTCTGGGTCTAGCATCGCCACCACTACGTGTTTCACACCGGCTTTAACCAATGTATTGGCGCAAGCGGGAGTTCTGCCGACAAATGAACATGGCTCTAAAGTTACGTAAGCGGTAACCCCTTCCATTGCTCCATCATAGCTATTGAGCGCTTCGACCTCGGCGTGGTTTCCGCCGACTTTTTGCGTGTACCCAACAGATACCACCTTATCGTTCTTTACCAAAACGCAGCCTACTGGCGGGTTTGGTTGGCAATCAGGTAAGGCTTGGCGCGAAGCTTCGAGTGCTTGCAGCATGTATTGTTGGTTCATGGTCGTTACTCAGTATGACGAGAGAGCGTAGCAGCTAGTCGCCACGCGCGGTTGATGAGTTACTAACTTACTTACTAAGCTAATAAGCTAACAAGTGGGGCATGTTCGATCTGATTGGGATTTTAGTCAATGGTTTTAGCGTTTGAATTCGACTGCTAGTTAACGGTGACTAATCGTTAACTTGGGCCACTGGATCAGCCAGTCCTTGGATTGTACTCTTTGATCAAAGATCTCTCGGCTACGCTTTGGGTTGGGTGTGATTTGCAAATCAAACAAACTTTCTAAGCCAAAAGCAGAAATACACTCAATTTCTCCGGCTAGCTTTTGTTTGATAGCAACTGCAGTCTCTTTTTCTGGCCAAAAACTCATTGCTTCTAATGAGCTTTGGTAAGGCTTATCCCCATTTCTGATGTGCATGCAGGCTTGATTACGAACTTGCCAATTCAGTTCGGGTAAGCGTTGTTTAAGCAGATCCTCGTATCGAAGAGTCGATTCGTAAGAGGTATCAATGGGATCAAAGTAGATCACATCAATATCATTGAGTGGAGTCGGGGAGGCATAATCATGCAGGTGATCCCAAGCGAGGTTTCTCACAAAGCCCGCAGCAACATAGCACTGCGGTAAATCCAGCTGAGCGACACAGTCTAAAACCTGCATTCGTAAGGGATCTTGTTTGATCAATGTGACGATGCGGTTGGCTAGTGGATGTATCATTATGATGTCGGAACGTCGGAGACTTGGTAATGACGGGTCACGTTTTTGGAGATTTCACCCCATTCAGAGGCTTTTACTCGCTGTTGGTGGGATTCAAATGCTTCTCGGCTAGTGAATTCTTCATACACTTCAAAGCGATTAGGTTGAAGCGTGCTTTGACTGACTCGAAACACGATACAACCAGGTTCTTCCAGTGTCAGTTCTTTGTGCACAACTAAGGCTTGTGTCACTGCTTCTAGATCGTTGTCTAGCACCAGAATATGCCCTTGCAGAATTACTTTACTCATTATTACGTCCATTTAATTGTATTCATTACGGCTTTTTTCTATCAAAAGCTCTATCCGTTACAAACATAATCCCATTTTGATGTTGTGACGTATAGACTAATGTGGTGACTATTTGTTCACATTGAATTTGGTTTTAGTTACGCTGTAACTTTGGGGGTGGTATTAGCAATAAAAGATAAGACGTTGGAACTAAATCCGCGTTGGTCCGGTCTATTAAATTAGTATCATTGAACTGTATTGATACTGAAATGAATTTGTCATCTGAGAGAACTAACCTTAATTTTGAACAGAGGCTTATAGGATTGAATTGAGCCATAGTTGATATCTAGGTCATACTTTGATGTAAATGGTACTCAAAACTCTATATATTTTGTGATTTGTATC
The DNA here is from genome assembly GCF_030442075.1 of Vibrio sp. TMPB1044. Lineage (NCBI taxonomy): Bacteria > Pseudomonadati > Pseudomonadota > Gammaproteobacteria > Vibrionales > Vibrionaceae > Vibrio > Vibrio sp. TMPB1044. The sequence goes on along the minus strand of NZ_JAUJED010000013.1, from coordinate 166,784 downwards.
ATTGAACTGGGCATCAAACACCGTTAGATTCGAATGGTTGGCAATAAAAATAGCTCATGAAGAGCAGTTAAAGAAAAGGAAATATCCCTTATGAAAAAAATGAGAAGAGCACAGCTTCATCGCGTTCGCATCCAATACTGGAAAGACACAGCGAAAGAAGCTTCAAAGAAATAAGCTTTATATCGATAACTGAAAAGCGAAAGAGCTTGAAGTTAAAATGATGAATTAAAAGCTTATAAGCAGAACTGATTACAAGATCTGTAAACGCAACAAACCGATTTCAATAGCACTCTCAAGGACCTTCATCTGGTCGGCGACTAAAGAAATCATCCCCCAAAGAGCTGGCAGGCATTAACAATAATGCAATTCAATGTCAGCTCATTAATACCTCCTAGTTTATCTTTACCTCATTCAGCATCCTGAACCAAAACCAAAACCAAAACCAAAACCAAAACCAAAACCAACCACCAATCCGTACCTTTGCCTCTATCACCAAAACCGTTGTTAGGGTTTAAAGTGCCTAACAATAAACAGCAGCCAATAAAAAAGCTCCTGATTTCTCAGAAGCTTTGATTTAGATTTTGATATCTGATGAGGCTAGCCGCTCAGGGCTCAGGGCTCAGGTTCAGAATAAGTGACTCTAGCGTTGGAACAGCGTCTTCAAGCTCACATCATCAGTTCTGTTTAACTTAAGGCTCAGTAGGTAACCACCAATACCGAGCAGTACGTAAATACTTAGCGACAGAATAGAGACTTCTGAAAGCGCACTGAATGGATTGCTGGTCGTCAGCACTTTCATCGGCAACGATACGATGACAGAAAAGAAATCATTGATACCATAGAATCCGAATAGCGCGATAGCCAACCACTTAATCGCAAAGCTTGAGATGAAAATAACAAGCAGCGGAGAGTTAACCAGTTGCGAAATCGCCAGAGTAACCGTTGCTAATGGCAATAGAACTAACGCAACCAGCAGCATTCGACCAAAGAAAACCACCCAATTGGTTAGCACATAGAATAGCGATTGTTGCTCGACTATCAGTGCTAATTGTTGTTCGCTTGAAATGTTCAGAATCCAAAACAGAGAATCAGCGAACAGAACCAACAGAGCGCAGATAGCGGGAATCACCACTAAACCGAAACCTAGCTTCACACCGTGAGTCATGGCATTCGATACTGGCATACTTCTCCAAAACATTGAGCTGCCTTCTTGGCGCTCTTTACGCAGCGTTTTAGGGATATAAAGCGTCGAAAGCAGCAGTGAAATCAAGCCTGCGCCAAAGTAGATCACTGAGTTAAGATCTTGTGCGAACTCTCTGTGGATGTCGCTCACGTCGCCGTTGACTTCCATTTGGAAGAAAAACTCGTGTTGTGCCTGACCACTAAAGAACAAGCTAACGAACAGCAAGAAGCCACACAACCCGACAAACAGAGGCAATCGAGTGTTGATTTTGTGCTCGATAAGCTCTTTTTCTAGCATGTAAAAACTTGGATGCATTATGCCTTCTCCGTCTGTGTTGCAAGGAATAGGTCCGCGAGACCCACGTTGTAGATGTTACCCAATGACTCAACTTGCGCTTTGTATTGGCCTTCCAGTAACCACTTGGTAGTTCCCAGCCCAGGCTGTGAGGTCAGTGGGTTGAGACTTTGGATCTCGCTTGAATGGTTGTTTGCGACATCGATAATGAAATAGTCGTTCTCGATGTCTTCCATGCTCTTTTGCAACACACAGTGGCCTTGTTTCAGAATCAACACGTCCGTTAGTAGGTGTTCAATCTCTGAAACCTCATGGCTAGCGATGATCATCGCGCGTTCGCCGTCATGGAACCACTCTAGTAGGTGACGATAAAAAGTATCGCGGTAGAGTAGATCAAGACCCAGCGTTGGCTCATCTAAGATCAACACCTGTGTGTCGGTTGCAATGATGATCGCAAGGTGAAGTTGTACCTTCATCCCTTTAGAAAGCTGCTTAATCGTTGAAGAGAGCTTAATGTTAGTGCTGCTTAACGTCTGTTCGGCTTTTTGCTTGTTGAAGCTTGGGTGTACACCTTGGGTATAGCGAAGCAGTTGTTTCACTGTCATCCACTCTGGTAACACGTTTACATCTGAAATGTACGATAAGTGCTGCATGAGTTCTGCGTGCTGGTGGATAGGATGGTAACCATTCACCTCAATCTCACCTTGATAGTTATGCCCACCAAGCAGTGATTTGATCAGTGTCGATTTACCCGCGCCATTGTGGCCAAGCAGCCCAAGCACTTGTCCCGGCTTTAACTCAAAGCTGATGTTCTCAACACCCACTTGGTTTGAATAAGTTTTGGTTACGTTTTTCACTGAAAGTAAAGTACTCATGACTTGTCCTTTATATGTTGTTCTAGCTGTTTCACGAGTTCTTCGACACTCATATCAATGATGCCTAGCGTCTCAGCGATGGCTGGGATCTGTGTGTTAATGAAAGTTTGGTGTGCCGACTCTTTCAACTTTTGAAGTGCACCTTCCGCCACATACATGCCTTGGCCGCGTTTTTTCTCTACTAGGCCTTCATCAACCAGTAACTGATAGCTTTTCATGACTGTAAGGTGGTTGATCTTGAGATCGGCGGCAACCGTACGCACAGAGGGCAATGCTTGTAGCTCTAGCCAAACACCTTGAAGAATTTGGTCACTGATCTTTGCGGCAAGTTGCCTAAAGATCGGTTGGTCGTCTTTCCATTCGGTCATAATTAAAACTGCATGGTGATATACATGTGTATAACACTATCCTTTTTTACGAGATAGACAAGCTTTTTCTATAAATTAAATGAATGTTATCTTTTATGGTTGGCTGTTCAGTAAAATAATGACATTATATAGAACTCTGTTCTGCTCTGTTGTGTTTATATGTTGCATATTAATGACAAAAAGTTGGTCTGGTTTACCAAATATTTGCCGATCACCATCATCATCTTTTCTGCAATCGTCTTGAATGTGGCGATGTTTACCAGCGTAGATCAGAAGGTCAAGGCATTGGTAGACCTCATCAGAACAGACTACATCTCTGCTCAAAAGGACTCTATTGAGGCGCAAGTACTGCAAGTATCGCAACAGATAAAGCACACTCAGCGCCTTGTTGAAATCGAGGTAAAAAAGCGCATTACACGTCGACTGGATAGAGCCTATACCGCTGCACAGAATATCTACTCCTCGAATCAACACCTGCCGGAAGAAGAGCTTAAATTGCTCATTTTTAATGAAATCAGAAAGCTGAGCTACGCGGACAAAAAAGACTACATTTACGCCTACGATATGCAGGGTACAGTGCTGGTTCACCCTCGCGATCCAGAGCTAGAAAATACAAATCAACTTGAAACGACTGATAGCCGTGGTGTGGCGGTCATCAAACAACAAATAGCGCTTCTTAAGCAGAATAATGGTGCTTATTCCCGCTATTTTGTGCCTCGTCCCGGCTTTGATGGGCAAGACTTTGAAAAGCCACACATCGGCAATACGCACTTCGAAAAACTCAGTTACATTCGTCGGTTCGAACCATTTGATTGGTATTTCGGCACTGGTATTTCTCTCGATGATGTTAAACGAGTCAGTTACCAAAGAATTCTCGATATATTGTCGAAGATAACGGTCGGTGATAATGGATACTTGTTCGTTTTTGAACAGAATGGTGACAGCTTACTTCACGCACACCAAATCCATATTGGGCAAGATCTTAATGTTTACGATGACCTTGGAAACAACTTCAAGCAAGACGTTTTAGCGCAAGCTGAGTCTGGCGGGTTTGTTAACTACATCACCGTTGATAAACAGGGTTTTATCGGTCCCAAAAGTAGCTACGTCAAAAAGGTAGGTGATTGGGGGTGGATAGTGGGTACTGGCGTGTACTTGAATAATGTTAATGCTTCCATTGAACACAGAAAAGACCAACTACTCTCGGAATCTCGTAATGAATTTGGGCTAATTCTTATCTTGAGTGTGCTGGCTACCTTGGTCTGTATTTTTATCAGCGTTCTAGTGAGCAGACGAATATCGCTGCGCTTTGATCAAATGGAGCAGAGAATTTCCGACGACTTCAATCGAATCCAAAATAGCCGCCGTCGTTTGCAACATATGGCAAGACACGATTCTTTGACCGCTCTCCCTAATCGCTCTGAACTTGAAGTGCAAGTGAACCGAGCCATCGCTCATTCGAAACTTGAAGGCAAGCTGGTGGCGTTAGTCTTTGTTGACTTAGATAACTTTAAACGCATCAATGACCAATATGGCCACGCAAGCGGAGATGAGCTGCTGAAGCAGATAGGTTCGCGATTTGAACAAATCTTAGGGACTAACGATATCGTTTCACGCTTTGGGGGTGATGAGTTTGTCTTCTGTCTGCCGGGAGTTTACGATCTTGTGGAAGCGGAACAGAAAGTCCAACAAATCCAAGATGTATTCCAATCGCTATTTAATATTCAGGGTACTTCGGTCTCTATCCAGTGTTCGGCTGGCGTGTCGATGTATCCCTATGACGGGACTGAGGTAGAAGAACTGCTAACCAAAGCCGACATTGTGTTGTACAAGGCTAAAGAATTGAATAAAGGCGAAGCAATTTTCTATGACGATGTGATCAATCGAAAAGTGAAGTACGAATTTTCGGTGGAAGAGCAGCTTAGAACTGCGTTAGAGAGGGGCGAATTCAATGTACTATATCAACCTCAAGTGGATTCTCATACTGAGCAGCTAAAAGGCGTTGAGGCATTGTGTCGTTGGAACAACGGCTTACTTGGTTTTGTGTCTCCGTTGGACTTCATTCCTGCGGCAGAGCGGTTTGGTAAGATTCATGAAATTGGAGAGTTTGTACTAAAGAAAGCATGTGAAGACACCTTAAACTTGATGCCAAACGGACCTGAGGCGGTAGGAGTTTCTGTAAACGTGTCACCTAAGCAAGTTTTCGAACTTGGTTTCGATGATAAGGTCATTCGCCTCGTCGAAGAGGTGGGTATAGCTCCTTGCCGAGTGACGCTAGAGGTGACCGAAAACATTCTCATCAAAGATCTGCACATTGTCGAGCCGGTACTGAGAAGGCTTAGAGAATATGGATTTGGCATCTCGCTCGATGACTTTGGTACCGGATTTTCATCACTGAACTACCTGAATACCCTGCCGATCACAGAGATAAAGATAGACCGCTCTTTTATTGGAAAATTGAATTCCAGTCAGCACAGTGAAACCTTGGTTAAAGCTATCATCGATATTGGTGCATCGTGCCAGATGAAAGTGGTCGCAGAAGGCGTTGAAACCCCAGAACAGATGGCGAAGTTACAGCAATACCACTGTGATTTACTACAAGGTTATTACTTTGATAAGCCGCTCTCTGCCCAAGGGTTAGTTGACGCGTACTTTCCTGCGAAGCTTGAAGACTGCGTTCGATCTAAGATTAGAGCTACGCCATATCCATACGACGCAGCAGGGCCAACAGGTGCTGAGCCATAGACGTTTGATATTATTATTAAGTTACCCGTCGGTTGTGCTTTGAGGTCTGCTATACAGATAACCTTGATGTAAGTTGTAGCCCAACTGACACAAAATATATTGTTGCCTACGTGTCTCGACACCTTCATAAATCATCGTGATGTTTGATAAGCGTCCAATTTCCGAGATATTAAGCAATACACCCTGATGGTGCTCTCCTGACTCGATATCCTTAACAAAACAGCGATCCAGTTTTAAATAGGTGGGAGATATAACATTGATGATTTCGATGTTGTTATTGCCCGTACCAAAGTCATCCAGTGCGATGGTGATACCAAGCTTTTTGACATCCTTAATGTTATCGATAACCTCACATCCATAGCCAATGTTTGAATACTCGGTAATCTCGACGACAAATTCATTCGCTTCCATCATGACTAAATGCTCTTTTAATTTGGCAAAGTTAGAGCCGACCAAGGCACTCGGGCATACATTGACACCATAGATTTCATGGCTGTTGTTTAATTTAGTTCTTCTTACCGTTTCGATGATCAAAATAGTATGAAAGGTAAGTAAATTGGAGCGTCTCATCGTGTTGATGAAGCTCAAAACGCCAACGTTACGAACTCTCGATAGCAACTCGTAATATAGAACGCTGTTATCTTCGGTGTTGATGATGGGTTCTTCTTCGAAGGAGATGTTTTTCCAACGAAACATGTATATGACGAAGCCAAGAATGTAGGAGCGATAAAGTAGAGTGGCGAGAATCAGAGAAAGTGCAGCCCACAGTGCAACAATATCGTCACTGTAGAAGGTGATGGTTGCGCCGGTTGGCAGTGATGCTTGATAGATAGCTTTGCTTTCTTCTCCTAGATTAAGAATGTAATAACCATTCTTCTGGATAGAGACTGAATCGACTAACAGAGGCAATAATGAGTTATTGTATCGAGCTTCAATAGAGCGCTTAGAAATTCGCACAGTAAGGTCAATGTCGCGCTTGGTATCTGCAAAACGTGAATAAGCAAAATCGGCACTATCATAAAAGTCATCAACTTGATCAAGGTCTACTATTTTCGAGCGCGTCTTGGATATATAACATGAACCGCGAGACGTCGTCATAATGACAGAATCAAGGTTGAGTGAGTGCCTTAGCGAGTGTACGGCCCCTCCGTTATTGCAACTGTAGTCCATGATTTCTTGCGCAATATGTTTGGTGTTTTCGCTGTATTCATCTGCAATCTTCGTCGTATAAAGGATTTGGAAAAAGTAGACAACGAAGAGGCAAAATGAAGAGATGGTGAGCACGGCTATCAGAGCCTTAATCAGTTCTCGATGATAAGTCTTGAACATCAGTTTTAACACCTCTATCTGACTGGGCTTGAATCGGTTGATGTCGTATTTCGGTGCGATACTGTTTGTAGAGCTTTTGTCGAGATCGATGAAGTAACCCACCTTATAAAGGTTAGAGATAAGTTCGCTGTTATTATCGATCTTCGCTTTTTTACATAAATTCCGATACTTTTTTCTTATTGAAGCGATAATGTTCTTTAATGCGTATAAGCTGAACTCTTCATCAAAATGTAATTTAAAAGATTCTTCAACGTCTCTCGCAGATTGAGGGTTAGATATTGATGAGTGTTCAATAAGATATTTGAAAACAAAACTCTCTTTACTATTGAGACTTTCCTCTGATATCTTATTGCTGTCGTTTTTATATATATTTTTTCTTCATTGTAGATCAGTTGCAAGCTCTCATTATTGTTATTTATATTGAAAGAACAGTGCATGGCTCAACTCCTAAGCGATAGTTATTATATTGGCGTGATGGCTGGGATTTTCATTCAACACAAGAGTTCGATCTAAATAATATAACCAAAATGTCACCATTTTCTCTCAAGATGTTGATATTAATCGCAGAATTTGGGCTTGAATGAAAAGTTATGGAGATGTTCACCCAAAAGTTGAATTTATAAATGAAAGCCAATTATTTACAAGGGCTAGGGGGGATTTATCCATTTGTTTTGGTATTTATCCATTCCACAGCTCCTATGTGGTAGGTTTAATTACAAGGTTTAGAGGTTTCTAATGTAGCTTTTGGTGGTATTCATTCAGTTTATTGATGTGTAAGATTTATCATAAATTTTCAGGATAAAATTAAAATATGTCAATTTATGTGATTGTTAATATGATCTAATTTATATGTAATTTTGGTTGTATAAATAATGTGACAAGATGATATAGTCGATGATTTTATTTTTGTCGTGTGTTTTATTCTTATTTTTATAATGAAGAGTTAAGGAGGGAGGTGTTAGATAGCGCAAGGAATCTATTTATACTTATCTATTTATGAAAGGTATTTAATGAAAACACTGTTAACACTTATATCAAACATGCACCCACGTAGAAATTTACAGACTAATTATAAAGAATTAAGTTTGTGTTATACCTTGGGCAGTGCTTAAAGACGTAAATAGTAACAAAGTAGTGTTATTTTTGAGCAAATGTTAGCGTAACCACATGATATTCAAAGATCTGTTGCGGTGGCTTTGTGTTAACTATAGAAAGCGTACAATACGTGAGTATTTAACATGCACCATCAAGTACGACGATCTGAGGTTCTTTTTCTGGTTGATAAAGTACCTGACAAAAATTTCCTTCAGGTGAATAGGTGTAGTTATCTGCGTCAAAAGAGATAGCGGCCACTCTCTCAGCATTGCTGTCAGGAACCACTTCTTTATTGATTACATGGAGCTCTGTTTTGTCGATATTGAGCAGTCTTCTTAGTGAATCAACATAGGCTATCGGATAGCCATGGCAGACGTAGTAGGTTTCAATTTCCGTCTTCTCAACATAGTTGCACTCACCCTCGACACCTGCAATCGTAGACTTAGCGTAAATCATATCGATACCAGTACGTAAGTTACCTGCCACATCGTGTATTTTACTCGCACGGGCGCTCCCCTGAACGTCTAAGAACTTGACCATAGCCGTAGAAGACAAGATCGCTAGAATCGATACTGCGATGATAAGTTCTAAGAGAGTGAAGCCGTTTTGTCTGCTCATATTTACCGGTTATGTGATTTAATAAAGGGATCGCTTGAGGGTAATCGAAATACCAAAGTCATTACAGAAGGTAGGTATATCTGCTATATAGTTTATGGATTGCCTCACTAATTAATTGTTATAAAAAACAACCGCTTGTTGTTGTTTTTTCATTATTTTGTGTTGTGTAAGCATACGTAAGCGTTCATATTGCGCCACTCTGCTGATTACGGAGTGTTCTAAAACTTGACCTTATTGATAAGTAATATTTTAAATATCGATGAATCGACCCGTTAAAAATTGGCTTTCTACTTCATTTGATGGGATGGGCTTGCTAAATAGAAACCCCTGCAAATACTGGTATCCGCAATCGATTAAGAATGCTTTTTGCACTTCTGTTTCGACACCCTCAGCTACCACTTTAAGCCCCAATTTGTCGCAAATAGCATGGGTAGCTTGAACAATTGCTTTGCTCCCTTTATGCGAACCATGGACAAAGCTTTTATCGAGTTTGACTGTGCTAATTGGCAGATCATGCAACATCGAGAGCGACGAGTAGCCTGTACCAAAGTCATCAAGGTGAAGCTCTACCCCCAACTTGGAGATATCGTTTAACGCTTGTCTGACTTCACCGTGCTTGAAGATCATTGAGGACTCGGTAATTTCAAGGGCAACACTTTGAGACTGGATATTGTAGAACTCAAGCATTGCCGATAATTGCTCGGCAAAGGACGCGTGCATCTGAATGCTTGAGATATTGATGCTCATCATTAATTCGCTATCAAACTCTCGTTGCCAAATCGATAACTGTTTAAGTGCCGAGTTAAGAACCCATTTCCCGAGCGGTACAATCTGACCGGTTTCTTCCGCCAAGGTAATAAACTCATCAGGCCCGATGTTACCCAGCTCTTTGTCCGACCATCGAAGTAGCGCTTCGAAGCCCTTCACCTTATCACTGTTGGTGTTCATGATCGGTTGGTAATGAAGATTGAGATCATCGTTTTCTAGTGCGCGTGTGAGTCGATGGCGGATTTCTACCTTACGGTGAAGAGTTTGTGCCAAGCAAGGAGTAAAAGTTTGGAAACGATTTCGACCATTGGCTTTAGCAATATGCATCGCCATACCTGCTTGCTTAAGCAGTGATTCTTGATCGACGGCATTATCAGGGAAATGTGCGGTACCGATGCTACAACCAACAGACAAGGTACCAATGCCTTTGATATGAAAACTCCGGTTCAAGGCATCAATAATACGAGTGCAAAGCAGAGGGATGTTTTTATTTCGACAGGTATGAGCAATAACAATGAATTCGTCGCCCCCAAATCGACCGATCATGCACGTTTCATCAACCAACTGTTTAAGACGCTCGCCAACTTGTTTGAGTAGTTGATCACCGACACTGTGTCCATAAGTGTCATTGACCAATTTGAAGCCGTCAAGATCAACAAACATCAACTCAAAGGGCGAGCGATAGGCAATGCTGGTTTCTAGAAGATTAGTTATTCCACGACGATTATAAAGCTCAGTTAAACAGTCGTGCTCTGCGTTGTATCTGGCTTTGAGTAGCTTCTCTTTCTGTTTGGTTGTACAGGTGAGGTTTAACAGCAGCTCGCTTTTATCAAATAGCCACTTTCCTTGAACGTCAAAGTGATGGGTTTTGTTATCTATTTGACAGCTGACTTCTTCTAGAATTTCACGACCTTTACGTGCGGCAAACAACCACTGTGCAGCGGTCTCTTCGCTAGAAACAAAGTCGGATAGCGTGCCAAACGGTGAACCATAGTTTTGATAAAATGCGGAGTTAGCACTCACTACGTTTCCAGTCCTATCAAACAAAAGGGAAAGGTTTACGCCATCTGAGCAAGTTAGGTCGTGCTTTAAGCTGCCTTCTTCAGCAATGACTTGCACCAACATTCCTGTCCGACCATCGGGCAATGGGATTCCAGAAAATAGACACAATGCACGCTTAGAGATGTAGTTTGGGGTGAAGTTCCACCAAATCTTGATGCTTTCGTTACGTAGAAATTGCCTTTGGTATTCTTCCAAGGTCGCTTCTATTGCCTTTGACATCTCTATACTAAAGTCGCGCGACGTCAGCTCAAACATAGATTCTGACTCCCAAAGAGGGAGGGCGCTGCTATTTGCCCAAGTTATTCTCTTATTATCAATGTCATATATCCAAATAGGACACTTTAGATGCTCGAAGGGTTGATAACTGGTCATCATATTGAACTCGGTGAACTGATGTTTGGTCGAACCGCGCCCACCGAACTTACTATGTTCAGCCAGTCGCTGGTCAAATTGAATTCTGGCCTTTAACAGCCTTTAAGAAGCTGTTTCAAACAAGAACAAAATGGTATAGAAGAAACAGCGCGTTAAAGATTCAGTGAGCGGATGATTTTGGTCACTTTGCCTTCAGCGTTGCTTTCAATGACATAGCCTTTTTTATCATCAAAAATCTCACCATCGATGAAGTGCCAACCATTTGGCTTATTGATGATCTCTTTAGGAAAGTTCTCATCGAACATTGAATGGTTTGGGTAGACCGTTTCAATAGCTTCAAACAATAACTGAGCTTCATCTTGGTTGGTGACTACGAAGTCTTCTTTAAGGCACATCGTCAACTCCGGAAGGGGTTGAGTGGTGAAGGGTTCTGTCATCGAGCCTAAAACACCGTTGTGCGAGTAAAAACGGTATGAACCAGAACTGCTCTCGCTCCCGTCAGGCGACTTGATATAAGGGGTTGCACTGTAGAACTCACAGTTGAAGACCATCTTTTGAATGATGCTAGTTTGTGGTGTGACCTGAATGTCTATCCAAGAGTTAACTTGTGCTTGAATCTGCTTCACCATTTCTTGTTTATTGGTGTCAGCCAAGAGCGATGTTGAAAATAAAGCTGTGGTGGTGAGTAACAGTGAAAGCGTTTTATTCATCTTAAAGTGAACCCTGTGAGAAAGTGATAATGACCAAATACTGAAGCGATGTATCAATTGGCTGAATGTTACTTTAAGAAGATATTACTTAATAGGACATGCCTCACACTGAGAAATGGAAAGCACTGGTGCTAGGTTGAAGTAATCGATTTCTTTTGATTGTAAGTCTTCTATTTTGGTTTTTTAGCCTGACAAATCGTTGTTTTATGGTTTTATTGACTATCATGTCGTTAGTGTATGGATGGTTGATTTGATAGGGTTTTGTAAATGCCTCAAATGTAAGTGCAAGTAAGAAAATAAAGCGAATGTAAGTGGTGGATAGGCGATTAATACAGCCCTAGCAGATCGTTCTGAATGGTGAAACCTTCATAAATTGAGGCGTATTGGTTGCTGAACCCTGTGTTTGTAAACGTGTATGTACAAAAGTGATTACTATGTTTTGCGTACGGTAAAATTGGGGCTCTAACCACAATGTTGATGATATATGAACAGTATATATACTGCCCTCGCTTTTAATAAATACTGGTGATAGAAATGTCAAAAACCAAAGTGCTCATTGTTGAAGATGACCAAGAGATAGCTCGTTTAACGACGCTTTACCTCGAAGCTGAAGGCTACAATGTTAGCGTTGTTCATGAAGGGAATTTGGCACTTGAAGCGATCCGAAGTATTGAACCTGATTTAGTTCTGCTGGACTTGATGCTTCCAGGCATGAGCGGCGCGCAAATCTGTCGTCAAGCTCGTGAGTTTTACAATGGAATGATCTTAGTGTTGACCGCCTCTGCTGATGAAATGAGCGAGGTTAGCTTGTTCAAGTTTGGAGCGGATGATTACGTTGCAAAACCAATTCGTGGTCATGCCTTGTTGGCACGAATTGAAGCGTTATTACGTCGAGCTGTTCCTGCTCCGGAAGTAACAGTTGAAAAACAGTGCGATATCGTGATCAACAATGCAGCCCAAAGTGCCACTCTGTATGGACAAAACCTCAAGCTCACCTCGGCCGAATTTGAAATCTTAAATCTTCTTGTTAATAACATTTCTCAGGTTGTCACTCGAGACCAGTGCTGTCAGTTATTTAGAGGCATTGATTATGCCTTTAACGACCGCTCGATTGATATGCGAGTATCTGGTTTGCGCCGAAAGCTACGTATTCACGCCAAAGACAAACAGTTGATCCGCACGGTTCGCAACAAGGGGTACATGCTGGTTGCGTAAGTTCATTACTGCGAAACTTCGCTCGGTTTCGATGTTTGCTCGTTTATACCTTGGGATTGTGACTGGGATGTCGGCAACGATATTTTTATTTGTGAACCTTGGTGAAGGGTACATGCGAAGGACCGAGATCGAAACCTTCCTTAATGATGGGATCTACTTTGCTGAACAGTATGTTCGCCAACACAACCAAGAAGACTCGCTATATAAAACACTCGATAGAACAGGCTACCAACAATTTTATATCTTCGATTTACGCCTGTTGAAAGATTGGTCGGGAGAGACTCCCTGCCAACGATGTGAGTTATATACGACCTTAAACGGTGTGCCAATATATTTAAGTGAAAATAACCTCTATTCGGCAGTATTTCAGTTGCCAAACTCTGAATTTAGTTTTGGATTCAGTGAGGTTGGGGATTTTTTCTCTCCTGATATTGAATGGTATGAGGATTCAGAACGGCACTTTTTGCTAGGGCTGTTATTGGCTGTGATTGTGGCGATTGGAGCAAGTGTTTACTTACCTGTGAGGCGTTTTCAAGAAAGAATAGAGTTGCTCGTCGAAAAGCAGAAGCAGTTTGGTAAGGGGAAGCTTAGTACGCGCTCTGATTTGGATGACATCCATCCTGTTTCGGATTTAGCTAGCAGCTTTAACTTCATGGCTGAAGAGATCGAGAGCAAGGTGAAACAGAGTCATATCTTTGCTCAAGCTATCCCGCATGAAGTACGAACCCCGTTAAGTCGTATTCAATTGGCGACCGATATTTTAAGAAGGGGAGCGCCAAATAATCATCAAGTTCTATTCGATGATATTGATAACTACATTGAGGATATCAACGAACTAACGTCAGAAATTATCATGCTGTCGAAGTTGAATGTAATGGACAACTCGTTTTTTGAGTTAGTGAAAGTCAGAGCGAGTTTACTTGAGTATTGTTTAGATCGGATCCGTTATTCTGAGTTGGACAATGTCAGCTTCGAATCAAAGGTAAAACAAGACAGTACGATAAAATGTGATTGTTCAATGGCGCGTTTAGTGTTCGATAATCTTCTTAAGAATGCTGGCAACTACACTCAAGACCAAGTGTGGGTGACGTTAGATGAGAACTCAGAGAGTTGGTTAGTGGTTGTTGAGGATAATGGGCCTGGTATTCCTTATGAGCGCCGTGATGAAGTGTTTCTTCCGTTTTCTCGACTAGATTCAAGCAGAACGTCGACCACAGGGGGATTGGGATTAGGCCTCGCGATTGCTCTATCGGCGGCTAAAAAACTTTCTTGGGATATCAAAATTGACGACAGTAACCACGGTGGTGCCAAGTTCAGTATCGTGATTCCAAAGGTTGCTTAAGCTGTAGCTTTAAGAGCTCTTTAGGCTCGTCAAGTAACAAAGCCACGGACTTATGCTGTGGCTTTTTCATATAGTTAATTACTAAATTATATTACTTATTTTACAAAACGTTAGCGCTCTTGTTGCTTTGAACGATGAAGGCCATAAATAGCGTGGTCAATGATGCGACCATTCAAGTTCTCGTTACGTGTAATGATACCTTCTAAGGCGAAATGTAAGCGCTCACATACCTTGCGACTGCTCTGGTTGCCCGTTGCTGCTGATATCTCGACCTTTTCCATATCTAACTCATTGAAAGCTATATCAATCAGCTTCTGGACAACGCGTGTCACAATCCCCTTTCCTTGGTATGTCTCAGATAACCAATAACCTATCGTCACCTTTTGCTTATCATGATCAATGGTATTGAAACTACAGTTACCGACGACCTTGTCTTTATAGATAATCGCACATGTCATGCTTTTACCTTCCGCATAATCGTGCAGCGAGCGTTGGATGAAGATCCTAAAATCTTGCTCAGTTTTGCAATGTGGCGGCCACACAAGCCATTGGCTTAGGTACTCATTCTGGCTTTGTGAGATCTCTGCGTAATGAACAGCGAAACTCTCTTCAACCAATGCGATGGATAGTTCGTCATCAATAACTGTTTTAAACATGTCTTTCCTTTTCTTATGGCTGCTGATTTTAGTGAATCTTAGTCGGCAGTATATAATGTCGCATGATTTTTAATATGCAACCACTTGTGGCACGGAGTTTTCGTGATACGTTAGATCTATCACGAAACTCATTAAACCTTACAATAGTTGTGTATATAATCATTAAGTATGCATTAGTATTAGCGGCCTAAATATATAAAAACTATAAAAAATCTAGGCTTAATTAATGAATCAACATTGCCAGGACGTGACCGTAGACCTAAGGAAGGCTCTATTTGGTATTGCTAAGGCGCTTGATAACGTCGGTTTCGAAAGCAAAAATCATGGACAGAGGGTGGGTTACATCGCGTATCGATGTGCTCTGAGTGTGGGATGGGAAGAAGAACAAGCGCAACTTGCGTTCTCATTGGGGTTAATTCACGACTGTGGTGTCTCTCAAATTGATGAGCAACGTAGTTTGGTTTCAGGGTTCATTCCTGACTCGAGTTACCACCATTGTCAAAAGGGCTACCAAATTCTAAAAGAGTGCCCGGTTCTTTCTATATTCGCTAAGCCAGTGCTTTATCATCACACTCCTTGGGTTGAGTTAAAGGCTATTCATATTAGCGAGTTAGAAAAAGAGTTAGCAGCCATCGTGATGCTTGCCGATAGGGTCGACTACTTGTATGGCATCACTTCTTCAGATCGTTATGGAAACCTCACACCCGGTGGCAAAGCCAGCATTATTGAACTCTTAACAGAACAAGCGGATGAAATGTTCGAATCCAACCTTGTGCAACACATGTGCGAATTGGTCGATTTGGATGATTTCTGGTTCTCGATGGAGATCCCTTACATTGAAAATATGAGGGATAACTTTGAACCTGTGCCTTTCTTCTCTCAGCAAATGTCGTTGGATGAGACGGTCGCCTTCGCTGAATTTATTGCCAATGTTGTTGATACCAAGAGTTCGTTTACCTTTAAACACTCTTTGAAGGTAGGGCAGCTCTCTGAATACCTCGCCAAGCAGATGGGTTATTCATACACCACTCAGCGTAAACTTTATTTAGCGGGTTTGGTTCATGATATCGGTAAACTGCAAACCCCTAACGACATTCTGCATAAGCCGGATTTACTTACTGAAGAAGAATATTGCTGCATTAAACGCCACGCTACGGACACGCGATTCGCTCTGCAGGAGCTATTCAGTTCTCCTCAGGTTTGCCAGTGGGCATCTAATCACCATGAGAGGTTGGATGGCTCGGGTTATCCAATGGGAAAAACGGCTGAAGAGCTGGATCAACCGAGTCGAATTGTTGCTGTGGTTGATGTGTTCCAAGCGTTGACTCAGTCTCGCCCTTATCGTGCGGGCATGACGCTAGAACAGACGATGGCTATTTTGACGGACCACGTTGATAACTTTAAGCTGGATAGAGAAGTGTTTGAGTGTCTTAAAAAACATGCGCAATACTGCTTTGAATTATCGACAGATAAAAGAATGTACGCGTTTTAGTGCCAGTGAGTCTTTTAGATGTGTGATTCCCTAAATCACGCTCGATGAAAAATGACTTAATACCAGAAACAGAAAAGCGATAGCCGAGGCTATCGCTTTTTTAATTGGGGGTCTTATCAGGATCTTTGGGGCTAGATTAGTAGCGCTTTAAGATCTCGATGATCGCTTGCTCAGTTTCCGCTGCGATAATGGCATCGATGTCATCATCATTTTGGAACAGTTCAGACAGCGCCATAATAGTATGGATGTGGCTATCTGAATCCATTGCCGCCAGAGTGATTGAAAGGTAAACGTCACCGTTGTCTTCCGACTCTAAATCAACACCCTTCTTGAATACCGTCACTTGCAGTGATGCTTCGTTAACGCCATCTTCAGGACGAGCATGCGGCATGGCAATCTTTGGTGCTAGAACATAGTACGCGCCGATGTCTTTGTGCTTTTGCTTGATAGCTTCAACATAGCTAGCTTCGATTTTGTTGCTCGCGAGCAGTGTTGAACATGTCACATCAATTGCTGCATCAACCGTTAGGTTCTCTTCAGAGTTGATGATAACGCCTTGGTTACCAACTAAATCAAACAGGCTCATGAAACAATCCACCCTAGAATCAGACCAACCACACCGAAGTCGAAGTCAGCAAATGTTGTTGCTTCAAGACCCAGGCCACCCAGTACTGGAAGTAGCAGCATCGGTAGGAAAGAGATACACAGACCTTGCGTAAATGAACCTAGGATTGCACCGCGTAAACCGCCTGTTGCGTTACCGTAAACACCAGCCGCGCCACCAACGAAGAAGTGAGGAACAACGCCCGCTACAATGATTGTCCAACCAAGTGCGCCTTGTACTGCCATTGCGAGTAGACCAGCACCGAAAGAACATAGGAAGCCGATAAGTACTGCGTTTGGTGCTACTGGGAATACCATAGGGCAATCAAGAGCAGGTTTCGCACCCGGTACCAGTTTGTCCGAAATACCTTTGAATGCAGGTACGATTTCAGCAATCAACATCTTCACACCTTGCAGTACTATGTAAACACCACCCGCAAAGATTAGAGATTGCATGAAGGTGAATACCACCCAGTTTTGACCACTTGATACTGTTTCTACAAACTCACCGCCTGCGATAATAGATGCAAGCATGAAGAAGATAGCCATCGTTGTTGCTACGGCTACTGGTGTATCACGTAGGAACATCAAGCTTTTTGGAACTTGGATGTCTTCAGTTGTTTTCGATGTGTCACCGAACTTGCTACCAATGAAGCCAGATACGATGTAAGAAAGGGTAGAGAAGTGACCGATAGCCAGCTGATCAGTACCCATCACCTTTTCTGTGTACTTTTGACCTAGAGCTGGCATCACAACCATCAATGTACCCACAATGATCGAGCCGATTGCGACGAGTGCCGTGCCTTCAATGTTTGCTGTAGATAGAATTACTGCCACTAGCATAGACATGAACATTGTGTGGTGGCCCGTTAAGAATATATATTTTAAAGGAGTAATACGAGCCAATAAAATATTCACAACGAACGCGAAGAACATAATTAGAGCCATTTCATAACCGAATGCTTCTTGTGCTAATGCAACAATTGCTTCGTTATTTGGAATAACACCACTTACGCCGAATGCTTCAGTAAATACAACTGAGAAATTATTCAGTGCGCCAACAAGAGCACCTGCACCGAAACCTAAAATTAGGAAACCCATTACGGTTTTAATTGTGCCTTTCAGAATGGTAGAAATATCAGCTTTCTGTGCAACAAGGCCAATAAAAGCTATTAAACCTACCATGATTGCCGGCTCTTTTAATAAGCCGAGCATGAACTCGAAAAAGTTTTGCATAATTTTGACCTTACATGAAAGTTTTTAGTTGTTCTTCAATTGATGCTTTGTCAAAAATATTTTTCAGGCTGATGATGTTCTCTTTACCAGCATCTTTTAGTTGGTTGGCAACATCTGTTGCTGCAACCCAAATATCCGCATTGCTTGATGCTGCAGATGATAGATCTTCGTGATCAACTTCTGCTTCAAAACCAATTTTCTTAGCGACTTCTTTCACTGCCATTTCCATCATTAGAGAAGTACCAAGGCCGTTACCGCAAACTACAAGAATCTTTTTCATAATATTTGTCTCAATTGGATTTTTGGGGTTGAGAAACTTCGTTCTCTTATTGTGTGAGAGCATAGTAATGGAAATATTCAGATTTCAATAAGATCCCCATCACAAAGCTAAAATGAGATTGTGATGGAGATCTCGTTAATTTGTAGTAAAGATCCAGAGTGAGACTTTGATCAAATTTAACTTTTCACTCGAATATGCAACGTATTTTATTGAGAAAGGCAGGCTTAATTAGTTTTTATATCAGAATATAAATCTATAGAGGCTTTATTGTAGAAAATAGAGAATTAATCGTATCGACCGTAGTCAGTAAGCATTTTCTTAAGCATGCTATTAACGTCTTTGGTTTTTTTATTTCTTTTCGTCAACTGGCTAAGCGAGGTTGGTTTTGGGGAGGCAATACTTTCACTGTCGACTTCTTCAGTTTTATCTTTCATTTTCTGCACTGCAGGCAATAACATTCTAATTTCTTCATTATTTGCATTGGTCAGTACAACAATATTTTCAGATTCAACTTGAGTAATGGTTAATATTCCGTGTTTAACAGATTCAACCTTTTCTCCAATCATAATTGATTCAGGTGCGACAGAGCGATCGGTTAGTTGGCCTGTACGTAATTTCGCCGCACTGATAGCGCGGATATTTCCGGTGTTTTCAAACGCGACAATAACAGTATAGGTATTATAATATTCAACTACTGTCACATAGCCGTGTCTATTTGTTTTGAATCTAGCTCCATTGCTCATATCGTGCGGAGCTTCCATTTTCTTCACGAGTTTCCTCTCTTAGTCTCGATGGCTGTTATATCTAATCAGCTCTATTGGTATTTTATAGATAATTATTTGGTGAGATCATACAAAGTATATACGCATCTAAACTTAAGATGAATCTTGAAGTCTCGGGAAATGAGGCAGAGCACAGAAAAGTAGTAAGAATCACACAGAATTAACCGAGTGATTACGCTCACACACTTAAAGACTTAACATTACAAATTCAACTCCCTACAAATTGTCTACAGTTTTGAAGCTCGAAAACGACGACAAACAATACATTTTGTTTAATCCTTGACCGCGCGATCGTTTGCGTTAAAAAATGTGATGAAAGTCTCACTTAACTGTTTATACTTCTCTTCCGGTTTTAAGCCGGTGCTTAGCCAATACAAGCCGTCACATGGATATGTGAATGACCCCACGGACCGGACCAGCTACGTTCCACTGCTTGTATAAGGTGATTTTTTACATGAACAACTCGTTGTTACAGTCGCTAACTCTGTTAGCTCCTTCATCGCGTAGCGTTTTGCTTGCGGTCCTTTGTCCTGTTCCTTTGATGTCATTTGCTTGGCTCATGTTCACTCTATAAGGATTACTAGGACACATTATGAATATTCTATTTGGTTTTGTCGGTGTTATTGCACTGATTGCTTGCGCGTACCTGCTATCTGAAAGTCGTTCTTCGATTAACTGGAAAACGGTTTCTCGTGCTCTATTACTTCAGATTGGCTTTGCTGCTCTAGTGTTGTATTTCCCATGGGGACAGTTGGCGTTAACAAGCCTGAGTAACGGCGTTTCTAGCCTGCTTGGTTTTGCAGATGCTGGTATTGCTTTCCTTTTCGGTGACCTTGCTACTGAAGGCTTCATTTTCGCGGTTCGCGTACTTCCAATCATTATCTTCTTCAGTGCTTTGATCTCTGCGCTTTATTACTTAGGTATCATGCAGAAAGTGATTCAAATCCTGGGCGGAGCGGTGCAAAAACTGCTGGGTACAAGTAAAGCTGAATCTCTGGTTGCGACAGGTAATATCTTCCTTTCTCAGGGTGAGTCTCCTCTTCTTATTCGTCCTTTTTTAAAGTCTATGACTCGTTCTGAACTGTTTGCTGTCATGGCAGGTGGTATGGCGTCGGTAGCCGGTAGTGTACTTGGTGGTTATGCTGGTTTAGGTGTTGAACTTAAATACCTTATTGCCGCAAGCTTCATGGCAGCGCCGGGTAGCCTGTTAATGGCGAAGATCATTGTTCCTGAGCGCAGCACACCAAGTGACTACGACCATATCGAACTAGATAAAGCAGACCAAAGCAACGTGATTGATGCATTGGCAAGCGGCGCGATGAACGGTATGAAAGTCGCAGTGGCGGTCGGTACTATGTTGATTGCATTCGTGAGCGTGATTGCGATGGTCAATACGGGCTTAGAAAGCCTAGGTGAAACGTTCGGTTTTACGGGTATTACACTGCAAGCTATCTTCGGTTACCTGTTCTCACCACTAGCGTGGCTGATTGGTATCCCGAGTGATGAAGTATTGATGGCGGGTTCTTACATCGGTCAGAAGATCGTAATGAACGAGTTTGTTGCTTTCATCGATTTCGTTGAGAACAAAGCACTGCTATCTGAACACAGCCAAGTGATTGTGACATTTGCTCTATGTGGTTTTGCTAACATCGGCTCTATCGCGATTCAACTGGGTTCTATCGGTGTGATGGCGCCAGAGCGTCGTGCTGAAGTTGCTAACCTAGGTTTGAAAGCAGTAGCAGCTGGTACGCTAGCAAACCTAATGAGCGCATGTTTAGCGGGTATCTTCATCCTGCTTTAAGCTAGATTCAGTTAAAGCGGACACTTTTCTTACGGATTCAACGTGAGAAGGGTGTCCGCTTTTTTGTGCCTGATCGTTAAGTCTGGCCATTACGTCATTGGTTATACGGTGGGTAACGCTCACTCGGAAGAGTAATAGAGGCAACCTCTTTTATCCGATATACTTGTATATCATCGGGTTGCGATTAAGAACACTAGGTTGTGATTCAGAACAAAGGCAACCAAGTCCAATAAATCAAAGGTTTTTCCATGAATATGCGCGTTATCATCGGTCTTATTGCTACTTTCATTGGCTTGTTTACGATGGTTTATTTTATTGCTGGTGGATCTCAGTTTCCTATCTATCAGTGGCCACAAGAGGCTTATCTCGGTTTGGTGTTTAGCGTCGTGTGGGGTACTGGAGTAGCAGCATCGGTCGCGTACTTCTTCTCGGCACTGGTGTTTGTGACTGCCGCTGTGGTGTGTTATGCGATTGGATACAAGATCGGTGGTCTGTTTTCGAACGACTCTAAAGTCTAGCTGATTTGATCATATGATTGAGTAGTATGTAATGCATTGGCGTGATCGTTTTAAGGTGTATTGGTATCACCGAAAGCAAACCAAGCGTTGGAAAGGGGATAAGGCAAAGTCTTTAGGTTGGACCAATGAAGAGAGTCAGTTGTGTCGCTTCGAAGTGATTGCTCGTTCGGCTGATTTCGAAAATAAGAGTGTTTTGGATTTAGGGTGTGGCTATGGGGAATTGTTCGAGCTGCTCGACAGCATCTACCACATTCAATCTTACACCGGTGTTGACCAACACGCAGGCTTCCTCAAAAAGGCCAAGCAAAACTACACTGAACCACGCAGCCAGTTCCTTGCGGGTGACATGAGTAAGATGAGCCTAGAAGCACACGATGTGGTTATCGCGAGTGGCTCTTTGAACTACATTTGCCGTGATTCTGACTATCTGACAAACATGATTACTCGGATGTTTGACCTAGCGAATCAAACCGTGATTTTTAATCTTCTCAATTCAAGCCAATACCCATCACGTAATGCCTTGATGAGTTACCACCCTCAAGGCGTATATCGCTTCTGTAAAACATTGTGTGACGATGTCTCTCTGATAGAAGGCTATGCTGAAGGGGATTTCACGATAGTGATGAACAAGGCTGTCTGAGCGTTTTAGCTTTATGCTTTGTACGCGCTATTGATATTTTTCAGGTATTAAAAAGCCGCACGCCTTAAAGGTGTGCGGCTTTTTGGTTTTTGTCGTCTGGCTTAAGTGTTCTATTTATTCTCAACGAGCCCGTAAGGAATCGTTTTAAATATCTTTGGGTTCCCTTTGAAGGTTGGTGCTTCATTCACTTGTTGCCAATCGAGTAGCATGATCGCCAGCACGTTTCGGTGTTCACCGTACTCAAGGTCAAAATCACCAGTGATTGAAGGAATCATCCCGTATTTCTCATCGATAGAGGCTTGGATCGCGAGTCGAGTTTTTTCTACTACCGGGTCATCTTCTAAGCCCGCAAGCAAAAAGGTCAATCCAACCTCGGCAATGACATCTTCTTTCGCACGAAGCAATATTGTATCGATGTTTTCTCTGAAGTAATCGTAGATCCATTGATGATCTTGTTCGCTTACTTGGTGTTGATAATATTCCGAATCACCAAAGATCACGTGTGTCATACCATAGATCTTATTGCCGTATTGTTGGCTAGAGAGCTTCTTGTCTTTATCGTCTGGGTACGCTTTTTTGAAGGTGTCGACGAACTCATCAACCACATTTTGTTCACCTAGCTGGCGTAGCCAGTAGACTTGATTGGCTAATTGAGCTGCCCACGCTTTCACCATGTCTTCATTGGTAACGTATCGTGAGAAGTCATAGCGACGAATGATTTCACGTAGTTTGGCATCGTTCTTGTGTTCTAAACCGTATTCATTGGCACGAGCCATAGAACCAAGAAGGTCAACGCCTAGGTAAAGGTATTCTGGCATGTGCTTGGTGATGTTGTAGCGTCGAACGCTGCGCTCATCGCTATCGCCAACATAAGATGCAACGCGCTTTTCTGAGTAGAGCACGATTTGTTCCATGGTTTGAACGTCATTCGACAGGGTGTTGAGCTTGCTTGCCACTCGTGCCATGTCACTCCATACCGCAGCAGAATACTTATCATCTAATGTCTGGCGATACATGCGTAGTCCGTAGTGACCCTCTTTGAATGCAGGCAGGGTGTAAAGTTGGCTTTCGTAGGTAGCGCGAATGAGGTCAGCAGATTGCTTGAAAGATTGTTCTTGAGAATTGAGCGAATCGGCTTGGGATTGAATACTCGATACATTTGTCGCCAGAGCGTTCTCTTGTGCGTGAACAGCGACCGTAATTGAGGCCGATAGTAATGTGCACAGTGTAATCGTTTTTAGCTTCATGTCGTGAGGTACCAAGCTGATTAATAGTCTATGTAAAATAACATCGATGAATCCTTTAATGTAAGGTTTGAGTCAATACAATGTAAGCTTTATAAGGTTTACTAACCCTTTTTGATTAAGTAATTAGTATAGTTAACAGACCTGAAGTGATGAATGGCACAATATTTGATAGATAGTAGACGTTAGTATAGATTTTTAATGACTTAGCGGCATACTGGAGCAATAAGCCAGAAATGAGCCGTTATCAGGCAGTATATAGAACAAAAGTGTTAGAGGTTCGTAAATGCCAAGTGGTTCTAGCAAGCAGTGGTCTGCCAAAATAGTATCTGTTCTTTTTTTCCTTACGATAGTTGGCGCGATTGAGTTTTTTCACGCCAAGCAATTAATTTTTCTTAAAAACGAATCGTATTCAGAGGCAAAAAAGCAACTATCCATTATTCGTTCTCGGATTGAAGTCGCGATCGTGTCGGATATGTATATCCTCAATAATTTCTCGACTTTAGTGACCATTAACCCTGATGGTGAAGTGAAAAACTGGGACAAGATTGCTGAGAATATCATTCAAGATGGCTTCCATATTCGACTTATCGCACTCGCCAAAGACGACATTCTAAATTTTGTTTACCCTCTGGAAGGTAATGAGCAGGTTCTAGGTATTAATTATCGCGATCACCCAAACCAATGGGAGTCTGTAGAGATAGCTCGTAATCTTGGCAATACGTTTATTGCGGGTCCCTTTGAGCTGTTTCAAGGAGGGCAAGCCCTTATTACACGTACTCCGATCTTCCGAGATCCGCCTTTCAATCAAGATTACTGGGGTGTATCTAGCGCTGCTATTGGCTTAGACGAGCTGTTTGAAGATGTCGGAATCGGGAAGATCGAGAACAAGTATCAACTTGCGATACGTGGTAAAAACAGTTCAGGTAAAGATGGCGCTGTCTTTTATGGTACTCAGGATGTGTTCGATAATGCGTTTGCCACCGAACAGGTAAGTTTCCCATATGGTGGTTGGTACCTTGCTCTTTCTGGTAACGAATATGTATTGATGGATGAACCTTGGTACCGAATCCAAGCGGTAAGGCTAGTGGGTTATTCCATAATGCTAGTGTTGGCGTTTGCCTTCTTTACGATTTATCGCCTGTACCGTATTGCAGATAGCCGCTCAATGCATGATGAGCTAACGATGTTACCGAATCGTCGATACTTTATGTATAGCCTCAAGCAGGCCTTTAAAACTACTCAAAAACAGCGAGCGAGAACGTTTGCCGTTGTAAATATCGACCTCGATGGGTTTAAAGCGATCAATGACACTTATGGTCATGCAGCTGGCGATCAGGTATTGATCGAGTGTGCAAACCGAATTAGGAGTGAACTACGAGTTTCAGATATCGTCGCAAGGATAGGCGGTGATGAGTTCTTAGTTTTATTGCCACGCATCATTGATGATCAGCACGTATCGTCGATCGTGACTAAACTACGAAAGGCGATGTGCGCGGCACCAGTTGTTTACGAGGCGCACTCTATTTATCTTCGAATTAGTGTTGGTTGGGTTATTCATAATAACAACTACAATGATGTCGATGCGCTCTTGAAAGCGGCTGATGAAAAAATGTACGAACAGAAGCGTCAAGTTATCTAGGTTGAATTTGAGCTGCGATTAGAATTTAGTTGCTGAATGTGGGGAAAAGCCTCAGAATACCGCGCTTTGCTCCGTATCAATGTATTTGATGAGCAAAAGCTGAAGCAACGCATTTTTTAACGTGTTGCTCATACTAAATGTTATTCAACTGAGAAAATAATCTATGAGTTTTACCTCCCTTGGCCTTTCTGAACCGATCCTTAAAGCTATTGAAGCACAAGGTTACGATAAGCCATCACCAATACAAGAGAAAGCCGTGCCAGCTGTCCTAACGGGCAAAGATGTGATGGCCGCTGCTCAAACAGGTACAGGTAAAACTGCAGGCTTCACGCTACCTATTCTTGAAATGTTGTCAAAAGGCCCTCGCGTACGTCAGAACCAAGTACGTGCGCTGGTGTTAACGCCAACTCGTGAGCTTGCTGCGCAAGTAAATGGCAGCGTAGTGAAGTACGGTATTAACTTACCGCTTACCTCTACGGTTGTGTTTGGTGGTGTGAAGATTAACCCTCAGATGCAAAAACTGCGTAAAGGTAGTGATGTGTTGGTGGCGACACCGGGTCGTCTACTTGACCTATATAACCAAAATGCCGTGCGTTTTGACCAACTAGAAATCCTAGTGCTAGATGAAGCTGACCGCATGCTAGACATGGGCTTCATCCGTGACATCCGTAAGATCTTGGCTTTCTTACCTAAGAAGCGTCAGAACCTACTGTTCTCAGCGACGTTCTCTGATGATATTCGCAGCTTAGCGAAAGGCTTAGTTAACAATCCTGTTGAGATTTCAGTAAGCCCTGCTAACTCGACGGCAAAAACCGTTGAGCAAAGCATCTACCCAGTAGACAAAAAGAAAAAGAGCGCAATGCTAGCGAAGCTAATCAAAGATAACGATTGGCGACAAGTGTTGGTGTTCAGCAAGACGAAACACGGCGCGAATAAGCTTGCTCGCTTCCTTGAAGAACAAGACATCACTGCTGCACCTATTCATGGTAACAAGAGCCAAGGTGCACGTACTAAAGCCTTAGAGAACTTTAAAACGGGTAAGGTACGAGTACTTGTTGCAACTGATATCGCTGCTCGTGGTATCGATATCCCACAACTGCCCCAAGTAGTTAACTTCGATCTTCCACATGTATCAGAAGACTATGTACACCGTATCGGTCGTACTGGCCGCGCTGGTGAAGTAGGTAAAGCGATTTCACTGGTTTGTGCTGATGAAGTGGGCGAGTTGTTCGGTATTGAACGTCTTATTCAACAAGTACTAGAGCGTCGTGAGCTTGAAGGCTTCTCGCCAGTAAACAAGCTACCAGAATCTCGTTTAGATACACGTCCAATCAAGCCTAAGAAGCCGAAAAAAGCAAAACAGCCACGTGAGCATGCTGATGGTCAACGCTCTGGTGATAACGCTCGTGGACACAAGCCAGCAGGTAAGAATAAGCGTCATGTAGCAGGTAATGGCTCAGCGCCAAAACGTAATCCAACGTCTGGAAAGAAGCCTACTGAAAACAATTCAGCCGCGACTGGTGAAGATAAATCAGTAAGAAACAACGGCAGTAACTTTAAACGCGGTAATGCGGGCAATAAACCTGCTGCAAATAACGCAGGTTCTCAGAACACTCTGAGCAAGCCAAGCGGTGCGGGTAAAACTACCGGTACAGGTAAGCCAAACAACGCAGGTAAGCCTAAGAAGTCTGGTTACGGTGGTAGCTACGGTCCGAGCAAGTCGTCAAATAAGCCGACAGGCAACAAACCGTCACCGTCTAGAAGCCGCTCTAAGCCAGCTCCTCAGAAGTAGAGTCTCTTAGATAGATCATAAAGGTCCAATAACGAGAGTGCTTTTTAGGAGAGTTCTCGTTGATTCGGGACTTTCTGCTATCTAACTCAAATAAGCGCGAATATTGAATTTCAATGTTCGCGTTTTTTTATGGGCGTTGATTTGTAACTCAGGAGAGGTTTATTGCTGTTTAAAGTGATTGAACCTAAGGGAAGTACGGCATTTTGGGAAAGGGAAATGAATCTTTAAGGATTTATTAATAACAACATAATCACTAGCGTTTTTGTTGAATTTTGCAATTTGCAATTTCAGTTTGCAAAACAAATAAGCATTTACGAACAATACGTGTCCAGATGCGTAGTAAATACGTGTTTTAAAAGTTGGCACGCATACTGCATTGGTAATGGTGACCCTTCTTAAGCCGAGGGTCACCTAGCCAACTGACGTTGTTAGTGAACCTTTTTTGTTCACACAAAATATATGACCAATCACCCTTATTGTGATTGGTTTTTTTTTGCCTGAATTTTAGGTTCTATTTTTTGTTATTACTTCTTTACTCACCACACTTCGAATAACAGCTTGGTTGGCGAGGGCATTCTCCACCTCTGGAGCAGATAAGCCTTGCCTCTGTCTCTATCCCACGTTCAATCCAATTTATATTTAGAATCTTGGCTATTGTCGTGAGATCTTTCTTGATGTTGCGCGGGATTGCCACAGAGCCACCGTTGTTAACACATGATGCTTTTAGCTGCTCTGCTATGTCTCTTGAATTACCGCCTTGAGCATCAATCGCAGGGTTGAGATCTATACCAGCACACAACACACGATTGTTACCCGCGGGATCCGTCATATTGATGGATTCACAGCAGTAGATTCTTGGCTCGTCTCCCACATTTAAAATGGAGATTTGAGCCGAGCTTCCCGCTCGAGGCTCCGATAATCGACGGAACACAGCCCAATGTTGACATGGATCAGCGACCGTTCTCATATTTCCCCAAGGCAGTGGAATCCCGTTCCCGCGGTATACCGCCTTGAGCTTCCCAGGCCCGTAAGCATCAAAGTAATGCCAGTGAGGGTAGGGCGATACTACTGTCATTCGGCGCATTGCAACAGAGGGGGAAACCCCTGCTCTTTTGTGAACGTCGATTTCGTAACCAGTGCGGTCGAGTAACTGTCTAAATGGGACTTTCGGACACAGCAGTGCTCCGGCAAAGAAGCTAGATTCGAAGTCACGCCATGCTTGAAGAATGTCTTGAGAGTTCAGCTGAGAAGAGCCTGAAACTTGGTTGTCGTCCCATGTATTGTTGTTACCTACCGACAACACACTTTTTAGCCCCTCTTTGCTGTGCAGAATGCAATGGCCGATATAAACCGAGAGGTCGTATTTTAGACGAGTTGGGTATTCCTTGAGAATTTCGTTTAAGAAGATAGTACCGGGAGGCTCAAAAAATGAAGTAACCAGTTGCTTGGCATTAATTCCTAGCTCGTCGACTACGTCTTGAGGTGTCCGTGTAACCCAGCGGATGTTGATTCCTAGGCTTCTAGCGATGTCTATGAGGTCTTCTACGCTGAGGTTAAGACGTTTTAGACCAACTTCTTCTGCAGCTCGCTCAAGGTCAGGGAAGTGGTTCTGGTTGCTCTCTTGGTGTGCCCGAATCAATAGATGCGCAAACTGGCGACCGGAGATTCCCGTTTGCGAAAGCATCTCAGGAATCGCGATTTGAAGAATGTCGTTGGAAAAAAGGAAGCTCGGTTCGAGTGCCATGCCACTTATTCCACCCCGATTTCCTTTATCAGGTGCAATGGCTTGTTGTTCCGATTCATCGTCGAGGAACCACGTTGGGTTTTTCTGAAAGACCTGGGCAATCACTTCTAGCATATCGATGCTTGGGACCCGCTTTCCACGCTCAATCATTGAAAGGTAAGAAACGGAAGGTGCGTATTCTGGGTTGATCCTAATACAACGCGCAGACAGGTCTTCCATCGTTAAATGGTTACGTTTTCGAAGGTTACGTATTTTCGTACCTAGGAAATGTGACTGACGAACTAAACTTTTTGACAAGGCCATATTTGTAAAATTCACATTGTAAAATTTTTGTTGTGAAATTGTATGTAAAAAAGCGCTAATCTACAAACTAAGCAATTCACAAAATGACAAATAAATTAAACGTTAGTTTGGAATAATTGCTCTAGGACACATTTTCGCTGTAGAAATCGGTGAGTTTCACCGGACTGGTCAAGAGGGAAAGACTATGAATATGCTGACATTCGATAAAACAGAAATCCAAAAACAATCAAAGCCATTTATCGCTGAAGCTGTCTTTGCCGTGGAGACAATCAGTGCCAACCAGCAAACTGAGAAGCAAGTTAAAGCAAAACAGCTGCTTGATCGACTATTCCCACTAGAGAATGGCTCACACCAAGACGTAACCAGCTATGTAGTCGATTACCGTCATATCATGGCTTACTTTAAAGATGGCCAGCATAGTGGCCTAAAGCACCCTAAACAGTTTGTAGCGTACATGGGGGAGAAGAATGACCCAGACTCAATCTTATTCCGAGATGGCAGTGGCAGCCACTTAGAGGTGATGTTTGGTTGCCATAAAGAGACGGGTTGCATCGAGTTGGTGGAGATTGATGATATTCAGTTAGAATCATGCACCACATTCGGCCAATCACCAATGGAAGCTACGACTACAATGCGCGAAGAGACTATCGCAGCTATGCGCCACTGGATCAGCTTGATTCAAGGTGATTCAAAAGGTAAACCAAAGGCATGTAGCGAAGATAAAGAGTTCAGAGCAAAGAGTGGCGAAGATTACTGCTTGAATTACTGCTATCAGCTTTAGTGTCACAAAGTAGGTTCAGCTCGCTGTAGAGTTTTAACCCTGTAAGTAATAAGTCAATACTTATAGCTGAACAAAAGCCGCCAAGATTAACGTACTAGTTAGTCCTGGGGGCTTTTTGTTGTTCTTTTTAAACGTATGTCGATGAATGCTTCACTGCCTTTAGTTAAGTCGTGTCAGTGATAAAGCTAAAGAGGCATGACTCGATTGCGACCAAGTGATTTTGCTTCGTAAAGCAGTTTATCTGCACGTTCGATCAACGATTGTGCTGATTCGCCGGGTTCAAGTTCAGCAACCCCAAACGATGCGGTGATGCTGCCGACTTGTTCACCACTGCGGCGATCTTTAATTGACAGCTTTTCAAGAGATCGACGATTGGTATCTGCGAGCTGACGGGCAATACGCAAAGACTTGTTTGGCACTATGAGTGCGAACTCCTCACCGCCAAATCGATAAGCAGAGATACCTTCTCGGCAACTTAGCTTCAGCTTACGAGCAATTCCTTTAAGAACCATATCGCCAAACAAGTGGCCATAGGTGTCGTTGAAGTTTTTAAAATGGTCGATATCGAGAAGAATCAAACACAAAGATTGCTGCGCTTCGCACAAGGTTTCCATATCTCGATCGAAAGAGCGTCGGTTATAGAGTGTCGTAGTGCTATCAAAGAGTGCATCTTTCTGAACTTCTACCAGCTGGCTTTTAAGCTTGGTGATTTCTGACGTTGCAGAGTTTAGCTGAGAGTTTAAAAACTGAGTGGAGTGACGAATGTGACGTGATTCAGAAACCAGTTGACGAACCAAAGACATGACTTCATCGATCGATAAACTTTCATTATCAACACGAGCTAAATCTTCAAAGCTTTTATCGATCATGTCAGAAAATGCAGAGGTGTCGGTCAGGGTGTCGTTCATCGAATTCGAAACTTCAGAAACTAACAGTTCCAAATTAGCGCGAAGGTCATTGATATTTGTTTCGGATTTGCTCGCAACATAATTGTTATATAGCTGCTCACCAACGGCTGGAGGGCAAATACCGTAGTGTTCTAAAACACCGTCCATGTCTTGAGTCAGCTGTGGGATAGCGTTATCGACATAGGTGTACCAAAGTGCGTAATTTGCAGGTGTAGTAGACACCCTGTTTTTCATCATAAGAGGCACCGCTTTTTTTAGATTTGCGGTGGATTTCTGAAATTCGTCTTTGTTCATTATTTTTACTGCAGATACCAAAATAACTAAAGCCACTTGTCGACAAGGTTAGCGGATTTCGCAGGTATTTGCTTTAAAAATTATATGATTAATGGATGAGGATTGGATAAATAACTCATTTTTATTATGAATATCGATTGCGTATTCATATGTAAGATCTAATGGGTTGTTCTTTAAACATATTTTTGGTTATTCACTTTGTATCAGCGATGTAAATATCAACACTAAAGCTTAGCAATGATTTCAGAAAATGACGCTCTAAATTGATGAGTAAAAGTGTAGTTGTTTGAAATAGGGGGCTAGAGATTGAAGAGTGTGGTAGAGGAAGTTATCAACGGAAAGGGAGTGTCGAAAACTTTTCGACAGATACAAAAAAGCGCCGATAAAAATCAGCGCTTTAAAATTCTTTTTAGCTAAAAGCTAATTATTGAGCAACAACGTTTGCTGCTTGTAGGCCTTTTTGACCGTTTTCAACTTCGAAAGAAACCTTTTGGCCTTCTTTCAGAGTTTTGAAGCCTTCAGAAGCGATTGCACGGAAGTGTACGAATACGTCAGCACCGCCGTTGTCTTGAGAAATGAAACCGAAACCTTTCTCTTCGTTAAACCATTTTACAGTGCCAGTATTTGTGTTAGACATAATTTGTCCCTTATTCATAAATTTTCTAAATTGTTGATTGCATTACTGCAATGCGCTGATAATTGAATTATTTAATATTGCTAAGAAATAAGGAAAAACTACTTACAAAAACGGGTAACGATTTTACATGTCATTTTTTACTATTCATCTAACTTAAATAACTCCGGCTAACAGAGCGAGTGCATGTTAACACAGTCTTTCCTGTTGTACACTCATTGATTGAGAAATCAGCGAGTTTTTTTGTCATGTTGTGCTGGTTAACAAAAACTACCTAAAATAGCTGATGGTTTTATAAAATTACGCGCCATGACAAACTGAAAAGGAAGCCTAAGCCTCCTTTTCATGATTAGTATAGACGATATTAACGCTTAAAGTTGATATCTTCAGTCTGATCTAAGTTAATTTTTGTTCTAGCTGGTTGAGTCTCTGCAATCACCTTACCGTGACGCACAGAGTACTGCACTGGTACCTGGCGACGTACTGCATCAAAGCCATTGTCAGCAGGAAGAATCAGTAGGCTACCAGGCTTACCTTCTTCAATACCGTAGTTGTCTTGGATGTTCAGCGTGCGAGCGGAGTTATTACTGATCAGATCAAGCGAGTTGTTGATTTGGTCGTAGCCCATCACTTGTGTTACATGCAGCCCCATATGTAGTACCTGAAGCATGTTCGCTGTACCTAGTGGGTACCATGGGTCAAACACATCATCGTGGCCGAAACATACATTGATGTTTGCCGCTAGCATCTCTTTAACTCGTGTCACGCCACGACGTTTTGGATAATCATCAAAGCGACCCTGTAAGTGAATGTTCACTAACGGGTTCGCAACAAAGTTGATACCAGACATCTTCAATAGACGGAATAGGCGAGAGGCATAAGCACCGTTGTATGAACCCATCGCAGTAGTGTGGCTAGCGGTGACCTTTTCGCCCATTTCAAATTTATGAGCAAGGGCTGCAAGTGTCTCAACAAAACGAGATTGCTCGTCGTCGATTTCATCACAGTGAACGTCGATCAAGCAGTTGTATTTACGTGCAAGTTCAAATACATAATGCAGCGATTCAACACCGTATTCGCGAGTGAATTCAAAGTGTGGGATAGCGCCAATCACATCAGCTCCGATCTTCACTGCTTCTTCAAGTAACTCTTTGCCATTAGGGTATGAAAGAATGCCTTCTTGAGGGAATGCAACGATCTGAATGTCGACCCACTCCTTCATCTCTTCACGAACTTCAACCATCGCTTTTAATGCAACTAAGGTAGGGTCAGACACGTCAACGTGAGTACGAACGTGTTGAACACCATTAGCAATTTGCCATTTCAGTGTTTGCTTCGCACGAGACTTTACGTCTTCAATTGATAGTAGTTCTTTACGCTCAGCCCAACGCTCAATACCTTCAAACAGAGTGCCAGAAATGTTCCAGTTAGGTTCTCCAGCTGTTTGAGTAGTATCTAGGTGGATATGCGGTTCACAGAAAGGAGATACTGCAATGCCACCTTCAGCATCAAGGATGTCACCTTGATGTTTAATTTGTGCGTCATTATCGAGAATGCGAGAAAATTGACCATTTTCAATCAGGATTTGTTTCAAGCCCTCTTGGTCTTGAAGTTTCGCGTTCTTGATTAATAAGGTTGTCATAGTGTGTCCTTAAGCGGCCTGAGATTTCAGAGCTTTTTTATTCAATAGAGGATTTAGCACGAGGTAACTGATTGCACCGCCTAATACTGCGTTTAAAGGAACAACGCCAGGTAGAAAGTGACCAGCGGCTACGCCTGTTGCTACCGCGATAATGCCAGCCCAGTTAACGGTTTGGAACTCTGCGTTTGCAAAATCTTTGTAACGTTTACGATTCGCGAAGAAGTCGGCGATGATTACGCCACCAATGGGTGGGATTGCCAGCGAAAGAAAGGTTAACCAACCTACGAAGTTGTTGTATAACCAAAGCGCAAAAATCGTACCGATAATGCCGTTAATGATAGACATTGTAGTACTTGAGCGGCCTGTAATGTTAGATAAACCCAGACCCGATGCATAAAGTGCATTTTCATTGGTCGTCCAGATATTCAAGCCAAGCACGATGATAGCTGGAAGAAGTAGACCTTGAGCGATCATGACGTCTGAAATGTCAGCTTGGCCAGTTGCGGCAGCGCCAGCAGCACCAAAGATGAACATCAGTGAGTTACCGATAAAGAATGCGACCATAGTAATCAATACTGCACTTGCTGGCTTTTTACCAAAGCGAACGAAATCGGCAGTCAACGTACCCGCACTTACAAACGAACCGACAACCATTGCTAGGGCCATAGAGAAGTCCATTGGTGTTTCTGGTTTGATAAGTTGTAGCTGCTCTAAGCCGCCAACGCTATCTACTGCTGTTAATACTGAGTAACCACCAAGAATGGCAATGGCAGGAACGGCGACCGCCGAAAGCACCATGAGCGCTTTGATACCGAAGTACACGGTTCCAGTCATTAGTAAGCCAGATACTATAATCAGGGTATTGGTATCAATGCCAGTCGCTTTTTGTACTGGAATTGCGAACATTGCCACACCTACTCCAAACCAACCGACTTGTGTACCGCCAAGTAGAGCAGAAGGGAGCCATGAGCCTTTGGTACCGAAAGAGAAACGAGCTAGAAGGTGAGTAGAGAGGCCAGTAGATGAGCCGATGTAGCCAAGAAAAGAAGTGTAAATACCGAGAATTAGGTTACCGATGAGAACGGCGAGGAAGAAATCGTTGAATGAAAGGCCTGTCCCGAGTGAACCACCGGTCCACATACTTGCAGAGAAGAAAGTGAGCCCAAGCATTACCATGGTGAGTGAAGCGACTCCTTTCCTAGCCGATGTAGGAACCGGCCCTAGACTGTAGTTATTATCAGCAGCCATTTTTTACCTCCGCAAATGATCAAAATTAAATTTAACGGTCGCCGTATTGCAGGCAAACGTGCGCATTATGGTGATATAAATCACGTAGTCAATGCTAATCTTGTCAGTAAAGGTAGTCAAAAATCAGTTATTGCACTAATTGTCTTATATAACATAGGGTTATTTTTTCTATTTATTTCAAAAAAATCAATAGAAAACGTTTTCTATATCGAATTGGGTATCTGCTGCTTAGGGTTGGCTATGAATGTTGATTATTATGCGTTTGAATGGGTGTCTGTATCGAAAGGGGAGCGGTTGACCAAACTGCAGGTAAAAAAATAGCCAATCGCAATAACCGCAATTGGCTTATATATTTCGTGAACAATAATAGGTTCACTAACAACGTCAGTTGGCTAGGTGACCCTCGGCTTAAGAAGGGTCATTAGTTACATTGCAGTTAGTGTGCCAACTCTAATAATCTTGTTTATTGGTTGTTTTATAGCAATTTGGTGCGTATTTGGGCTATTTATTCGCGTTTCAGTATTTCTGCCTTGCGTTTTGCAAATGCATTTTGCAATTAGTGGTGATTTGGTGATTTGGTGATTTGGTGATTTGGTGATGGTTGAAAGAAGAGCTAATTCTTTGGCTATTGGCTATTGGCTATTGGCTATTGGCTATTCTTTGTGCTTAAAGTCTCTCATTTTAGGTTTAAGTGACGAGAAAGCCCGTGTGATACCTGATCACACGGGCTTTGTATTTTTTCACCAATGAAGGTGTTTAGATAGAGTAGAAGAAGTACAACTGAGACTTCATCCGAATGATTATTCCGCGTATTACGTCTAGGAATGCCATAAAACCGATCGGCTTCTCACCGCTTACCCACGCTAACCCGACAGAACCAACTGGAATGTCGTAGCCCTCTGCTTCGTCGATTTTTAAACGAACAAAGTGGTGCTTGTTCTGAACGTTTCGACCAGTAGTGACACGTACCTGTTCATCTATACCTAGCAAGCTCGCTTGTGCTTCCCCCGTCGCTTCAACGATACCCTCAACCGTTGCAGAAAATATTTTCCCCGGGTATACCGCTGTTGCAAATTCTGCTGGTTGACCCACCTTAATATTACGAATCGCTTGGTGATTGACTCGCATCAGTACGTACTTTTCTTCGGTATACATCTGAATACGAGGCATTAACGAAACACGCTGTCCTTCACGAAGAATAAAGTTCGTCACAAAGCCGTCAGTTGGTGCAGTGATTTTGGTACTGTTAAGATCCCACTGAGCTTGCGCTAATGTTGCCTTCGCTGAATCGACCTCAGTCTGTTTCTTGTTCACATTGGTTTCAGCTTTGTGGATGTTTAATTTTGCATTCTCGGCATCGACTTCTTTCTTGCTAAGCTGAGATTCTAATGTGGTGACGTTATGTGTCGCTAAGTCTACCTTCGCTGTTTGTTGGTCGATGTCAGTTTCAGTAATCGTATGCTCTACGACACTGTTTTGCTTCTGGTAACGATCAAGCGTCTTTGATTGCAGCACTAAGTCTGTCTTTGCTGATTCTATCTGCGCGACTGAAGCCTTGATGTCTTCAAGTGCCGATTGATAGCTTATTTTAGCAATGCTCACTTCTTGGCGTGCTGTATCGAGCGCAACCTCTGCAGACTCAAGCTGAACGCTAGCTTTGTCTTTTGCGATGACATATTTGGTGTCATCAATTTCATAAATTAGCTGTCCTTCAGTTACATCTTGATTCGGGTGGATGTGGACTTTGGTGGTCTTACCCGACACATTAGTTGAATCTGGACGTAATTGGATATGTGGGGATTGAACGACAGAGCCTCCTGATAAATCCATCGGAGTGAAGTTGAGTAGGCCAACCCATACAAATAGTAACCACGATGTACCACCGAGATATGCAAATGCCTTGGTGCCTTTATTCCAAGGCATACCAACAAGTCTGAGTAAGTAAATGAACAGTGCCCAAATTGCTAAGCCTTCTAACATGCTTGGCTCTCCTCATCTTGCTTGTCGGAAGTTGCTTTGTCCCTAGGTGCTACTGGTGATTTCCAAGTATCTCTTAGATTGATGATGGCTTTTTCCATGTCAACAAAGGCTAAGATAACGGCTAGTACCCATACCCAGTGCCATACAAAACCAATCCATGTTAATGCGGTGATCAAACCGAGTTGTTGATGCTCTTTACTGTGAGCCTTATTGATTGGTAATTCATGCACACGCCAGAAGCCGTAACATGCAGCAGCGATGGTTGCGATTAACACAACGCCTGCCACTACGTGTAGTGCGGTATCTGCGCCGGTTCCGACAAATGGGACACTGACTAAACTCATTGATAAACCCTAGGTTAAATTGAGCGCCGAGTGTGATTGATATCAGATTTAGAGGTTGAAAATTTACCAATTACTTTAATAATGATGCCAATATGATTTGATCTGTAATGGTGACTTCTAAGTATGGTGGCTAATGAATAATTGTAACTTCTTAAGAGCATTAGGAATTTTGGGTATTTACCAACATGCGATGACCAATAAGCTCGTGAATGTCGAGCAATTAGGCATTCCCAGGTCGGTATTTAATAATCCGATGAATCTTATTCCTGTTAGTGAGGTGGATAAATGGTATGGCTTACTTCAGCACCAAACTGGTGACTCCGATATTATTTTGAAACTCGCCGATAGAGTCGATATTGAAAGGTTAGGTCCTCTTTCTAATTGGTTTTTCTCTGGACGCGATCTGGCTTCAAGCATACGCCGAGTTAACATTGGACTGCACTGTTTGCAATCTGGCGCCTTTCTCTATGGCACTCAAGTTGGAAAATTTATCAAGTGGTGTTACGACAACCCAGCTTATAGCGAGGCGGGCAAAGTCCATGATTCTATTCGAGTCGCCATCTTTATGATGAAGATATTAAGGCGCTACTTGGGAGACGATTTTACCCCTGCAGCTGTGTCTATAGCTGGTTATCGAGAAAACACTCAACTTTATCAAGAGTACTTTGGGTGCAACATTCAATGGGGACAACCACGAACTGAGATTTGGATACCAAGCAACTTGAGATTGTCGATCAACCAATCCCCTTCAGTTGGCAAGATGAGCTTGGCGATGAACTTTCATGACTTAGATCATTATCTCAACATGCCCGATGCCGCTGATGAGCATAAGGTGGCCTATGAAATGATCAATTACAGTCGCCATTTCGGACTCCCAACGCTACATAAAGTATCAAGTTTACTCGGTTTATCTGAGCAGCAATTTCAACGTCGATTACATAAATTAGGTGTCAACTTTTCTACCGTTATGGGGTATGCGTTAAGTAACGTGGCTGTAGAGCTTTTGATGTATTCAGTGCCGATAGAAGAAGTCGCGACGAGGCTAGGCTATACCAACGTCGCGAGTTTTAACCGGATGTTTAAGAAACATCGAGGTCTGACACCTAGACAATATGTGGAGCGCTTGAACAACAGTCTTTGAGTAACAAGGCTTTTCTTAGCCTAAGCGCTCACATTTTTTCTGATCTTGTAGTTTTCGTACCAGTAACCAAGAGTATAGGTACAGATGGTGATGTCTGTAATGGCGAACGGGATGAAACTGGCGTTCAAGTGTGCTGTTTCTGGATTGAAAAAATTCGAAACGAACAGATACACCATAAAGAGCTTTTCGAGAAACGAGTACAGGATGATTGATTCTCTCCAGCGGCGTACGTAGGCTGAAGCTGCAATAAAGAATCCCATTAACCCAACCATGATTCCCCAGTGTCTGAACAAAAACACATAGTTAGAGTCGTAGGGTAGGTTGTTCATATCAAGCAGCGCAGTTTCAGGGTTAATTGCATAAATCCCTGCGTACATTGTAACTAAGCCGCCAATCACAAGGAAAGGTTTGAGAAAACGGTTAAAGAACATATTAAGGCTCCTTTTGGTGATTGATTAATTCAAGGCCAAAATATTGATTTCAACACGGCGATTACAGGCTCGGCCTGCTTTCGTGTCGTTCCCGCAAACAGGGTAACGCTCACCGTAACCTTGTGTTACGACACGACCAGATGCAACTTGCTGACCGATAAGGTAGTTACCAACAGATTGTGCGCGCTGTTCTGAGAGTGTTTGGTTACTTGCATCGTTGCCGGAGCTATCGGTATGTCCTTTGATTTCTAAGCGTGTATCTGGGTATTCCCCAAGAACAAGCGCGACACTGTTTAAGGTTGGGTAAATGCCGGATGACAAATGATATGATCCCGAGTCAAAGCCAATGCCATTTTCCATCACCAGCTGAAGCTCTTTGTCGTTGATACGTTTAACCTGTACACCAGAACTTACCAGTTGTTGACGTAGTGCCTGTTCCTGTTTATCCATGTAATAGCCTGCACCTCCACCTACAACTCCACCAATAGCCGCACCGCGCAGAGCGTCAGAGCTATCTCCTGTCGCAGCACCGATTGCCGCGCCCGCCAACATGCCGGCTAAAGCACCTTTGGTTGCTGAGTTAGTTTCGGTTTCACCGGTGGTGGCATTTTGTCGTTGAGTTGCCTGGCAGCCCGAAAGCAAAGCCGCGATAGAGAGGGTTACGATTACACGTTTCATTGAATCTATACTCTTAATTAGTGAGTGACTAAATTTAGTTATATCTATGAGTGTTATCTTAATCGGATTAATATAAATAATGATCCGAAAAAATACTGCAATAAAGGTTTTTTTAAAAGATAATCATTATATGTTTTTATAAATGTTATTCTTCGACATAGAATTAATTCTC
The DNA here is from genome assembly GCF_030442075.1 of Vibrio sp. TMPB1044. Classification (NCBI taxonomy): domain Bacteria; kingdom Pseudomonadati; phylum Pseudomonadota; class Gammaproteobacteria; order Vibrionales; family Vibrionaceae; genus Vibrio; species Vibrio sp. TMPB1044. Next base: position 127,822 of record NZ_JAUJED010000013.1, on the reverse strand, counting down.
ATATCATCTAATTTAGGTTTTTTAATCAGTAAATATACCCAATGACTATGTATTTATCTTGGTTCTCAGTTTTAACGTATCTAATTTCTCTTGTAGAGAAGTTCGTACAATATTGATACAGAATCTGTATAAAGGGTGGTTGTGATTTCGCTCTAAGTAGTAAATAGAGTGGCTCATTTGATCTGGTGCTAGCTCGTTTAACCAAGCAGGTTGGATGCAATCAATCGTATTAGGACACATTGAGGCAGAGAGTGTTTCGGTAATCGCTAAAATGTAAGAATGTTCAGCGAGACATGTTAAAACAGACATACTGGCAGAGCGATATTTAAAATTAAAAAACTCAGGGGCTCGACGCTCTAGTATTGCGTTGAAGTCAGTGAGCCCGGGAACCAGAATGCCACCCGTTGGATATTTATTGAAACCTTCCAATTTAAAATTCCCATCAGACCATGGGTGGTTTTTCCTCATGATAACAATGGGTTCACTAGAGGTGAGAGCAACGGAACGGATAGATTTTGGTGTGTCAATTGGACCGAAATTCAACCCAATATGGACATCGCCATTTTGTATGTCGGTGAGCGTTCGATCTGTCCAGGTAGTGACATTCAGTTTTGCTTTGGGAAATGAGTTAAACACAACCGAGCTCGTTAATTCTGTAGCCATCGCTTCAAGAAATACGCTTGATACTGCGATAGTGAGTTCACCATTGAATTCACTTGGATCTTCAAAAAGTTCTGAAAAAATCCGATTGTCTAGCGCATCGAGTTGCTCATTTAGGCCTAGACCAATAGCATCTGCTCTATGGGTTGACTGTAACTTACCATTGGCTGAATAAAATAATTTGTCGCCAGTGTAATCACGTAATTTTGCTAATGTTTGGCTAACCGCCGATGGGCTAATACCCAATGCCGATGCAGCCAACTTGGTGCTTCTATGAATGTAAATAGCATCAAACACGCGTAGATAATTTAGGTTCACCTGTTCATTATATTTTTTGTACATAATATCCCTATCCTCTGCTTAACATTATTAATCGATGGAATAAGTGATGCTTATTTTTCGTATAAGTAGCGTGGAAATAGTCATCTAAATATAGTGGCACCATCTTCTTAAGTGTCAGTTTTGGTGTATACAATGAAAAATATTAAAATCGCTTCTCTTTCTCTAATTAGTACAGCATTAGTTTTGGCTTCAACTTCGGTATTTGCAGAGCAAATTTCTGAAAAAAACAGTCATGAGTATCATGATGCTGACCCTCGAAACAGCAGCATGAGAGCGGCGGTATTTTCAGATGATGAAGGCGAACTTAAACTCCTTGCTGGTGGTGGTGCTTCAGGCCTCACCAGTGATATATCTCAGACGGTTGGTTTCGCTGAATATTACACTCAGTCAGAGAATGCGCGATTGAGAGCTGCTCACTTTGATTCTTTTGGTGGTGTTTATGTAGATGTTTACCAACTAAAAGACGCAGCGAACATGTACACCACAGGTTATATGCTGCCGTTAGGTAGTGAAGATGGCACCTTGTTTTTCCCTTCGTTGAACTATACCTATGTCGATGGTGGTGATGCGTACTCAACATTGAACGGATTAGGCGCTCCTCTGCAGGGCAACGAAGAAGCGCATTTGGGTTCTGTTAACATGTATGCATTACACCCTTGGAACGATACTCACTTTTCGGTATTTAATATTAATCTTGGTTCGTCATACGGTGGCGCTGAAATGCAGGTTGCTAACCTAATGTGGCTGCAAGGCATCAAAACCAAAGTAAAAGACAAAGATTTCAACATCATGTTTGAATTTAAATACGATGTGATTTCTGTTCAAAATGAGCGAGGCATTGATGAAACTTCAGAAGAAGTGACCGCCTCGGTTGGTATTGATTACCGCTTTTAATATTGATAACAAAACGCTGAACTTGAGAGTTCAGCGTTTGAAGTTACTGCGAGCAACATTAGAAAGTGAAGTTTGCACCAACGAAGTGGATGCTTCCTTCAAATTCACCTTGAATCTGAGTATATGACTTGCTGGAACGGTCAATTTCCATCGTGCCAAAGTCTGCGTATTCATAGAAAATATCGACACGAGTTGAGTTCCAATATGTACTTGCACCCAGTGAATAACGGTATTGTTCACCTACAGGTAAGTCGACCCATTGCTTCGTTGGGTCATCCTGCGGAGAAGTTTCGTAAGAGAATCCAGCTTTAAGATCCCAGTCAGAGTTAAGCTGATAATCTACGCCCACTGCGAATTTCCACACATCTTCCCAGTTACGATCTATTGCTTGTGGAAGAGCTGGTGCTGAATTTAGTGTGTCGTTGTAGACGGGAGTCTCTGAGAATTCGCTCCATTGGTGGAATTGAATGGAAGACAATAGAGTTACTTGAGCATTAAGGTCGTAGCTTGCACTGATGTCAGTTATTGCTGGAACAACAAGTTCAGTACCCACAATCGCATTGCTACCATTGACCAGAGAGGCTGAGATGTCATCAAAATCATGAATCAATTTCGAACGGTAACTAAGACCTAAAGCCCATTGCTCGGCTTTGTACATTGCTCCTGCATTGTACCCAAATGCCCAATCGGTACCCATATCAGACTCAAAGCCAGTCGTACTAACTTCAATTAAACCGTAGTTTATTTGCACACCAGCTGCGATCGACCAGTTGTCATCCAGTTGGTAGCTGATATTTGGGTTTAACTGCAGTGCCGACATGAACGCTTTATCCAAATGGTTAGCGCCGTCCCAGTCATTACCATACTCAATAGAAGAACCGCCAATCGCACCAAAATTGATTCCGATGTGTGTACTTTCAGTTACTTGACGTACATGGAAAATCCCAATCGATGGCATCAAAGTATCTGCACTTGCATCGCCATCTGGGGTGTTTAGGAGGCTGCTATCTTTAGATGCATCGGTATAGTCCATCTGGAGATACAGTGCCATCGTGTTAATGGTTGTTTTTTGTTCGCCCATGTGGCTCATGGTTGCAGGGTTGGTGTAGCCAGCAGTCGCCGTTTCAGTATAGACACCGTCACCAGCCCCTGCAGTACCAGCATTAGCAGTGACAGCTTCTTGGAGCAATAGACCACTAGCATTGGCTAAATTTGAAAAGATAAGTAAAGCGAGAGCAGTTTTTTTCATTTTTTTTCCTGCAGGTTAGCCTTGAGGGCATGGATTAATAAACTGCAGATAGTGTAAGGAAGGAGTGGTTGGAGATATTCAGTATTTTTTCCGTATTGCATAAATTTCAGATGTTCAAAATTCGCGAAATAATATGAATTAGACACGAGTATTAGCCTAAAGCTCAGCTCGCGTAGTCGGATTTCAAGAAGGATGGAAACTCAGCAGCCTATAGGGGAGGCACATCATCCTTGATGTAGCTGAGTTTCCAATATGGTTATATAGCTGTTAGTACACTACTTAGCGCAATGTGAAATGAGGTAAATGAATACTGAAAGTAGAATAAATTGACTCTTTTTTCGATGCGTAATATCTACAAAATCACAAATTTTATGAAATGTATTCATGGTCTTACATGCTATATATGAAGTAAATTTGAGCTTTCATTCGGATGATGATGCCGCGAATGACATTCAAGAAATTCAAGAATGGAATTGGTTTCTCTGCGTTAACCCAAGCTAGTCCAACGGCACCGACTGGAATGTCGTAGCCTTCAGGTTCGGTAATACGCAGACGAACAAAGTGGTGCTTGTTCATCACGTTCTTTCCTGTTGTTGCACGCACGTTGGTTTCACGAGCAAGCAAAGAACCTTGAGACTCACCTGTCGCTTCAACAATTCCTTCTACGTGAGCATTGAATACTTTACCCGGGTAAATGGCGGTAGCAAACTCGGCTTCTTGGCCAACTTTGATGTTTCTAAATGCTTGATGGTTAATTCTCATCAAGACAAACTTCTCATCGCTGTACATTTTTAGTCGAGGCATAGCACCAACAAATTGACCTTCACGAGCCATAAAGTTGGTGACATAACCATTGCTTGGTGCGTAGATCTTTGTTTGTGCCAAATCCCATTCTGATTGAGCGAGAGCGGCTTTCTTGTTTTGAAGATCGGCCTGTTTACTGATCTCGGAAATTTGTGATTTCTCGATTAGGTTTAGGTTTTTATTTGCCGTAATTTCTGACTTCTGATATTGCGACTCAATGATCGTGAGCTGGTTCTTTGCAACTTCAACGGCTGTTCGTTGTTGATCAAGGACGCTTTCTGTAATCGTTTTTTTAACTTTTGCATTCTGGTCGACATAGCGCTTTAGCGTGCGTTGTTTTAGCGTCAGGTCTTGTTTTGCTGCAGATATCTGGTTCTTGATTATCTCAATATCTTCAAGCGAAGCTCGGTAGTTTGTCTTTGCGATATCGATATCTTGTAAAGCTGCTTTATGAGCCATTTCAGCAATCGCTAGTTGCGCTTCTGCTTTGTTAACGGCGATAACGTATGAGTCATCGTCGAGCTCGTAAATCAACTGGCCCTTTTTAATTTCACTGTTCGGTGAGATGTGAAGGGCTTCAATATTGCCCGTTACTCGTGTTGAACCTGGTCGTAATTGAATATGTGGTGATTGCACAACGGAACCGCCGGATAGATCCATCGGAGCCCACGTAATAAGGCCAACCCATACGAATACAAGCCAGATAGAGCCACCACCATAAGCAAACATTTTAAATGGTTTTGTCCAAGGCACCCCAACAAGGCGAAGTAGATAAATAAACAAAGCCCAAACAGCTAAACCTTCTAACATCGTTATTCTCCTGCCTTTGTAGTTTGAGTTGGTACGGTGTCATGCCAAATATGACGAATGCGGCGTATGCTCTTTTCCGTGTCGACAAAAGCAATAATAACGGCCAGCACCCAAACCCAGTGCCAGATAAAGCCTATCCAGGTGAGAATGGTGACTAACCCCATTTGACCATGTTTCTTTTTATCTGCGTGATGGATAGGTAGTTCATGGAACTTCCAAAACGCATATAACGCGCCTAAAACAGTACCAACCAGTACCAGTCCTGATACTACGTGTAAGCCAGTGTCGAATGCAGTGTCGACGAAAGGCATGCTAATTAAACTCATAAAGCTTCCTAAAAGGGGGAATGAAAAATTAAGCTAGAGCGAGTTCACTCAAGAATAGTGAACGAGTGGAGAAATGGTACGGAGCTACTAAACAGAGTGAATCAGTAAAAATACGGGTCATGATTTTTAGTCGAGAAAAATATGATCTAGAGCGAATTTAAAGGGTAGGTGAGTGAGTAGAAAGCCAAAAATAAAGCCTGTCGTTTGATGACAGGCTTTCGTTATTCATCGCTTTAAGTCGACGCAGATTCTAGAAGCGTTTAGAAATTACCGCGGTGAGCGCGATAAATGCGATACCCATTAACATGACTTCGCCTTTGCCGCTGTCAAAACCAGCTTTCACGCCCATAAAAGCAACGATTGCGATTGCAAAAGGAATGATGTATTTAACTAAGCCGTACCAAAGGTTAAACAGAGGGAATGAAATTTCACCATTGTTGGTGATCTCATTTTCTAGGTCTTTTTTGTTCAATCTCCAGCCTGCAAAGATACAAATGAACATGCCGCAAACGGCTAAGAATATCTTGTCAGTCAATAGATCGAAGATATCGAACACGCCGGTATCGAATAACTTAGGGCCAATACCTCCCAGTGACAGTGAAGAGAGTACACACATACTGATCATCGTAATGCTTGATACCAGTACCGCTTTAAAGCGTGTCATCTGTTTCTCATCGATTAAGTACGAGACCGCAACCTCTAAAAGAGATACAGAAGAAGTGAGTGCTGCAACACTAAGGCCTACAAAGAAAAGTAGTGCGAATAGTAAGCCGATCACGCCACCCATTTCTGCAAACAGCTGAGGTACAACAACAAAAACTAAGCCAGGGCCAGCAGCAGGCTCCATGCCAAATGCAAACATTGCAGGGAACATTGCGATACCAGCCAGTAGAGCAACGCCACTGTCCATAGCAACGACCATCGCCGTCGTTTGTACTAAGTTCTCTTTTTTCTTTAGGTAGCTACCGTATGTGATCATACAACCTGTTGCTAGGCTTAAAGAGAAGAAGGCTTGTCCGAGTGCTGCAAGCACAACGTTGCTGTCTACTTTAGAAAAGTCAGGGCTAAATAAGAACTTAAGGCCAGCGCTTGAACCCGGTAATGACAATCCTTTTATCGATACGATCACCAAGATTATGAACAACATTGGCATTAGGATCTTGCCTGCTTTTTCAATGCCGCCAGAAATACCTTTCATGACGATAAGTACATTCAAAAAGAGATAGACACTCATCCACATTAAAGGCTCTACTGGTGTAGAAATGAAGCCAGTAAAGCTTTCCCCTATTAGTTGGGGAGTGTTGAGTAAGCCTGTGGCAATTTTATAGATGTAAGCGATAGACCAGCCACCGACAACCGGGTAAAACCCCATAATTAGCAGTCCACTTACCACGCTTATTACGCCGGTAAATGTCCAGCGTCGATCAGTCGCTTTAAATGCACCCACGGCTGATTTTTGTGTATGTCGACCGATAGCAAATTCCGTTAGCATGACACTAAAGCCAATGAAAATGACAAAGGCTAAGTAGATAAGAACGAAGGCGCCGCCACCGCTCTCACCTGCGGTATAGGGGAATTTCCAAATATTCCCAAGGCCCACAGCAGAACCTGCCGCTGCCATTACAAAGCCTAGCTTTGATCCCCATGTGTCTCTTGATTGTGAAAGGTTACTCGCCACAACATCTCCGAAAGTGTTCTAAATAAAATGATTGAATTTGATTTCGTTTACTAATGGTCATGAGAGCAATATGCAGTTGTGAACGTTGCACTGCTTCAAACCACCGTGCAGTGTATGGGGGGTGAAGGTGAAGCTAAACAGTAGAATTACGGTATAAGTGCGTGTTGGTTTTGCTAAGAGCCAACTTTCTAGAAAAAGGAAAAGAAAAAGACAGGTAAGAGAAATGGAACGATAGATAACCTTGGGGAAGTAGGTTCGAGGATGAATGCGGGCATCCGAATATTAGCTGAAGGTAGCTCCATGTTCCCATTCAGCTAGCAATTTAAGTGTTCAAGCTAAGTGCTCAAGTATTATCGAGTTCAAATTGACGTGCGCTTGATCAGTTTTAGAAATATAGAGCCTAGCGCTTTTTCACCGATTACTCGCTGTACCAAAGTCATTAGCTTTGCGTCTAGTGTGGTTTGGTAACTAAGCTTGGGTTTTGAATCAAACCCTGCTTTTAGCATGTGGTTTACGGTTGATTCTGGCGTTGCACCTTTTCTATACGCGTCGTGTAAGAATTGATGAGATTTGTCGACGATCACTTTATAAGCCGAAAGCTGATTGGTTTCTTTCATATCCCGTAGTTGGATTGCATCAAGCTCTGTTTGCACACAACCCGGTTCAATAGTTGAGATTTGAATATTAAAGTCGGCGACTTCTTGAGATAGCCCTTTTGCCATGCCGTTTAATGCATGTTTTGTCGCGGAGTACCAAGAGTTCATGCTGGTGGAGACACGCGCAGCAATAGAGGTAGTAAAAATGATGCGGCCTTGGTTTCTTTCTCGCATGTGAGGTAATACAGCTCTTGCAACACGCGCAGCGCCGTAAACGTTAGTATCGAAGAGGGCGTGTACTTTTTCTATCGGAGTTTCTTCAACAGGGCCTGCGATTGGGTAACCAGCATTAGAATAAACAATATCAATATTGCCTACTTCTGAGATCATTTGGGTTACAGCAGCATTTACCTGCTCTTCATCACGGACATCGATCTCTAAAACGTGTGCTCCCAATATTCTCAAATCGTGCATGTTTTCAACGCGTCTAGCACCGCAGTAAACGGTGTGACCTTGCTTGAGTAGCGCAATGACCAGATCTTTGCCAATACCTGATGAGGCCCCAGTAACAAGAACATTTTTGATTAACATAGATAAGCTCCAAGAAAGTAATTGGGAAGCAAACCTTATTATATGCCGCGACGTTTGCACTTTTATCAAATGAAGGGCTGATAGTCATTAGAAACATATTGAGATAATAGGCTTACTGATACTTTAAATTAATTTATGAGCTTGCTTTTGTAATCAGTAGTATTACGGAAATAACGCCTATTATTTGGAAGTAACAGGCGTCCTACTTAGTAGAATGTTGGAAGTGTTAGTATAGTTAGGAAGGTTATTGTTCGATTCCTAGGCCATTACGAAGTGCGAACTGAATGAGTTCTGTATTGTTCTCAAGCTCTAATATGTCGATCATACGATATTTATGAGATTCGATGGTTCGGGGGCTTAAGAATAGCTTTTCTGCACACTGTTTTGCGGTAAACCCTTGAGCGAGCAGTGTTAATACAGAGCACTGCTTAGGTGATAATAGAAGAAGCTTCTCACCTTCATTTGCATTAGTCGCTTGGTCTTGTTTTAGGTTTCGAGCCATTGTTGAGTGCTGCCAATAACACAGCCAAATATCACAAATAAGTTTGAGACGTTTCATGTCTTGATCTGATAGTGGCGATAACTCATTGTTAAATCTGGAAAAGGATAGCGCCCCCCAATCTTGACCAAACAGTTTCAGAGGGATGATGCCATGCCAACGCCCACCTTCCGTATACAGTGTTCTGAGGACGGATATCTTGTGGTCACTCATATCTTGTTCGCTAAATGTCAGCCAACGTTTTTTGGTTCTTAGTTGTTTTAGATAATCTAAATAATTGCCACTAATAAAGCTCTGTGCGTTGAGCTCTGGAACTCCCTCACGAGCGATAGTAACGGTCTTTCCGTCGTTTAGCATGATCATTGAGTTGGGAAAAAGCGTGACTCTATCAATGTCAAACCAATCTAATACAGAGTGCGCGATTCTTTGCCAAGTCATGTCAAAATCTTTGGGAGGCGAGCCTATTAATGCGTCGGATTGTTCCGTCACTAGGTCTTCAAAAGATATTTTAGTGGTATTTTTCATCAAAAATAATCAGCCTCAACAGTAATAATACTAAACAAACTAGCGTTTTTTAGGGCTACTCGTCAAACGTTTCATTATATAACCGAATATTATCGCCAACGTTTGATATATCACTATCATTTAAATCAGTAATACTACTGATTACCCAAAATCATGTTTCTTAAATAATAGCTCACGGAAAGAAATTACTTTTAAAATTACAAAAGGTCTTGAGCTATGTTCAAAAAGAAAACCTTCCTACAACTTGCGATGGGCGCCGCGCTTGCATCAACTGCAATGGCAAGTTATGCGACGACGGATACGAGCCGCCCTAACATCCTAGCTATCTGGGGTGATGATATTGGTATCGACAATATTTCGGCATATACACGTGGTCAAGCTGGTCACTGGACTCCGAATATTGATCGTATTGCAAACGAAGGCGTGTTGTTTACTGACTTCTACGGTGAAAACTCTTGTACAGCGGGTCGTAGTGCATTCATCACAGGCCAACACCCAATGCGTACGGGTTTGACAAAAGTAGGCATGCCAGGCGCTGCTGAAGGTATGCGCCAAGAAGATCCTACAATCGCAACGATGCTCAAGGCCAAGGGTTACATGACAGGGCAATTTGGTAAAAACCATCTTGGTGACCGAGATGAGCACTTACCAACGGCTAATGGTTTTGATGAGTTCATGGGTAGTCTTTACCACCTGAATGCAGAAGAAGAACCAGAACACCCAGATTACCCACAAGCGCCCGGATTTAAGAAGCGTTTTGGCCCGCGTGGCGTTATTCATTCATACGCTGATGGTCGTATCGAAGATACAGGTGCTCTAACGATTAAACGTATGGAAACTGTGGATGAAGAGTTCCTAGAAGGTGCATTAGACTTTATCGACCGTGCACACAAAGAACAAAAGCCATTCTTCTTGTGGTACAACTCAACGCGCATGCACGTTTGGACCCACTTGAAAGAAGAGTCTAAAGGCTTGTCAAAACGTGGTGGCCTTTATGGGGACGGTCTAGTTGAACACGATAACATGGTCGGTCAACTGCTTGATAAACTAGATGAACTTAAAATTGCAGACAACACAATCGTTTCGTACACCACTGATAACGGTGCAGAGAAATGGTCTTGGCCCGATGGCGCAACATCTCGTTACTACGGTGAGAAGAACTCAACGTGGGAAGGTGGTTTCCGTGTACCAGCAATGATGCGCTGGCCGAACAAAATCCCTGCGGGCTCTGTTGCAAACGAAATTGCAGCGCACAATGACTGGGCTCCAACATTCCTGGGTGCAGCTGGTGAGAAAAACATTGTTGCTGACCTGAAAAAAGGCAAAAAACTTAATGGTAAAGAGTACAAAGTTCATCTAGATGGCTTTGATTTAATGCCGGCTCTTAAGAAAGGTAATAACACAACAGCAGACAACTCTGTTGAGTGGCCTCGTAAGGGCTTCGTTTATGCAGCTGATGATGGTCATATTTCAGCCGTTCGTATGGGCGACTGGAAAGTGATGTTCACTGTGAACGAGTGTCATGGTGTTGAAACGTGGCAGTGCCAGTTCGAAGAGCTGCGTTTCCCTTACATCTTTAACCTACGCCAAGACCCATATGAGAATGCGCATAAAGATGGCGTAGGCTACCAACAGTGGCGTGTAGAGCACCTTCCATACATGTACTTGGGTGCGGCTTACACATTCCAGTTCTTGAAAACATTCCAAGAATTCCCACCACGCCAAGTTCCAGGTTCTTTCTCTATCGACAAAATCGCCGATAAGATGCAAATCTGGCAGCGAGCTCAATACCAATAATATTGAGTGACTAGCTAATAATATTGATCAATAAAGTCATATTTTTTAGTTGATAGGTGAGTCAAATCAGCCCCCGCTGAAAAGTTGATAAACCCCTAAAAAGAGCGGTCCTAGTGACCGCTCTTTTTTTGATTTCAAGAGATCTTTGGTTTTTATTAACAATGAACAGAATCCGTAATACTACTGATTACGACTGATAAGTGCTGTTGAATAATAGCCTTAGATAACCGTTACAGGTTTCCATCTTAGGGAAGTAATCGCACAGTGAATGTGAGTGAACGAGAAGAGGAATAACAATGACCCAATCAGCTCAACACAACACCATTATGTTGCCAAAAGCAGCCCCCGCGAAACGTATGAATATCATGACCAAGCCTATTGGATCAGCATGTAATATTGATTGCACTTACTGTTACTACCTAAGTAAAGAAGAGTTGTTGGGCCATGAGCGTGGCTGCGCGACTCAAATGAGCGAAGAGATGCTCGGCACCTACATCAAAACCTATATTGAGCAGCAAAATTTTCCTGAGATTGTTTTCCATTGGCAAGGTGGAGAACCGACGTTATTGGGTGTGAACTTCTTTCGTGACGTAGTCCGCTTGCAAAAGAAATACTGCCCGAAAGGTGTGAAAATCGAGAACAACCTGCAGACTAACGGGACGTTACTTAATGATGAGTGGGGCAAGTTTTTAAGCAAGAACCACTTCATGGTCGGCCTGAGCATTGATGGGCCTGAGATGATTCACAATGCATACCGTACCAATCGATCGGGGCGAGGTACGTTTAAACAAACCATGAAAGGCGTCGGCATTCTGCATAAACACAAGGTTACCTTTGCGACGCTGACTTGTGTAAACAACCTCACTGGTTCAAATCCACTTGAAGTCTACCGCTTTCTGCGCGATGAAATTCGCTCACCACAGATGCAGTTCATCCCTATTGTAGAACCGAAATCATTCCGAGAGACAGCACCACAGAAGTGGTCAGAAGGTGAGATTCTTTTTCAAGGCATGCCTGAAACTGAGCCTAGTCACCCGAATTCAATTGTCGAATCTTGGTGTGTTTCTGCTCACCAGTGGGGTGATTTCCTGTGTACCATTTTTGATGAGTGGTTAGAAAATGACATCGGCAAAGTGAATGTTCCGTATTTTGAATCTTGCGTTGAAACTTGGATGGGACGAGTAAACCCTCTTTGCACACTGGCTCCTGTGTGTGGAAAAGGCTTGGCTATCGAACATAATGGTGACGTTTTTGCGTGTGACCATTACGTTTATCCCGAGTACAAACTTGGCAATATCAAGGATGCCAAGCTCGAAGAGCTGCAATTTTCAAAAGGCCAAGAAGAGTTTGGCCGAGCAAAAGAGTCAACGTTACCTAAACAGTGCCGAGAGTGTACTTATCAGTTTGCTTGTTTTGGTGAGTGTCCGAAAAATCGCTTCATCAAAACCCTCGATGGCGAAACAGGGTTGAACTATTTGTGTGCAGGCTGGAAGCAGTTCTTCTCACATATTGATCCTTATATTTCAATGGTTGTTGCGACTATGGGCTACCCAGTGAATAAAGGCATCAATGGCGATGCAATGAAGATCAATTTTAAATAGAGGCATTATCTGATGAAACTAAAAACTATTGTGCTGCTTGTTGTTGCACTGATTAGCCAAACGGTTACCGCCCAGACCAAAGCGGTCTCACCGACAGACACTCTATTTAATCAAGGATCGGTAAAAGCTGTGATTGATATGGCTTTCCAAACTAAAAGTGAACGATATACAGAATTTGCTTCGCTTTTTAACCTTTGCCAAAAACGCCCTAATAACGCTCAATGCGATGAAAAGTACGAACTAAAACGCACAAACTACGAGATAGCTAAAGCGAATTACGATGTACTTTTAATGACTAATGAGCCGCAATTTATCACTTTGATGATGCCTCCGGTTAACTATGAAGAGTTGGTTTCTGGCTTAAAAACGTTGGGTTACTTAAGCGATAAGCAAGAAAAGGTCGAGCAAGCTCAAACACTTGAAGGGCTAAATCAATGGCTTGAATTTCATGACTTCGAGACAACGGATGAGATTTACTTTATGCATGCGCTTTTGGTAAGGGCTGAAGAGTTATCTCAACAACTGTATATAGAGCGCCATCCAATATGAAACATCGGTTAGTTAGTTGGTTAGCAGCACTGCTCATTATCCTTGGAGTATTGCTTAGTCTTTATTCTCGAGTCTCTCTGGCGAAAAATGTTCAACCTTTAAGTAATGGAAGCGCAAGCCAAGTGGCCACTGTTGCTGAACAGCGTGAGTTGTTACTCGCGGAGTATTCTCAAAATGAAGCTCTACCTATAGACCAACGTACAGCTGCGACTGTTAACTTGGGGATATATTATGGCCCGAATTCGGTTATTGCCGTCGCTAGAGCTTCACGCTCTGAACATCCGCAAATGCGTTTGGCTGCAATACAAGCCGCAGAACAGTGGCAGGGTAAAGCAAAGTGGGATGTTGTCTACCCATTACTTGATGATGTTGACCGCGATGTTGAAGCTCAGGCTGTCCGAACTTTGATTATTCTTTGGCCGCAGTTATCCGGCGAGTACCTCGACCGCTTGGCTCCGGCAATCGATAGGCACCTAACCTTACTCTCCAACGATCTTGATGGTGATTTAGAGCGAGCTTGGATCTACACCTTACAAAGCAAATTTCAACAGGCCGAGCTGATCTACTTAGATCGATATGAAAATCATAAAGAGCCTAGGGTTGCTATTGCTTACGCAGAGTATTTAAAAGGCATTGATGACGATGAACACGCTCAGTCTATTTTAAAGCAAACGTTGATAGAGTTTCCTGAATCGGCGGCATTGCATTATAGCCTTGGCCTGTCTTACTTGCGAACTGGGGAAAGCGTGAAGGCGCTACGTCGCCTGAGAAATGCGTATGAACTTGAATCGATGAACGGTTCTTATGGATACACTTACGCGACTTTAGCGCGAGAACATGATGCTGAGGCTGCGATTAATGTCTATCGGGCTATCTATCAAGATCATGAGCAACCAGCCTATCTATACGCTTTGTGCGACACCTTATTAGTTGCAGGACAAGATGCGAACCAGTGCCTTGCTGAACTTGAATCTGTCGCACCTCAAGATGTTGTATCGAAACTAAAAAAACTCTATCTGCCAAATTAAATCAACGCTGATATACCTATTCAGGAATTACAGCTTATTTAGGTAGCCTTACAAGGTAACTTTATGTCTACAGATACTCGAGCAGCCATTTGTCAGTTAATTGAACTGACGAACCAATCCATTATCGGTCAAGCTCATGTCACACAATCAATGATGATTGTGTTGTTGTCGGGTGGGCATCTTTTATTGGAAGGGCTTCCTGGAACGGCAAAAACTCGCGCCGCTAAAATATTGGCGGAACAATTGAATATGGCTTTTAGCCGTGTGCAATTCACTCCCGATCTGCTTCCTTCCGATGTAACTGGTACTCAGATTTATCATCAAGAGCAGTCGAAGCTGACGTTCCAACCTGGGCCTATTTTCAGTTCTATGGTGCTGGCTGATGAAATTAACAGAGCACCAGCCAAAGTGCAGGCCGCGCTTTTAGAAGCGATGGCTGAAGGTACAGTGACGGTTGCGGGTGAAACCATGCCACTGCCAGAACCCTTTTTTGTGATAGCAACGCAAAATCCCGTTGAACAAGAGGGCACATACCCGCTACCAGAGGCGCAGATGGATCGCTTCATGATGAAAGTGAATGTTGGCTATCCAGAGCGAGACTCTGAAATGTTGATTATTGATCTAGTGCGTAAGGAAGAGCTCGCAGTAATGGATGAGGAAGTGAATAAGAGTATGGATTCAGGAACGCTACAACAAGAACAAAATGAATTGCTAGCTGCGGCATTTGAAGGCGGTGTTGAGCACATTGCAGCTGGTAAGGAGGCGGTAAAACGCATCCATACCTCGCAGCCCATTAAGCAATATATTGTGGATCTTGTTATGGCGACGCGCTTCCCACATTTGTACCCGGATTCAAATTTAGATAAGTGGATTGATGTTGGCGTAAGTCCTCGTGCATCAATAGCACTAGACAAATGCAGCCGTGCTCATGCTTGGTTAGCGGGGCGTGATTATGTGACTCCAGATGACGTGAGAACGGTCGTGGGCTCGGTATTAGGTCACCGTATTACTCCAAGTTTTGATGCATTGTCGAATTCGGTGACCGCAGAACAGATAGTTGATGAGCTATTGCTCAATGTGCCTCTTTCTTAGGGAACGTTGTTATGAAGGTGTCCGATGACGTAAGGGTTGTTAGCTCGTTTGAATCTCTGATGGCGACAAAATTGAAGTCGACAGGTTTCTCGTTGCCACCCATAGCTAAAAGCCGTTCTCGACAAGCGGGTAACCATTTATCTCGTTACCGTGGTCGAGGGCTTAACTTTGAAGAGTTTCGACACTATCAAATGGGTGATGATATTCGCAGTATTGACTGGAATGTCACACAGAGGATGCTTGAACCTCATGTAAGGGTTCAAAGTGAAGAAAAAGATCTGCCGGTGGTGTTGCTCGTCGACCAACGCAGTAGCATGTTCTTTTCATCGGTTGATACCATGAAATCTGTGGCGGCAGCTCAAGTTGCTGCTTGCTGTGCTTGGAAGGTATTAAAAGACAGTGATCGCATTGGAGCGTTAATCTTTTCAAATGAGCAGTTGTACTGGCATAAACCACAACGTCATTCAGCACATGTTGCACGAATTCTTCAGTCTCTGGCACTCGCGAATCAAGATTTGTCTCGTGCAGAACATAAAAGTAAAGAAGTCTCAGGTTCAGGGTTATCCGATGCTTTGACTAAGCTAACGCAGCAAAAGCTAAAGGGTTGTTTGATCGTGATGATCAGCGACTTCAATGATGCTACAGAACAAGATGTTCAACGAATCAAATGGTTAAAGCAGCACAATGATTTGATGGGTATCGCTGTCAACGACCCTATGGAATTGGAACTTCAATTTTCTCAACCGATTCATATCAGTGATGGTGAGTGGCAGCTATTGGCTGATACCTCATTGAACGAGAAACTTCATCGATACAACCAAACAATCCAGCAAGGCTACCAAGATATCCATCAGTTATTGAGTGCTGGTGGAGTTGATGTGGTTAGATTAGACACGTCTGGTAACCACATCGCTGATTTTATTCAAAAAATGAGTGGGGGCTACTGTGTCCGATAATCGAGTTTTACTCAAAGGTTTTATCGATCCTGCCTCTACTGTTGATGTCAGTTGGTTGCCAACAACAATTGGTTGGAAAGCCACATTTGTTCTGATCTTAGTGTGGGGGGCTTGGAAATCGTTCCACCTTTTTCACTCCTACAAAGCGAACAAATATCGTCGTCTGGCGGTAAAAGCGATCAGTAGAATTAAACAAGACACCATTGATAATCAGCGCCAGCAACAAGAGTTACGCAGAATAAACAGTCTGTTGAAGCAAGTAGCTTGTTGTTCGTTTCCTGGAAGTAAGGTCGCGATGCTCAGTGGCAATGAGTGGGGGGAGTTCCTCACTGTTTCTTCACCGCATCAGGTTTTTGACCGAACGCTTTTATTGCAATGGCAGCAAGATATCTACAAGCCCGCATCAGATTATAGCTGGACCGAAAGTGAATTAAGTCAGATTCGTTTAAGCGCCATTGCGTGGGTAAAAAGCCATGTGAGGGGGACGGATGATCGAGTTTGAATACCTTTGGGTCTTTGCCTTATTGCCCTTGCCGATTCTTATCTACTCTTTTGTTCCGAGCCATCAAACTCCTCAAATTGCCTTGAAAGTGCCTTTTTTTGATGCGTTGACATCAAGTTTAGGTCTGAGTGCTGAGAAAGGATCAAACCAGATTAAGGCGGGTATTTGGCAACGCTCTTCTCTGATTCTAGGTTGGCTTTTAGTCGTACTGGCAGCTGCAAAACCTGTTTGGCTAGGGCCTGAAGAGACGAGAGAGCTAGCTGGGCGTGATGTAATGATTGTTTTGGATCTGTCGGGCTCTATGGCAACAGATGATTTCTCTAATCGTGCTGGTAACCAAGTGACTCGTTTGGCGGCCTCAAAAGAGGTGTTGGACACGTTCAGTCAAAAGCGAAGTGGCGACCGACTCGGCCTGATAGTATTCGGTGATTCTGCTTTTTTACAATCGCCCTTTACGGCTGATCACACCGCATGGTTAGCGCTGTTAAATGAAACCGAGCCCGCAATGGCAGGGCAAAGTACCCATTTGGGCGATGCAATTGGACTCGGTATTAAGACATTTCTTTCCAAGAATCAGAAAGACAAGCAGGAGCTGCCATCCGGCTTAGATAGCGCTCAACCTGATCAGCTTTCTTCTGAAGACCTTGTTCCTGAAAACTTAGATCATCAAAACCTAGATCATCAAAACCTTGCTCCTGAAAAACATGAGCATGAACGCCTTACTCACGAACATCTTGGCCGAGATCACTTGATGATTGTACTTACCGATGGCAATGATACCGACAGCTTAGTGCCGCCGATTGATGCCGCGAAAGTGGCTGCTGCGCACAACATTAAAATTCATCTTGTGGCAATGGGGAGCCCGAACACTTCAGGTGAGCAAGCGATTGATATGGAAGTCATTGATACTGTTGCCAAGTTAACGGGAGGGCAGAGCTTTCTAGCGATGTCACCTACTGAGCTGGATAACGTATACGACACCATCAATGAACTCGAACCTAGTGTGTTTGAAAGTTACCGTTATCAGCCAAAACAAAGCCTTCATTATGTGCCTTTGCTTATCGCCTTCATCTATCACTTAGTGTTTATGGTGGTTCGATCTGTTTTGCGACTTCGTATCACGTCTGAGACTCTAAAAGCGAGGGCTTTATGATGGGAAACTTTCATTTTATTCGCCCTGAATGGCTGCTATTAATCGTGCCACTTGTTGTGGTGTTGATCATGAACTGGCGCCGCAGCCAAAAACAGAATTCGTGGGTAACCCATTTGCCCAAGCACTTGTCTGATGCTTTGCGTGTTGGAGAGTCGTCTCGTGTTAAGCACCTTCCGATCTTTTTGCTCAGTGTCATCTGCTTGGTCGTGATAGTGATTGCTTCTGGGCCAAGTTGGTATCGTCAGCCTTCGCCTTTTGCAGAAGACACTACGCCTTTGGTAATTGTGCTTGATGTCTCTGAGTCAATGTTACAAAAGGATGTT
Organism: Vibrio sp. TMPB1044; assembly: GCF_030442075.1. Taxonomy (NCBI): domain Bacteria; kingdom Pseudomonadati; phylum Pseudomonadota; class Gammaproteobacteria; order Vibrionales; family Vibrionaceae; genus Vibrio; species Vibrio sp. TMPB1044. The sequence goes on along the minus strand of NZ_JAUJED010000013.1, from coordinate 109,847 downwards.
GCGCCAAGTCGTCTGTTTAGAGCAAAGCAAAAAATAGCGCGGCTTATCGCCCTGCAAGGCAAAGGGAAAACCGCGTTAGTCGTCTATTCGGGCTCCGCTCATTTAGCGATGCCTTTAACGCAAGATATTGCGGTGTTTAAGCCTCTATTAGAGGCTATTCACCCCGAAGTAATGCCAAGAGAGGGGAAGTTTGCGGAATATACCTTACCTATCATCAACAAATTGGTATCTGAAACTGACAATGCAACAGTATTGCTGGTGACCGATGCCGTTAATCAACTGGCTTACCGTGAGTATCAAGGTTATTTCAAGGAAAAAGGCTATCAACTGCTTGTTTATGGTGTTGGCAATCAAGATGTTCCATCCCCGTTACCTATGGAAATTGAAACTCTATCGCAATTAGCCAGCTCTGTGCATGGTGACTTCGTTGCTTTTACTCAAGATAACCAAGATATATATAACCTTAGTGGGAAAGTAACGTCTTTTGCTGAGCTTTCAGCAGACCAAGCTGAGCCTTGGTTTGATGCAAGTTACCCTTTGGTGTGGGTGGTGCTGGTACCGTATTTATTGTGGTTTAGAAAAGGTTGGCTAGTTCAATGGTGCGTTGTGGTTTCTCTATTTTATAGCGCGACTTACAGCCCTAATTTATACGCAGCAGAGTTTTCGTTGGTCGATATTTGGCTGACTAAAGATCAGCAGGGAGCTCTGTATTATCAAGATCAAGAATACCAACAAGCCGCGCAAATCTTTGAAAATGAGTACTGGAAAGCAACGGCCTATTACCAAGCTGGCGAATACGAAGTGGCACAACAATTCTATATGCGCAGTGATACCTTACAGGGGCAATTAGGTGCGGCGGCTTCATTAGCGAATCAAAAAGAGTTTGTTGCGGCAAGGTCTTTGTATCGAGAGATCTTGGAGCAAGACCCTGACAGTCAAGAAGCACTTCATAACTTAAAGATTGTTGAAGATGTGATTGCTTATATTGATAGTTTTACGAAGGAACAATCGAAAAGCAATGAACGTCAGGTGAGCCGAGAAAATGGTGATAAGCCAGAACGCTCGGATGGTGTAAAGCAGCAAGTAGAACAAGATCAAGTGATTCAAGAAGTCTTATCCGCTGAACAAATCTTGAGTGATCCAGGCGCCAACGAAAAATGGATGAAGCGAGTTCAGAGTGATCTATCGAGCTTTATCTCAACCAAGTTTGCATTGCAGTATCAGCAAGGGGTGGCTAACCAAACGGAGTGGAAAGATGCAGCTAAGTAGGTTATTTCAGCTTTTGTGTTTGGTCATTAGCTTAATGAGTCATTTTGCTTGTAGCCAGCCTAATACCCACAGTCAGAAGCTAGCTTCGCTCTACGATCAAGGCAATGTGAGGCTTAACGTGTGGTTGAGCCACGTCAGTTCGGGTATTGCAGTGCATGAGCAGGTTACTCTCAATATTGAAGTGATGACAGACACATGGTTCACCAAAGGCACCAAGGTGCACCGTATCGAGGTTGATAATGCGGTCGTGTTGCCTATGAGTTCTTTTGCTGTGAACTCCACAGAACGTATTGATGGGAAAGTGTACTCCAAACAACTCTGGGAAATTGTGCTTTACCCATTACATAGTGGAGAGTATCAAATCCCTCCTGTCGCGCTTGAGATTGGCGTAAAGCAGGGCAGTAATAATGTTGATGGGGTGGTGATGACGAAGGCTTTGTCTTTCAATGCTCATAAGCCTTCTGCCAATATGACTTCTGATCACAAATGGTTAACAGGTGCTGAAGCTAGGCTAAAAGAAAAGTGGACGCTTGTCTCTCAAAATGAAAGCACACAGGGCTTGGAAGAACAGCTCAGTGTAGGCGACGCGATCACTCGTGAAATTACGTTATCCGCGCATGACACCATCAGTGCACTTTTGCCGGAAATCACGACACTCCCTGATTCCTTAACGAGTCAATTTTTGGTATATCCTGAATCAACTCAGTATCGAGATGATGAGCAAAGGGGTGTGCGTCAGGCTCAAAGGTTAGAAAGGGTGACTTATATAGTGAACAACGCTGGCCAGGTTACGCTTCCTGCGGTTAGCGTTTTTTGGTGGGATTCAGAGTTTCAACAGCAAAGAACTCTTGTCTTACCTGAGCGAAGTTGGCAAGTGTCGCACACCTTTGCTTCTTTTGTGGAGCAGTACAAGGTGCTATTGGTCGGACTCGCTGTCATCGTTGTTCTTGTGATTTTGAGTACAGCATTGTTGTACCGCTATGTTAAAGCAAGGCCTAAGAGCAAATGGTTTTGTTTAGCTCAAGCTATCTATAAGAAAGATATACCTTTGTTCGAGAGCTCGATTTATCTGGTTTTACTGGAGCATTTTCAATCTAGAGTGCTGGCCCCCAGAGTAGAAACGGTCGAAGGTATTGAGATGATATGGCAAAGATATAAGGAAAGCTCTGAGCATGAAAAACTACGAAAGAATGAATGTTCTCGATTAGTCTTGTTTAAAGTACTGATAGCTTTCTCTTGTCAGCTAAATCAGGCGGATTAAACCGTTAACTGGTAACGCGATTTTTTTTCATCACTCCAGACAGATAGACAATCCCCCAAGTACTTAAAACAAAAGGGGCGGTGAGTGGCAGTAGTGACAGTTCATGAAAGCCAAGTGTCACAAGGGAGCTCAAAAGAATGCCTAATAGGATTAACGGCCAAGAGATCCGCGGATAGAGCACAAGCGCTAGAGTGGCAAGAATGGCGTTGTACCCATAAAGACCTTGGGCAACCAGTTCGTTAGAAGCACCAATCATCTTACTAAAAATGGTGCTCATTATTACTGCTAGCACAACCCAAGTGGCATGCTTTAGGTTGTTAAGCGCGATGGCGATTAAGATAACGAGCCCTGACAACGCATTGTCTATAAAGCTGACTTGGCTGATCCCTTTTAACAACGGGATCACCACTGTCGGTAGGTTGAACCACGAGTTTGCCTCAAAACTGATTATTGGTATCAATACGGAGTTGGATGGAGAAAATGCCGATAGATCCAAGGTCGATTGGATAGCATAAATCAGCCAAGAGGTGAGGATAAAGGCGCTAGTGTAACCGTGATATTTCTTAAAACTGAATACGATGCGGGCAATAGGTACTGTGAGTAATGCGCCTAACATTGTCACTACAACCAAAAATGGTGTGACACCAAAAAAGTTACCGATAAATAAACCCATTAAAGCGCCATTTAACGCATACATACCACTATCAATATCGTAAGCTGCCTTGTTGGTGTTGGTGTTGGTGTTGGTGTTGGTGTTGGTGTTGGTGTTGGTGTTGGTGTACATATAGCAATAGAAGGCTAATGCATAGCTGCAACTGGCGCTAATCAAGGTAAGAAAAGCCAGTGCAATTGATTCAATAGAAATGGCAAGCAATAGCAAAATCGACGTCATAACAGACGGTGTGAAATAGACTTGCCCAATGCCATTGAGCAAGCTTTGAAATGGTGGAATATCCTTATTCGTTCTCATCGTCTGACTACATTATTTTGCTATGTTGAATCTTTGTATCTCAGATTGTATGCAATTTTATTAAGTTGACCATCTTTGTGTATCAATTCTGATACCAGCGCTCACCATAGGCTTGTTGGTAATCTGGTGTTTCAATGATGCCTTCTTGCTCTGGAACTGTCTCCAATGGCCCTACAACCGTTCGATAAGGTAATACGCCAGCCCATACTGGGATATCCATATCAGTCTTATCATCATTCACGCCATGTTTACCAATCTTCACGGAGGCTTCCGTTAAAGGTATTGCCAATAGCTCGGTGGCGGTGAGCTCTTTCTCATTACTGAGCCTGACTTCATCGGTTCTGCCCGGCGCGATTTGCTCAATGAAGATGTTCAATAAGCGATCTTTTTCTTGGTTGTCCTCGATGACTGAAAATGACCCCAATACCACAGCAGAACGATAATGCGCACTGTGATGAAATGCCGAACGGGCCAACACCCAACCATCGAACAAAGTGAACGTTAAGCAGGTTGGGTCTCCCTTTTTCAGGTCTCTCAATAAGCGACTGTTTTTGGCCCCATGAATGTAGACCATGTTATCCACTCGCCATGCGAGCATCGGGATAACCATTGGGCCTTGTTCGCCTTGCAGTGCAATGTGTGCGATTAAGCTTTCGTCGATGATTTGATGCAGTTTCTCTTGTTCAAATACGGCTTTGTGAGCCCCTTTTTTAATCGTGGTTCTTTTCGTGTTAGATAACATAATCGCTCCTTAATCATTGCCTTTTGATTAATGTAGCGATTAACTGGTCTATTAAATAGAGCCACTTTTAAACACTATTTGGATCCAGTTATGCAGCCTATTGATGTCGGTGACTTACAGTTAGACGAGCAACATGACACACGTCAAACCGCCTTGTTCCAAGCGATCAGAGAGAAGATCGTTCAAGATTTATGGAGTAAGGGCAGTAAGTTACCTTCAACACGTAAGTTAGCCGTCGAGTTATCAGTGAGTCGAAATACGGTGATTTATGCGTACGAACAACTGGTCACCGAAGGCTATATCGAGAGCAAGCAAGGTTCAGGGTTTTATGTGTCGGTTGAACAGCCCGAGCACTTCCTAAGTTTGTCTCAGACAAACAGTGTTCAGGATGTACAGGTTAGGCACGTAACAAGTAAACCGAGTGCAAACATAGCGACACCTAACGACATTAACCGCAGCTTTGCCCCCGGAGTTCCTGACTTAGATGCATTCCCTTTTGCTAAATGGCAGAGGCTGCTGCAACGTCACTCTACACGTCAGAGCATTGCGGGCAATCAAGAGGTTCAGGGAAGCTTGGCCTTGAGAGAAGCGTTGAGCGGGTATCTTGCGAGTAGTCGATCGGTTAATTGTAGTGCCGATAGAATCATCATCACCGCTGGTGCGCAGCAAGCCATCTCAATCGGTTTGATGGCGACGTTAGCGATGGGCGACAAAATCCTTGTGGAAGAGCCCGGCTATCGACAAGTGCATAAAATTATCGATCTGTTGAGGCTAGAGCTAGACGGTGTGAGTGTGCGTGAAAAGGTTGGGTTAGATACTGAAAAAGTGTTGTCCAGTAATGCTAAGGCTCTCTATGTCACGCCAAGTAACCAATACCCAATGGGCACGACCCTCAATATTGAGCAACGCCTCAAGTTGATCGATTGGGCTAACAAACATCAGTCATGGATCATTGAAGATGATTATGACAGTGAGTTCCAGTTTGCTCATCGCCCTTATACCAGCATGCAAGGTTTGGCGGGTAAGTTAGGGTTCGATGATCGCATCATCTATGTCGGCTCTCTGAGTAAGGTGATGTTCAATGGCCTGCGATTAGGTTATTTAGTGGTGCCTGCAAATCTCGTGGCAAAGTGTCTTGAGATTAAAGACGCGCTCACCGGAGACACGGCGTCCCATACACAAGAAGCTTTGGCGGATTTTGTTCGCGAAGGCGATTTATTGCGTCATATTAGAAAGATGCGTCGTTCATACAAACTCAAGCATGAAGTGATGATAGAAGCGATTAAAAGTGAGTTTCATGGCGATCTTGAAGTGATTAGCCAAGCGGCAGGGTTGCATGTGACAGTTAAATGGTCGAACGGAATATCAGAACAGGAATGGAACCGTAGAGCAGAGCTTGAAAATATCATCATTCGTCCTTTTGACTTTTATGAATATGGATCAAGTGATGTTCGTGATTGGAGTGGTGCGGTGTTGGGGTTTGGAAATATCCGTTTGGCTGACATAAAGCCGAAGATCAAACAGATCGCTCGGCTTTTTTATCAGTAATATTGGTAGGGCTTGCTTACAGTTTGTCGATTCATCATTAATCGAGTTATAACTTGTCGACAGAAACGGTTTTACCTTTACCTAGCCACTTACGCCAAGGGAGTGACAATGTCACAAAAATAGTGACAGCATAGAGCATCGACCAGCTTAAACAAATAAACACCAAGGTACAGATGACCAGTGAGAGCATGGCGGTGTATCTAGATGCGCCAGTCAGTAATCGGCAAGCGGCTAACATCGCGAGCAGATAAACCAGAACAAAAATACCGTTGGCGAGCTTGAGAAAGAACTCGAGGTCCAAGTTAGACAACTCACCAATCACACACGAAATAAGCGCGATAAAGCCAATTGCTAATGTTGGGTAAAGTGGTACGCCGCGGCTGTTCAATTGAGCCATTCTACTTGTCGGAGTGTGTTGTCGAGCTTGAGCCCAGATCATTCGTGATAGGCTTTGTGTGTAAAGGTTTAGGCTAGCAAAACAAGCAAAGAAACCAAGTACACTGATGATCGTTTTGAAGCCATTGCCAAACAGTTGTTCTGTTACCCACGGGATGGATGCGGCATCAAATTCAGGTGAGCCGTAAGCCCCCAGTTTAAGAATCACCACGGAACAAGCCCAGTACACTAACCCCGCAACAAAACAGCCTGCAATGATGGCGATTGGGAAGTCACGTTGTGGATTTTTGAACTCCTCTCCCATGTGAGCAAAAGCTTCTATTCCGACAAAGCACCAAAACATAACAGCCAAAGCTGCGCCGATAGACCACATCGAATCGGACGAGATAGCAGGAAGAGTAACATCGGCTATCGTGATATCGGCTTTCCAAACAAAAGCGCTAACTAAGGCGAAAATCGACAACGCGATTACGGTTTGTAGGCGGCCAGAAGATTTACTGCCCATCAAGTTGACGGTAATCAGCAGGGCTACGGTAAAGGACTGAGCACCAAGCGGTGTGTCGAGAGGTGCGGGTAACAATTGTTGAGCAAAGCCGCCCGCTAATGCAATCGCAGCTGGAATGCCGACAGGAATAACACTCACAAACAACCAAGCAACACTTGTTTCTAAACGCTCGCTGAACGCTTGGCGTACAAAATAGGCGGTGCCACCTGCGTTGGGGTAGCGTTTTCCTAATGCTGCAAAGGTAAGGGCGATTGGGCAAATGGCGATAAACAAGATTAACCATGCCAGCAGCGACAACTGACCTGCAATACCTGCAGCGATAGCGGGAATCATAAATAGCCCAGTACCCAGCAAGGTCGTAGAGAGCTGTCCAATTCCGGACATTAGCGTGATTTCTTGTTTGAGTTGTGTCATTCGCTCTCCTAGCTTTTGGTGCTTATTCTGGGATGGGTAATACTGAGATTGAAATCATACATTGTCGACATCAATAATACAGCTAGCGAAACGTCGTAAGACACCGCTATTTTGACGGTATTAATCCGTTTAAGCGTGAAAATGTCGGTTGTCATAATGGCTGTTATAAGTCGGAAAGTTGTGTCAAATTAGGCGTTATAAATAGAACAATAAGTGGAAAGAATCAAAAGTATGGATAAATTTGATCGCCAGATTTTGGATATTCTCAAAACCAATGCACGATGCTCAGTGAGCGATATCGCCCGAGATGTCAGCCTCTCGCGCTCGGCAGTGAATGCCAGAATCAAAAAACTGGAAAGCGACAAAGTGATTACGGGTTACTGCGCTCAAGTGACAGAGCCAAATCAAACGAAGAATGTGTGCGCTTATATTTTGCTGAAATTCGACATGTCGAGCAGCGACCATAGTTGTGAATCTTACGCGCAACGAATCCAGAGTATTGATGGTGTGCAATGGTGTCATTCGATAAGCGGTGAGACCGATATGATGCTGTATGTTGAAGTAGAAAGCATGGAGCGTTTAAATCAAGTTCGCGACCAACTGCAAAGCTATCCAGATCTGCGTCACCTAATGACTCATACTGTGCTGACCGAGTTTTTTAACAAACTGAACCCGACGGTAACTTCATGCTAGGCAATATCAACTTAAACCTATTGCGTTCATTGCATGTGCTTCTTGAAGAGTGCCATGTCAGTCGAGCCGCTCAGCGTCTGCACATCACGCAGTCGGCGGTTAGCCGTCAACTGGCTCAGCTTAGAGAGCTATGTGGTGATCCTTTGTTGGTTCGTGATGGGAACAAACTGGTTCCAACCAACCGTGCTTTGTTGCTTAAAGGCAAGCTCGATGACTTGCTGGGCGAGTTTGACCACTTATTAGATGATAAGCCATTTGATCCACAAGATTGGCAAGGTGAATTGGTGTTGGCTTCGAGTGATTATGTTGCCCAGTATATCTTGCCCATTATTGTGTCCGAGGTGTCGAAGGATGCGCCCCATATCAACTTGGCTTATCGCTTGTGGCAGCCTAACTTCCTTGAAACGCTCAATGAATCAGGTATTCACTTGGCGTCGAGTATGTTCCCCAAAAAGCCGGATCATGTCTCAAGTATCAAGCTCGGAGAGGATAAGTCCGTGTGTTTGATGAGAGCCTCTCATCCGTTGGCTAAGCAATCAGCCATAAGCTCGGAAGACATCGTGAGTTACTCACATATCAAAGTCACGGGTGGGGGAGACAAAGACAGCTATTCGGATATTGCGTTAAAGAAACAGGGACATAAACGCAGAATCGCATTGCAGGTACCGTTCTTTTCATCGGCGGGAAACGTGTTAATGCAAGACGATTACTTGATGATTGTGCCGGAGCATATTGCTTATAACTTGGGGCGACATCTCGATGTCGCTTACTTTTCGCTGCCGTTTGAGACAGAAATGCATACCTATTGGCTGATATGGCATCCTAAGTATGACAACGACTCTGCCCATAAATGGGCTCGAGAGAAAGCGTTTAAAGCCATCCAAAAGTCGAGTTACAATATAAGTATGATTTCAAATCATACTAGTAATGATAATCTTTGATTTCAAATAATACCTGCTGCGGCATATTGTAAGCGCTAAGTATTGAGTATTAATTGTAGAGTGTTCAGCTGGAACGCTTTGTTTTACTAGGAATGGAATGATGACAGTAACAATTTGGTTTTCTTTATTAGCGATTTGCTTGTTGGGTGCAATGTCTCCGGGCCCAAGCTTGGCGATGATCGCTAAGCATAGTTTGGCTGGTGGCCGTATCAATGGACTTATCGCAGCTTGGTCACACGCGGCTGGCATCGGTATTTATGCCTTCGCAACCATCGTCGGTTTGGCTGTGTTACTAGAACAATCGCCAATGCTATTTAAAGGGATCAGCTTGGCGGGGGCTGCGTATCTGCTTTACCTTGGCGTGAATGCGTTGCGTTCGAAAGGTGGCGTTGCAGCGAAGTTGGAAGCGGGTGAACAGATGAGCTACATGCAGTCTGCTCGCGAGGCTTTCTTGATCTCTATCTTGAGCCCAAAGATCGCGTTGTTCTTTATCGCTCTGTTTAGCCAATTCGTAGCGTTAGGTAATGAACTCAGCAATCAAGTGATCATTGTTTCAACACCGTTGATTGTTGATGGTCTTTGGTACACCTTCATCACCTTGGTGCTATCGAGCCCACTGATCGTTGAAAGAATCCGTTCTAAAGCGCAGTTGATTGACCGACTTTCAGGTGTGGTTTTGATTCTTCTTGCTGTCCGTGTTGTGTGGACGATCTAGCGGTAGTCCGGACATCGAAAAAATGACGTGGATAGCAACGACACGGATCTAAACTATATCCATAAAAAAGGCTCACTAGACATTATCTAGTGAGCCTTTTTAGGTTTTTATCGAGTGAGTCTTTAGCCTTCTGAGTTCAGAACTTCGTCTAGCTTTTTCATCGAATCGGAAAAGTAAGGGTTGTAGGTTAAACGCGCATGGTTTTTACCTTCTTCGCGATATCCCCACGCTGAGTACCATACTTCACTCGTCGCATTGCACTGTTCTTCAAAACCTTGAGCCTGACCATTCGAGCAGATCTTCTCGCTGCCATTGATGCCGTAGTACGGATTGTTTGGCGAGAATAACAAGCCCATGTGCGAACCGTTAGAGATACGTTGTTCAGGGATCTTCATACTGTATTGAACCGCGCGAGGATCGTCGAGTGTGGTTTCCCCTTGCCAAATCAATACGTTGTTTGGGTTTGGCATAGACTCAGTAAACGCCTGCTGAACATAGCTAGTATCAATCACACTGTCGCCTTCACTCATCATAATGAACACTGGCTTATCGAAGTGTTTATCTTGTAAGTTTTCGCGAACCACTTCTGAAGTTTCGTAATAAACCGAAGCACCATTCATTGGCAGTGAGTTATAACGCAGTACATTGTCTTCAGGATCTTGATCGGCCCAAGTGACAAAATAGCTCGCTAGCCCAGCATATTGAACCGCAGGTGAGCTCGGTTGAAACGCTGGAGAGAACAGCAGTAGCCCAGAGATCTTTGGATCATGCATCGCTTGTGACGTTACAAGGTTCGCACCTGTTGAATAGCCGCCTAGCCACACAGAGTCATACTCTTGTTCGAGTAACTTCGTATGGTGAGCCACTACGCCTTGCCAGTCTTCCAAGCTTGGCTGCATTAAATCACCCACACGACTACCATGACCTGGTAGCAATACCGTTCTCACTAGGTAACCTTGCTCAGCCAAATGGGCAGCTATGTCGTTAAATGAGTAGGGTGAATCACCTAATCCATGAACCAATAACACCGCCTTGCCGTTAGGTTCGGTAGGTTTGTATTCAGTCGGGGAGTTCAGTTGAATCTCGAGTTGCTTGTCTTCCGTCATGAACACACGGTTATTCAATAACCAATCTTGGGTGTCATTGACGTAGGCATTAAAGCTGCCTTGCTGATAGTTAGGCAAGTCTGGAGAAGTTTCGTAAGCGGGTATAGATGTCTCGTTGGAACAACCAACGAGATTTAAAGTTGTTAAGGCCAGCAGTGCTAGGAGGGGCTTTCTTTGCATTATGTAATCTTGTCTCTGTTGTGCTTTCACTATGCTTGAAACTAAAGTTTAGGTTACTTTCTGCTTGAAAGATCTTCGTATTCACCTTCAATAACACCGGCATCACTGGTTGATGATTGACGTGTGTTCATGTGGGCTGCGAATCCCTGTTTCTTCATTTGATTCTGAATGCGCTTGCCAGTGATTAAAGCTGCAATAGCTAAAGGAATAGCAAGGATCAAGCTAGTGAATAACGCCAAAAGGCCAGTAAACAACGCAACAATCGTAACTAATATATTTTTCATGTTCATTCCTCTTTTTCTATGTTGTTACTTTATCGCTTCTATTCTGAACGAAACATGAACGTCGTTAATTAATCTTCGAGAGTCACTATGACACGCATGTGTGCCCTTAAGGAGTTTATATGTAGTCATAATCACGCATTAAAATAAGGGAATAAAACTAAGTTCAATAAAATCAATGAGTTAAAAGTTGGCACGGTTGATGCTCTATAGGGTTTGGAATAAGTCACTGTAAGCAAAGCACTTATAGTTAACAAAAATATTACTGGAGCCCTTATGTTCTGTATTCAATGTGAACAAACAATTCAAACCCCAACCGTAAAAGGCTGTTCTTTCGCACAAGGTATGTGCGGAAAAACGTCGGAAGTATCCGACCTTCAAGACGTGTTGGTGCATTCTCTTCAAGGTGTCTCTTTTTGGGCAAGCTTAGGTCGCGCTTGCGATGTTATTGATACAGAAGTTGATGAGTGGGCACCAAAAGCATTCTTCGCAACACTGACTAACGTTAACTTTGACCCTGCTCGTATTATCGAATTCGCACAACAGTCTCATGAATTCAAGCAGCGTTTAGAGCAAAAAGTTCGCGCAGCAGCAACATTGATTGGTTTTGAAATTCCAGCACTTTCGGCTGCTGCGCAATTCGATCTTCCAACAGATTCTTCAGAGCTATTGGCACTTGCGCCTCAAGCTGCGGTAAACCGTGGTCACGACTCTCAACACGAAGACGTGATTGGTCTTCGCCTTCTTTGCCTATACGGCTTAAAAGGTGCGGCAGCCTACATGGAGCATGCTCGTGTTCTTGGTCAAACTGACAATGCTATTTTCGCTGAATACCATGAAATCATGGCATTCCTAGGTACAGATCCAACCGACCTAAAACAGTTACTTGATACATCAATGCAGATTGGCTTGATGAACTACAAAGTAATGGAAATGCTAGACAAGGGCGAGACAGATACATTTGGTCACCCTCAACCAACAACGGTGAACGTGAAGACTAAGAAAGGCCACTGTATTCTTGTTTCTGGTCACGACTTACATGATCTAGAAAAGATCCTTCAACAAACTGAAGGCAAGGGCATCAACGTTTACACTAACGGTGAGATGCTACCTGCACACGGTTACCCTGAATTGAACAAGTACCCACACCTTGCGGGTAACTACGGCAGCGCTTGGCAGAACCAGCAAAAAGAATTCGCTAACTTCCCTGGTGCCATCGTAATGACATCTAACTGTCTGCTTAACCCTGATGTAGGTTCATACGCAGACCGTCTATTTACACGTAGCATTGTAGGCTGGCCGGGTGTTGATCACCTTGAAGGCGACGATTTCAGCGCAGTAATCGACTGTGCTCTTGCGCAAGAAGGTTTCAAACACGACGAGATTGAGCAGATGATCACTGTCGGTTTTGGTCGTAACGCACTGATGGAAGCGGCACCTGCGGTTATTGAGCAAGTGAAAGAAGGCAACATCAAGCACTTCTTCCTAGTGGGTGGTTGTGACGGTGACAAGTCTGAGCGTAGTTACTACACAGACTTCACAGCTCAAGCGCCAGAAGATTCAGTAATCCTGACATTGGCATGTGGTAAATTCCGTTTCAACAAGAACCAATTCGGCGACATCAACGGTATCCCACGTCTGTTAGATGTTGGCCAATGTAACGATGCTTACTCCGCGATTCAGCTTGCTATCGCACTGTCCCAAGAGTTTGATTGTGGCATTAACGAACTACCACTAACGCTAGTTCTATCTTGGTTCGAGCAAAAAGCAATTGTTATCCTGCTTACTTTGTTCGCTCTGGGTGTGAAAGGCATTTACACTGGTCCAACTGCACCTGCATTCCTAACAGAAAACTTACTAAAGATTATTCAAGATGAGTTCGATATGCGTTCTATCACAACGCCAGATCAAGATCTTAAAACAATCTTAGCAGCTTAATTTAAGCCAACCTGAAGCCTCGTTGTTGTGACGTTTTTAATAAAACAGTCAACGGCGGGGCTTTTTAGATTTAAATCTTTAGTCATCAGCAAGGTGCGTGAACTATGTATGCATGGTCGGATAGCGATTCAATCAATTTAGTGTGTTTAAAGAAATGGCACGAGACGCCAGATACGGTCAGCTTTGAGCTTGGTAGTATTCCACAAGACTTACATTTTAATTTTAAGCCAGGGCAATTTATTACTCTGGGTTTGGATATGCCGACGAAAACGGATTACCGGGCCTATTCTGTGGCCTCTTGCCCGGAAGATAACCGCCTGAAGTTGACGGTAAAGCGTGTGGAAGGTGGTTTGGTTTCGAACTTTATTGTTGATGAACTTGACGAAGGTGATGAGGTTTCAGTATTGAAACCTGCAGGTGTGTTTAACTGTATTGATTGCATGCCAACGGCGACGAAAAAAGTAACGCTAGTGAGTGCGGGCTGCGGCATCACACCTGTGATGGCGATGGCAAAATACTGGCTCGCTCAAGGTAGTGACATCGAGATAGATTTCGTTCACATGGCACGTAACAAGCTTGAGACTATCTATTTTGAAGAGCTTCATAAAATGGATGAAGCGCACGCGAACTTCAATTTAAGATTACTTCTGAAAGACAGTGAGGGAACAACAGCTCCTCAAGGTCGTTTAGATAAGAACTGGTTGGTAAAACTGAGCCCAGATATCTTAGACAGAACTGTTTACTTGTGTGGGCCTGTCGGTTTTATGCAAGACATAGAAAGTTACCTGAAAGAACTAGAGTTCAACATGGAAAACTTCTATCAGGAAAGCTTTACGCCAGCAACTCAAAGCAATAATTCACTAGCTAATAGCAATACTGCCTCAGCAGAATCACAAGCAGAAGCGTCTGCGGATTTGAATGGGGCTGTTAAGGTATTTGTACCTGCGTTTGGCGCAGAAGTTGAAGCGGAAGCGGGCACACCATTGGCGGATTCATTAGAAAAAGCAGGCGTTCCAATTATTATCGCTTGTCGTAGTGGGATCTGTGGTTCTTGCAAATGCAAAGTGACCAAAGGGTCTGTGGAATCAAGCAGTCAAGAAACATTGACGCCAGAACAGATAGAACAGGGCTACGTGCTTGCATGTTCAAGCTCGATTCAGTCAGATGTTGAGGTTGAGTTATAACAGAAGTGGAGCTGTGCAAGAGTGATGAAGACAAGGTCTTGCAATAGCGATAAAAGTTAGGGCGCTAGATGTAAAAAGGCCACCTAGATCCGTTAGAGAGAGCAGATCTAAGTGGCAACCCTCTTGTTTATACGGGGGAGTAAAACAAAAGGGGTTGCGAAGCCCATACAGACTTCGCAGATATAGTTATTATGTTGTGGAGCTTTTTGCGATGGACGTATCTACAAGAGCGAAGTTGATTAAACTTCAGGGTATGTCTTGTAGCGTACACCCATCATCTGTTCCATACAGTGAACAACCTGACAGCTGTAGCCAAACTCGTTGTCGTACCAAATGTACAGCACGGCACGGTTATCTTGTGCGATAGTCGCAACACCGTCAACCACACCTGGGTGACGAGAGCCAACCAAGTCCGTAGATACAATCTCAGTCGAGTCTGTGTAATCGATTTGTGCAGACAAAGCAGAAGACAGCGCCATTTCACGTAGGTACTCGTTCAACTCTTCTTTGTTTGTGCCTTTCTCAAGGTTTAGGTTAGCTACAGCCATTGAAACGTTTGGCGTAGGTACGCGAATCGCATTACCTGTTAGCTTACCTTCCATTTCTGGCATCGCTTTTGATACCGCTTTAGCTGCGCCAGTCGATGTCAGAACCATGTTTAATGAAGCAGCACGACCACGACGATCACCTGAGTGGAAGTTGTCGATTAGGTTTTGATCATTGGTAAATGAGTGAACCGTTTCGATGTGACCAGACAGTACGCCAAACTTGTCGTGAACCGCTTTCAATACAGGTGTAATAGCGTTGGTTGTACAGCTTGCTGCAGAGATGATGGTGTCTTCTGGCTGAATAACATTTTCATTCACACCAAATACCACGTTCTTGATGTCGCCTTTGCCTGGCGCAGTCAGTAGAACTTTCTTCGCACCGTTACACGCAACGTGTTGGCTCAGGCCTTCCGCGTCACGCCATACGCCTGTGTTATCAACCACAAGTGCGTTTTCAATACCGTAAGTCGTGTAATCCACTTCTTCTGGTTTGTTTGCGTAGATAACTTGGATGAAGTTACCGTTAACGATGATCGCTTTGCGTTCTTGGTCTACCACGATGCTGCCGTTGAATTGGCCGTGTACAGAGTCACGACGAAGCAGGCTTGCTCGTTTTTCTAGGTCGCCATCTTTGCCGCCACGTACAACGATGGCACGCAAACGCAGTGGGTAGCCTGGGCCGCTTTTCTCGATCAACAGGCGAGTTAGCAGTCGGCCAATACGACCAAAACCGTACAATACAACGTCACGAGGTTCTGTCATCGCATCGCCTTCAAGCGATTCAATGAGTGCAGTTTGTAGGAAATCATCCAACCCGTGTGTGTCTTCGCGATCTTGCCAGAATGAATGCGCAAGGCGACCAACATCAATACGACATGGAGACAAATCCATAGAGAGAAGGTGCTGAATAATAGGTTGAGTCTGTTCTGCTGTAAGAGGAGAACCAGTGTAACGTTTTGCGATGCGGTGAGCTTTGATGATGTCGATAGTTGTCGCGTTAACTAGGGTCTTACCAAAGAGGATAACTTCTACGCCTTTTTGACGGTATAACTGACCTAAAGTTGGAGCGATGGATTCAGCAATGGTTTGACTAGTTTGCCAATCTAGGAGGTGCTTTTCGGGACTCATCTTTACTCGGGACCTTTCACGTTAAGTTTCTGCATTCATGGCGGTTGTAGGGAAGCCAATCAGCATAGGGGATTTGAGGTATCAGGCTGTGGTCTTTATTGCCACTTGAATGTGCTGATATACCTTGTGTGTAACTTGTAATTTTTATGTGGCAGGATTGTAAGGTATGACGGGTTATTCTGCTAGGAAAAATAAATGCAGACAAAATATCTGTAAATTGGCCTTATGTTAGCCATAAATCAAGATTTGAACGTCGATAAAGACTATTGACTTTAACAATCTGTAGCACTTATTTTTCGTAAAAAAATACTCAATTCAAAAGATAATATGTAATGCAGGTCATAATTAACATTAAAGGTGTGATCGATAACTCAAGTTACACGTAAACAGTAAACGACAAATAAGGGAATCAACCAGTATTGTTGTTCGACCTTTGAATAAGCCTAGCTTGAGCGTGAAAAGTGCATCACGCAAACGATTGGATGTCACAATTTTACCCTAACTATCCGCTTTGTTAGCGCGCAGAGTCATTATTTACAGTCTAGTTGAGCCTCTAAATGTGGCCGTTCACTTGTTATGTGGGTGATAATAACTTGAGAAAACATCTTTTGTTTACATTTTGCCCACTGAAACCTCGCTTTTCTAAACTTCACTTAGCAAAAGCACGCCTCTCAGCTTTAAAGCTCTGTTCTTCGAATTTTTCGTTCTGGGTTCAGAGTATCGTTTGTTCATATCCAATTTGATCAATAACCCTCTGTTAATGTCCTATTCTTAACTTGGGCTAAATAAAATTACTTTCGGGAAGGGAGTGGTTATAAAAATGATAAATATGTCAATTAGATGGCGTCTTATATTTCTTTCCACGGTTTCTGTATTCATCATGTTTGGTTTTACAGTAAATGAAGTGCTTAAGAACGATAAGAAGATGAACCACCTCGAAACAACACGCATTAAAGTTGAAGCGCTTCAATCTTTTAATACGGTTTCAAGTGATGCTTATCGATGGTTAGTTTTGTCTAATGACTCCCTTGAGAAAGGTCAGCTGCTTTTAAAGCTGCATACGGAATTGGATAGACTCACTCAGTATGAGGCACAACTGCAACAGCTAGACAGTAATTGGAGTGTTGAATCACAATTGGTTGAGCTTAAGGAGGTTTTAGCAAACTTAGCTAGTGCGACCTCGAATATTAATAACAGCGCATCATTGATTACTGACAACAACACACAGCTAACAGAGCAGGCCTTTGACTTATTGAAAGATGTGTTAATGGAGCTATCTGAATATCGTCTTAACATAGTGGATGAAAAGATCGGTCAAGCTGACGCGATGTTTGTCAATCTCACGCACTATGTGTTCTGGACTCAGCGAGAAGCGTGGTTGAGTTACCGCTTGTATCGTGCTCCAAGGCTGATAGAACAATATTTATTGAGTTATGTTGGTGCTTTAGAAAGGCAGCAGCAGTTATTAGATACGTTTTTCCGATCAGGAAGCCGCTCGCCTGAAATTAGAAAGTTATTAAGTACGTTTTCTAAAGATGAATTTCAAAACCGTTTTACAGCTCGGATCCTTAAAGGAGATTTTTCGTCACCTGAAATATATGACCATGTGCAAGGCCTAGAACGAAAGAAACTGGCGATTTCAAATGCGGTTGGTGCTTATACCAAGCAATTACAGTTTGACCTGACGAGAAACATTGCGCTGCAAAAAAGACAAACCTTGATCATGACAGTTCTGATTCTTGCTGTATCTGGTGTTTTATTATGGCTAGGTGTTGCGACGTCTCTTCGCCTAAATAGAAACCTATCGATTATCTTGAAAGGAGTCTCTGAATGCGCAGATAGCTACGGCAAGCCAAAGGTCATTCATATTCAAGGGAATGATGAACTTGCCGAGTTCACTGAAACTCTAAATCGAGTGATGGAGCGCAACTATCAACATAACAAAGAGCTAGTACAAGCAAAAGAAGATGCGATCTCGGCTAACAAGGCCAAGAGCGCATTTTTAGCCAATATGTCCCATGAGATACGTACGCCACTCAACGGGATTATTGGGATGGCTGAGATCTTATCTCAAAGCCAACTGAGCGTGAATCAACAAGAAGTGTTAGGAGATATCGAATCGTCTTCTCACTCATTATTGGTTCTGCTGAATGACATCCTTGATCTGTCCAAAATCGAGTCGGGTAACCTAATGCTATCACCACACAATGCTGATCTGAGAGAGGCGGTATACGACTCAGTAAGTGTGATTTTATCCAAAGCGATAAGTAAGGATATCGAGCTCGACATCAATATTGATTCTCAAACACCGCCACAATTGTTTTTCGATGAGTACCGCGTGAGGCAGGTACTGACTAATCTGTTATCTAATGCCATCAAGTTTACGTCTAAGGGTACAATTACAACAGACATTGCTTATACACCCATGTCTATGGGGAGAGGTAAGCTGGAATGCAGTGTGTCTGATACCGGTATTGGAATTGAGCCAGAGAAGTTAGAGTCTATTTTTGAACCTTTCACTCAAGAAGATGGCAGTATTACTCGCCAATTCGGTGGAACAGGACTAGGGCTTGCGATTTGTCGACAGCTTGTTGATTTGATGGGCGGTTATATTACCGCGCGCTCAGTGAAAGGGGAGGGTTCTACATTCACATTTTGTCTGTATGTAGACACTATCGAAGTTCACGTTCAAACCTTCAACAACCTAAGCCGTGCGACGATTATCTCGAATTCTTTCAATTACCTCGATCAACTGGTCAAAGAATGCGAACGCTTAAACGTTCGACCTAATGTCGTGTCATCCATTTCGGATCTTGATGAGAGCCTCAAAGAAAGCGACTTCATACTTTATTGTCATACGCTGCATCACTCCATGGAGAAAGATCTTGCTACGTTGAAGGAAGCATACTCTTTGACTCGAGTCATCGTGTGTCAGCATCATCTATTTAAAACCAATCTAATCTCAGAAACGGTTCATTCGACTCATACATTGCCATTTTTGGGCCGACGGTTCTTAAACAGCTTACAATCGCTTGATGTCGGTGAAGAGCAAGTGCTGACGGTGGAAGCAAAAGATGAAGAGGTTCGCTCTCTTAATCGACGTATTCTGATTGTTGAAGACAACCTGATGAATCAGAAAATAGCGAGCTTCTTCCTTGAGCAAGCGGGTTATGAATATTTGATTGCCAGTAATGGCCAAGAAGCGGTGGACGTGATTACTCAAGGTGCTCAGTTTGATGCGATCTTGATGGACTGTATGATGCCTGTTATGGATGGGATAACGGCGACTCGTGCGATTCGACAGTGGGAAACCGTTCAACAAGCCGTACCATTACCCATCATTGCTTTAACCGCGAGTGTGTTAGAAGAAGACATTAAAGATTGCTTTGAAGCGGGCATGAATGCCTATTTACCAAAACCTTATAAGTCTCACCAACTGTATGATCTTTTCAGTAGCCTTGATATTGTTTAACTGCTTCATTATCAGGCTAGCGATGTGCAAACTAACGAACTTCCAATCCAAGATTGTATTGTGCAAGGCAACGACCTACATAACTAATCTTTAGTAATGCAGCCACCAAGATAGTGCTGATGTGTGCCATTATTTGAATTGGCAGTGAGAAGTGATCGGCCATCGGATAAGCAACAATAATGCTGAGTAGCATAAGCAAGGCGGTGATAGCTAAACTGAAGTTTGAAACAGAAAGTAGAGTTTGAAAGCGTTGAGTCATCGTCTTCATATTGAATTCCTAGTTACTAATAGTTCTTTTGATACTTAACTAATAGCAATTAGCGATCCAAGTTTAAAGTTGTTATTTATCAGTGTTTTAATTTTCATTGAGGCCTATTGGAGTCAAAAGGACACGCTGTTTTATCGTGTTATTTTGACATTTATGTGTTCTTTTACCATTGCCTAAAGCCACAGGTATCAATATGGAACCGAACACCAGAATACAAACCTAGACCAACGTTATTTTTCTGACCAAATTCAGCATGAACCTTTTTAAGCTTCACGTGTAGATCTTCACGAGTAATATCATTGGCGGGAACCAAGTCCAACGCGCAAAATTCCAAGTGTTTACTTCGTAGTGCACCGCCAGCTTGCTGATTGTAGATATCGGTTCGCTCTCCAGATACTGGTATAACAACACCGATTTCAGGCTCAATATATTGCTGTATGTACTTAAGGGTGTTGATCATGTTTGGCACATGTTTCTTATTCGGGAGGGTAAACAAGGTTGTATTACTCATTGCCCAATCCGTCCCTTGCAGCAAGACTAGATGCAGAGGCATGCTTTGAGTTATGCCATTGTCCTTGAGTTGTTGTCCGATTGCTTTGACTTGGTCTTGAGCGTGGTTGAGGAGCATCCAACCTCGAAATGCTGAGCGGGTTGGAACCTTATAGCCATGAACATCGACCACGAGATCGTCATAAGTGATTTCTGTCTCTTCGGTATAAAGCTTCTCAAACTCTTCAGGGTAGGGTTGTGCAGTTGATAGCGCTAAGGTTATCAGAATACTTGCGTACATAAGGTCTCTCCATAGCTGATGTTCACTCGTTATTTTGTTTCATACTGCTGTTGAGTTTTATATCGTTACTTACGTACGCTTAAGTATAGACACTAGAATTTAGGCACAAAAAAACCCACTACAAAGAATGGGTTATTAACATTATTACAAGTTAATCAACGAGGTTAGATTACTTCTTACCCTGGATTTGCTTGTCTTCTTCTGTTAGTTCACGAATGCGGCGGCTGATGTCGCGACGAGCTTTAGAGATCTCTGCACTCTTGATGATGTGATCGTCAACACGGTCTTCGTAGTCAGCCTTCATGTTTTTGATAATGCCTAGGATCTCGTCGTGAGTCATCTCTGGCTTGATGTAATCAAGTAGGTTATCAAGAAGGTCGACACGCTTACGGTTGTCACGAACTTTCTTTTCGTTGTCTAAAAGTTCACGCTTAAGTTTGTTCTTACGTCGTGCTTGGCTAACAATTTCAAATACGCTGCTCATAGATTCCTTTTCCTAATCTTCAAATACATTGTCTGAATCTGATTAAAGCACATCAATTGATGATGTAACAGTCTTTAGATCAAAGCAAAAGTAAG
Source organism: Vibrio sp. TMPB1044 (assembly GCF_030442075.1). Classification (NCBI taxonomy): domain Bacteria; kingdom Pseudomonadati; phylum Pseudomonadota; class Gammaproteobacteria; order Vibrionales; family Vibrionaceae; genus Vibrio; species Vibrio sp. TMPB1044. The sequence goes on along the minus strand of NZ_JAUJED010000013.1, from coordinate 88,919 downwards.
GTTGTTTAATTATTAGTCACTCTCGCTGATGTGTGATTGTTTTTATCTCACCGATCAAGTTAGTATCCCATGTAGATACTGCATTGATACGAAATGTGAAATGAATCAACAACAATTAGAAACCGAAGAATTGGACGATAACGTCACTGAATCTTCAGCAGAACAAAACAAGCTTCGTGATGCGTATGTACAAGAGCGTACTTATTTGGAAGTCGTGGAAATAGAGCTAAATCGTTCTAAGATCATAATGATTGATGAACAAGGCAGAAAGAAACGAGTACCGATTTTGTCTGAGCACTAGTCTTCATTGACTGCATTGTTAGGTGTTGAGATGGAATTATCAAAATAATAAAAAGGAAAAACGATGAACACAGTACTTTCCCCAATTGAAGCGAGAATTATCGGTTGCTTGATCGAGAAAGAAGTCACTACTCCCGATCACTACCCATTAACACTGAACAGCTTAACAACGGCTTGTAATCAAAAGAGTAACCGTGAGCCAGTTCTCTCTCTTTCTGAGTCAGACGTTTTAGATGCGGTTGATGGTTTGATCGGACGTCGCATGGTGAGCGATGAAAGCAGCTTCAACAGCCGTGTTAATAAGTATCAGCATCGTTTCTGCAACACGGAATTTGGTGATCTGCAATTTACTGAGCAAGAACGCGCAATCATCTGTTGTATGTTGCTGCGTGGCGCGCAAACTCCAGGTGAACTCCGCACTCGAACTGGCCGCCTAGCGAACTTTAGCGATGTAAAAGAGGTGGAAGCGACACTTGAGAAGCTAGCTGCAAGAGAAGCGGGCGCGCTAGTGGTCAAGCTACCACGCGAAGCGGGCAAGCGTGAATCACGTTATCAACATCTGTTGAGCGGTGAAGTGGATGTTGAAGCGTTTGCGACGGCATCGGTAAGCGCGGCAGCACCTTCTGCATCGAATGAAAAGTTTGAAGAATTAGAGTCAGAAGTCGCAAGCCTGCGAGCAGAAGTGGCAGAGCTTAAGGCTCTGGTTGAATCGCTGCTTTAAATGTCAGACGTTGATAAAAATGCGGATTGGGTCGTGTACTTGATCCGCAATCGTCACAATGCCCTTTATTGTGGCGTGACGAATAATTTGGAACGTCGGTTTGAACAACACCAAACGGGCAAAGGTGCAAAAGCACTAAAAGGAAAAGGACCGCTGACGTTGGTTTGGAGTTTTGGGGTTGGGTCAAAAAGTGAGGCGTTGAAAACCGAATACGCGATCAAACAATTACCCAAATCTCGTAAAGAAAAATTGGTATCACTCAAACTAATAATTGAGTGGCAAGAAGACCAAATTCAATATATCGAAGTCTCATAATTCATAGCCAAAATGTTTGTTATTGATTAAATCTTAATAATGTAAGGGTCTATAATAAATCAAGCTAAGCTTATGAATTTAAATGGTAATTACTCTTACTGTTAATAGGCTGAAATCATGATTGAACTAGTTGTTCTTAATCTCCATTCCAAATTAACATGTTACTCATTTGGAATGTCGTTCTAATTATTGTTAGACGCTATCATTTCTCATCGTTGTCCTACATAATATCTTTCAGCCATACAAAGAGATGGTGTCATGCTAGGTTAAAAAATGAGCCAAAGTAGCTCATATAAAACGAGAAAAATATGAAACGTTTACTGATGTTGTTTGGACTTGCCGTATTTTCTGCGTCCGCTCTATCCCATGGTACTCATGTCCTCAATGGGTACTGGGAATACCAAGATTATCTTTCCACTTTTCCAGAGCAAAAAGCATTGACCGATAAAATGGTCGAGGCTGTACAAAATCACCCTGTGCCATTGAGAAGAATCCAAGACGAGCCAATTACGATTTCCGTGGTGTATCCGGGTCAACAAATCTCGGATTACTGGGTTCGTAATATTCAAGCTTTTGAGAAGCGTCTCGATAGGCTGAAGATCCGCTACCAAATAAATCAAGTATTTACCCGTATTAATGCTGATCTCGCGCAGCAGAGCATTTCATTGCAAGAAGCGATTGAAAACAAGACGGATTATTTGATTTTCACGCTAGATACCACGCGCCACCGTAAGTTTATTGAGCACGTGTTGACCTCTACAGATACTAAGTTGATTCTTCAAAACATCACAACGCCAGTGCGAGCTTGGGCAGATAGACAGCCATTTATGTATGTGGGTTTTGATCATGCGACAGGCAGTTTAAAACTGGCGGACTATTTTAAACAAGTAAGCCAACCAAACAGTAAGTATTCTGTTTTGTATTACTCACAAGGCTATATCAGTGATGCGCGTGGAGATACTTTTATCCATGAAGTGAATACTGATACGAACTTTACCCTTAAGTCTTCGTTTTACACCAAATCAAACAAAGACAGTGGCTACCAAGCGGCGAAAATCAGCATAGAGAACGATAAGGATCTAGACTTTATCTATGCATGCTCAACGGATGTCGCTCTTGGTGCAGCGGAAGCCATCCGCGAATCGGGTCAAGACATCTTAGTGAATGGTTGGGGAGGCGGCTCTGCTGAACTTGAAGCCATTGCAAGGGGTGACCTAGATGTTACTGTCATGCGTATGAACGACGACACGGGCATTGCGATGGCAGAGGCGATCAAGTGGGATCTAGCCGGTTTGGAAGTACCTACCGTTTACTCTGGTGAATTTGAAATTGTGACCAAGGAAGATTCCCCAGAACGCATTTCAGAACTTAAACAGCGAGCATTTAGGTACTCAGGTCAATAATGAAGAAAAGCTATGCCAGTACACCAAGGAACACCTTAGCAAAACTCATTACACGTATCATTATTTTAGTGATAGGCGTGATGGCACTTGGCGTGCTTATTCATAATTATGAAACCAGTAGTAGCATCGTCAAACAAGAGACTAATCGAACGGTTCAGCAAACCTCTAGCCTGATCCAGAATATGTTTGATTATCGTTTGTCGGTGTTGCAAATTCACCAAGATAGTAGTTCACACAGTGAGACGCTACGGGAGTATTTTGATACCAACGATGCAGATGCTCTGAGCTACTTTTTCTTTGGTGTTGACCAACGTGAGCCTGATCATGCTCCAGATTTACGCTTTGTCTCTACCCACGATGGTTTGGCTTGGGAAGATGGCAACAGTCAGTTTTATGGTTTGGATGAGTCCAGCTTAAAGCATATTTCTGATGAGGTTTCGTTCAGCAGTAATTGGCATTTTATTAAACTGAGGACCAATATAGGTAAGCGTCACTTGTTGGCTCGCCGTACCCCTATTGTTGATAACGCTACTGGGGAAGTTCTTGGTCAGCTCTACATCGCTATTGTGCTTGATAACAACTTCTCGTTGGCTGAGTCAATCCAACAGGGCAGTAACTGCGAAAATATCGTTATTGAGGCGCATGGTACACCGGTTACATCGACATTCAGTGGTGATGAAAGCTATACCATTACAGACATCCTCAATTATCAAATGTACGAGCAGTTGCCTCGTCATTTTGTCACTATCGCAACCATTAAGATCAATGCTGTTGAAACTCCTTTAATCATTCGAGCTATTCAAAAAAACAACAATTTCATTGCGTTAGAAGAGAATTATCAGCGCGCAATCATCGTGGTGATTGTGGTGATCATATTGATGTCTTTTTTTGCGCGAACTTGGATTCAAAGAAGGGTCGCTGCTGAACTAGATAAGCTGATGGATTTCACTCGCTCAGCAAGTGATGGCGAAGAGTACAGCAAGTTCGATGGCTCTAACATTTTCGAATTTCATCATATTGGTTGTACCCTTGAAGACACCTTTGAGCGTTTATCGGAACAGAATCAAAAGTTCCAAGATCTCTTTAACTTTGCCCACTCACCGATCCTGGTTTGGTCTGAGAAAGGCGACTTAATCCAGATGAACCCCGCGGCTCGAATGGCGTTATTTGATGCCGATGACAATTACGGATCGGTGGCTCAAGAGTTTGAAACCCGAATGCTGCCGAATATTCAGATGGTCGTTCAAGGCTCGAAACTAACGGGTATCAATGTGCCGATTGGCAAGAAGGTATTTCGCTGGAACATGTCTGCAATAAGCGTTGAACACGGTATCACTGGTGTGGTAGTGCAAGGACAAGATATTACCAAGCTTATTGAAGCTGAGAGGCAAGCAGATCGAGCAAGAGAAGAAGCAGAACACCTTGCGAATGTGCGTGCAGACTTCTTAGCTAAGATGAGTCATGAGATTCGTACTCCACTAAACGGTATTCTCGGTGTTTCTCAGTTACTGAAGCGCTCTATACACAGTGAAGATAACCGAGAACAGGTGGATGTACTTTGTAATAGTGCGGAGCATCTACTTGCGGTACTTAACGATATTTTGGATTTCTCAAAGATAGAGCAGGGGCAGTTCAATATTCAAAAGAAAAACTTCCGTTTGGGGGAGTTGGTCAATACTTTGGACAGCATTTATCGTCCGCTTTGTGAAGATAAATCATTAGCGTTTACGATTGTGAATCACATAGTTGATGACATCGAAATAAATACCGACCAAGTGCGTCTTAACCAGATCATGTTTAACCTGCTGAGTAACGCCCTTAAGTTCACTCACCAAGGTGGCATTTCCGTGAGCTTTGAACTCGAAAGTATCTTTAATTCAGACCATGCTAGTTTGGTCGTTCGAGTGAAAGATACAGGTATTGGTATCGATGAAAGTAAAATTGATGCTGTGTTCGAACCTTTTGTTCAAGCTGAAGAGACTACTACTCGTGAGTATGGTGGAACAGGGTTGGGCTTAACGATTGTAAAAAACCTTGTCGATATGCTGGAGGGGGACATCCAAGTCCGAAGCGTTATAGAACAAGGTTCGGAGTTCATTATAGAAATTCCTGTGGAAGTGCGCTCTAAGTCGCTCTTGAGCATTAAGCAACAAGTGAATATCGAGCCAGAGGCGTTGTTTAGCCGGTCTTTGAAGGTGCTGCTGGTGGAAGATAATCACACTAACGCCTTTATTGCTCAAGCTTTCTGCAAAAAATATGGAATGGTAGTTACTTGGGCAAAAGACGGTTTAGAAGCGATAGAAATGGCTAAGGCGACAGCCTATGACCTTATCTTGATGGATAACCAACTTCCCAATCTAGGTGGTGTTGAAACTACACAGCAATTAAGAGGCGAAATTGGTGTCACAGCTCCAATTTATGCGTGTACCGCTGATGCTCAAGATTCAACCAGAGACAACTTTATGGCTGCAGGAGCGAATTACGTGATTGTAAAGCCTATTAAAGAAGAGTCGTTACACCAAGCATTTGTTCATTTTAAAAACTTACACTGGGATGTAACGTAATACTAATTTGACTCTTTGAAAGCGCTATAGATCAAGTATTGTGAATAAAATCATTTATACAAAGCCGGCAACAAAGGCCTGCTCTAACAGCAGCGTTTTTAACTCGTCACTCATATCTAGGTGTTCAGGGAACTGAATGCCTAACAGCCAGCCTTGGCCTTGTCGTTTCTTGCTCACCACTTTGTAGACCAGTTCACTATCTAAGTACTCACTTAAGACAGAGTTTACTTGTATCTTCCAACCTACATCGATATCTGATTGTTGCGTGATATAAATGCCGCAACCTGAAACTGAAAAATCGACCAAAGTGGCATCCAATGACAAAGTATCAAAGGTGACTTCACAGCTAAGGCGTACCTTGTATCTTTCGTGTTCTCGGATAGGCTTGCTTGCAAAGCTCGAAGGAGGACGCAGGAAAATAAGGTGCGCGGGCGAGGTGATATGAGCCAGTACATTGGTTTTAAAGGCGACAATATGCCCCAGTTCAGTATCTGTGATAGCACGAACAATAATATCTACATTGATGAGTTTTCTGAGCGTCAGAGCTTCTGTCGCTTTTTGTGAAAGCTCTAGGATAAGGTACTGATCTTCTTTGTATCCGATATAAAGTGTACTGATCTGGATGGAGTCGTCTGGGCCAAATTCTAATACAGCTGCTGTTTTTGTACCTGGTTTAAGGTATCTAAACAGTTCTAAGTTCTTATCTTTATGCATATTCGTTACTGAACAATGTTAACCGCTTGATAAAATAATATAACGCCCTGACAAAACTATGTCATTACTTTCATTGAGGTAATTAGCATTGTAAGCCCAAAAGTGAATCGCTGTCCAAAGTAAACAACGGCTTACTCTTACCGAAAAACAAGATACACTGCTGTCAGTTATATACTTGATGGAGAAATAGTAAATGGAACTGGAAACCTTATTAAATACTCTGGCTGAAACTCCAGAAAGCGTGCAATTTGAAGAAACAATGCAGGTGATTGAAGCTCACTATGATTTTACGGAGAGTGAATTTCGTAATGGTGAGGTGGTGAATGCAGCAGGGCAAAATAATGGTTCGTGTAAGATTTTTGCTTTTGGTTTAGCGCAAGGTCTATCAGTAGAGCAAACACTTGCTTGTTTTGGTCAATTTTATCGTAACGACGTGCTAGCTTTTCCTAAGAACACCGATCATCAAAATATTCGTAACTTCATGGTTCATGGCTGGAACGGAATACAGTTTTCTCAGCCTGCGCTGGTTGCAAAAGCTAAGTAATAAGTAAATTGCTTTAAAGAAGAAGTAAATACTTACTAAACAATAAGTGTTTTGAAGCGAGATTTGATTTTCTCGCTTTTTCTTTTTGAGTGGCTTTTATCTTGGTGGGCTACTGAATCGGCAACTCAGACAAGCACTTACGACACATGCATACCCCAGTTTTAGGTACGGAGTTAGTATCTCTCTTCTCTAGTTCAAAACACCAACACGTTTCTTTACCTGCACTAATATCGCACTGAGCCGGTTCATTGCATTGTGGACACTGGTGAGTGGAACTTACACCGCTAAGGTTATTCATGACTGACAGTCTTTCGTCTTCAGATAAGCTTTTCCAGCCTATAATCTCATCCATAGTTCGAAAGCAGCCACTGCACATTCCACCGTTATTTTTACAAGCCGCTCGGCAAGGTGTTTTCATTTATCTAACCTGTGATTCATTTGCCCTGAAATGTAGCATACTTGTTTCGCTATTAAGAGTCAGAAAAATAAAAATGACCAAGCGAAAAAAGCAAATGACCTCGTAATTTCAAGGCTTTTCAGGTAGCATCTTGCCCCTTTTGTTGAGTGGGGGATATTATGTTTATTGGATTTGATTATGGAACAGCGAACTGTTCTGTCGCGGCGATGGTCAATGGAGAGCCAAGCCTATTACCGTTAGAAGGTAACAACCACTATATTCCCTCAACCGTGTTTGCGCCTACCCGTGAAAGCGTTTCGGAACATCTATTCCGCCACTTGAATATTAAGCCGAGTGATGCGATCGGTGAGCAAGTACTCCGACGTGCTATTGCTCTGAACAGAGAAGAGAGTATCGATCTAGTGCCAGAAGACATGGCATTTGGTCAGGCTGCGTTGGATCTTTATTTAGAAGACCCTCGTGACGTTTATTATGTTAAGTCCCCTAAGTCTTTCCTTGGTGCGAGTGGGCTGCATGATGTTCAGGTGAGTTTTTTCGAAGATTTAGTGTGCGCCATGATGGCCAATATTAAGCACCAAGCTGAGCTTACGACTCAAGAGCAGATCAAACAAGCCGTCATCGGCCGACCAATTAACTTTCATGGTCGAGGTGGAGAAGAGGCGAACAGGCAAGCTGAAGATATACTGTCTCGCGCAGCTAAGCGTGCCGGTTTCTTTGATATCGCTTTTCAATTTGAGCCAGTAGCTGCAGGTCTTGATTACGAAAGTACACTAACTGAAAACCAAACGGTATTGGTTGTGGATATTGGCGGTGGTACCACCGATTGTTCATTGTTAGAAATGGGACCAACTTGGTCTGGTAAAGCGGATCGTACCCAGAGTTTGCTCGCACACAGTGGACAAAGGGTAGGGGGCAATGACCTCGATATCTATCTTGCGTTCAAACAACTGATGTCACCTTTTGGTATGGGCAGCAAAGGCATTTCGGGTATCGATATGCCACTGACTCAATTCTGGAATCCAATTGCGATTAATAATGTTGAAGCTCAAAAGAATTTCTATTCAAGAGAAAACCTAGCAGCATTGAAATTACTTCGTAAAGAAGCGTCAGAGCCTCAAAAGCTAGAACGTTTGATGAAGGTTTATCATGATACTTTAGGTTACGGCATTGTGCGCAGAGCGGAAGAAGCTAAGATCGCGCTGGCAGAATCCTCTCAATATCGTGCTGCAATTAATGTTGCCTCTGAATTGGTCGAGGTGGACATCTCAATCGAACAGATGGTTGAAGCGATTGAAACACCAAAGTCTAAGATGATTGAGTTGGTTAAAGAAGCGATTCAACAAGGCCAGAAAAAGCCAGACGTAATCTACATGACGGGGGGGTCAGCTCGTTCACCGATACTTCGTGAAGCTGTACAACAAGCTGTGCCTAACGTATCTATTGTGAGTGGCAACTATTTCGGTTCGGTAACTGCAGGTTTAGCTCGCTGGGCTGAAGTTTGCTTCAAATAAGAGTTTAATGATGTGTTATTAAGGGCAACCAGTTGCTGATTGGTTGCCTTTTTTTTGTATTTTTTCTAGTGCACTTTCAATTGAGTGATTTTTCCTAGCTCAAATTGGGAATTGTTTCACAAAGCAAAATATTTCAGCTGAGTTCTGCATGTTACAAAATGTTTCAAAGCTAAAGATGTGTCACTCAATGGTCTAATGAGTAATATGTTGCTTTGAATTTTAATGCTACTTTCACGATTGAAAAATCAAAATCTGACAAGGTGTCGGTCTCAAAATATAAAAAGGTTACGGCGGGTTTGTGTTCTATCCTTTTGTTTAATATTGATTTTTTGTTTTTTATAGTGTGATTTGTTTTATTTTATATATTTTAATGCAACTTTTTTGTCATTCGTATATTAGTGTTTTCCTACTTGTTAAATGCAGGTAACAACTTCTCCGTAAGCACGAGGTTGTTAGTGAATAACTCACCCAGTTACAAATGGATATGACAATGAATAAGAAACTTTTAGCGCTAGCAATTTCTGGTGCAGTATTTGGTACACAGGCAGTTGCAGTAGAACTTTACAACGAAGACGGCACAACATTCTCAGTTGGCGGCCACGTTTCAGTTGCTGTTGGTGATGTAAACAGTGGTGACCGTATCAACGAAGATGATATCGGTGTAGAGTCTGTTTCTCCACGTATTAACTTCAACGCTACTCATGAACTAGGCAACGGCTTTACTGCTGATGCTAAAGGTGAATGGGCGCTAAACATGCTTGACGGCGGTGATGAAGCATTCACAACTCGTCTAGGCTACGTTGGTCTAACTCATGATGACCTAGGTCGTGCAGCAGTAGGTACTCAATGGGCACCTTACTACAACGTTGCTGGCGTTGCTGATATGCCAATCGCTTTCGCAAACGACTTTATTTACGATGATCACGGTAACCTAGGTACTGGTCGTGGCGAAGAGATGGTGAGCTACGCTAATGCACTAGACTTCGGAAACGCAGGCTCTCTAAGTGCAGCTGTTGCATGGCAAGGCCGTAAGGCAGATAAAGACAATGGCAACGATTACGGAAACCGTGGCCAGATCGCTTTGAACTACGCTATTGCTGACTTTACTGCAAACTACGCTTACAACACAGGTGACGTTGATTACGCAGGTTTTGTTGGCTCAAAAACTGCTGATTCTCACGTATTAAGTGCAACTTACGGTTCATACGGCGCGGAAGGTCTATACCTTGCAGGTGTATACGCAATGAACAACTACATGAACTCTGCGACTGTAGGTAGCTTCACTGGTGTACTAGAAGAGTCTGTAGCAATTGAACTACTAGCTTCTTACGCTCTGTCTAACAGCCTTAACCTAAGCGTTAACTACGAAGCGGTAGAAGACGACAAGAACAGCGAAACTGTATACAGCACAACGGCTCTACAAGCTGAATACAACTTCACATCTCAGTTCGTAGGTTTTGCTGGTTACCAGTTTGATCTTCAAGGTTCAGGCCTTTACAAGAAAGATGCTGACGACCAATGGCTACTTGGTGCTCGTTACTACCTATAAGTCGCAGACTTATTTAGCATAGTGTTTACTCCTTAAGTTTACCTTTTAGGATACTGTCCTAGACACCATGCTAAGCCCTCTCAAACCTTTTGGTTGGAGAGGGCTTTTTTCGTTTAGAACTTTTATCTGGATTGTTATTTCGTACTGCTGCGATCTTCGGATAAAAGTATTTAAATCATTTAATTGAGTTAAAGATCAGAATTTAGATATTGGTAACCATCTTGTCGAAGACTCTCATTTTATGATGCGTTAAACTTCTCACTCCAAAAAATAGTTCAGGGACAAACTATGAGCAGCGTTGTAGAGCAGGAACAATTAATGAATTCGAAGCGAACCGCAACCCCAACTAAGGTGCTGTGTGTTGGGCGTAACTATGTCGATCACATCGAAGAACTCAATAATGCAATCCCAGACTCTATGGTGGTTTTCAATAAGCCGAGCACCAGTGTTACGTCCTCTCTGTCTTCTTTTCATCAAGAAGCCCTGCACTACGAAGCAGAAATCTGCTTCATCGTTAAAAATGGTCAATACTCCGCTGTGGGTTTAGGGTTAGATCTTACCAAACGTGCATTACAAAGTAGCTTAAAAGCGAAAGGCTTACCTTGGGAGCGGGCCAAAGCGTTTGATGGTTCAGCCGTATTTAGTCGCTTTGTTCCAACAGATAACCTAGATATCACAGACTTAAATCTGGAACTGTTTATTAATTGTGTTCGCGTTCAAAAAGGGCACGTAGAGCAGATGCTTTATTCTCCACAAACTATCCTCGAAGAGTTAACCTCTTACACGACTTTGCTTGATGGCGATGTTGTAATGACAGGAACCCCCAAAGGCGTTGGTGAGGTGCATCGAGGTGATATATTCCTTGGTCGTCTAAAGTGTGGTGAAACGACACTGATTGAGATTGAGTGGGTAGCGAGTTAATTAATACTCTATGTTTAGTTAATAAGTTGGTACAAGTGATTAAAGTTGGTTTTTAATTCGAATATACTCCCGCATTACCACTAATTGCATCTGGAAGGGTGTTGGTAATTGATATAAAATTCGCCTCCGTTTTTATCAATGCTGAAACCCATGATCGACTTAACCATTTTACCTGTCTACCTGACTGCCGTTGTTGCACTTCTCCTTTTACCTGGCCCTGATATGTTACTCATCGCGAGCTCAAGTATGAGCTATGGCCGCAAGGTTGGTGTGTTCGCAAGTTTAGGTAACGCGACTTCCGGAATCATCCTGACAGTATTGGCTGCAATGGGTGTTTCAGCATTGATTGCGATGAGCCCAATAGCTTTAAAAGCCCTTCATCTTTTAGGCGGAACCTACTTATTGAAAATGGGGTGGGATTGCCTTCGGACAGAACAGAGGAGCGCGCCTGAGCTAAGCGATAACTTTGCAGCAAAAGCCTACTACCAAAGAGCGCTAATCAGTAACCTGCTTAACCCTAAAGCGTTGGTGTTCTTTGTGATGTTTTTGCCTCAGTTCGTGTCGACGAATATTGAAGCGACTTCCGGTGAGCAGATGCTTGTTCTGGGTTTATTATTGAATGTTCTTGGCCTAACGTTCAACTTTTTGCTGGTGGCTTTAGTGGGTACGATTGGTAAGTCTCTGGTGGAAAATGCTAAGTTTCGCACCTATCAACAAAAAGTGATGGGCGGGGTCTTCATCGTATTGGCGATCTGGATGCTGTCTTCTTTCTTTACGTCGTAAGCTCACAACCAAAACATACTTCCGGGGTTAGTCGCCGAAAAAAATGGACGCTCTAAGCGTCCATTTTTGTTCTTAGCTGTTATACGTTGAACATGTCAATCGTTAAGAATTCAGTTCCTGCTGGTGTTGCTCAATCAGGTTCTCCATGTACTTCTCACCGCGCAGGCGAGTGTCTTCGTACGTTTCTGTCCCTTCAAATCTTGTTACCGTCTCATAATAGACTTTCACTTTTGGCTCAGTGCCCGAAGGTCTTACGATAATGCGTGAGCCATCTTCGAGATGATAGATGAGCACATCACTGGAAGGTAGATTGATCGCTTCGGTATTGCCGCCAATAACAAAGCGCAGAGAAGACTGTAGATCTTCAATCACAGAGATAGCGACACCGTTTATGGCTTTAGGCTGAGCCGAGCGGAGTTTAGAACCAATCGACGGTGAATTTGGGTCTAGGGCAATACTTCGTTGCGCGTTGGTGTGAACCCCATGTTCAAATGAAATCTGAGCAAGGAGATCCCAAACCGTTCGGCCTTGAGATTTTAACTCTTCAACCAATTGAGCAAACACGACGATAGCCGATAGCCCATCCTTATCTCGTACCTGAGTACCAATGGTGTAGCCTAACGCTTCTTCATAGGCGAACAAGAACTCGTTATTCTCATCTTCTAATTGCATGCCAATATTAGCTAACCATTTAAACCCGGTCAGCGTTTGGAAATAAGTCGCACCATGAGATTGAGCCACTTTTTCAAGCAAGGTTGAAGAGACAATACTGTTGCCAACTAACTGGTTTTTCGCGTGTGGCTTTGACAGTAAGTAATGTGCGAATAACACACCTACTTGGTCGCCAGTTAGCATTTTGTATGAGCCATCATCTGTCCTCACAGCAACCGCAAATCGGTCCGCATCAGGGTCATTGGCACAAGCAATATCGGCATCGACACTTTTCGCTAGGTTGACCACCAGATCCATTGCGCCTTTTTCTTCCGGGTTCGGGAAGTTCACGGTTGGGAAGTTACCATCAGGCTCTCTTTGCTCGGCCACGCTGAACACCTTATGGAAACCAGAATCATGAAGAAGATCCTCAGCCATTTGTGCGCCGACACCATGCATAGCGGTGTAAGTGATGGTGGTGTTTGCCGATTCCTTCTCTTTACTCACATATGGGCTCTGATTGATCGCAGCGCGATACGTCTGATAATAACCTTCAGTTAACCATACTAACTTACCTTGCGTTTCAGCATCACTTAAACTCATTAAAGGGATTGACTTGGTTGATGCGATATCGATTTCAGCGGCAATGCCTGCATCATGAGGTGGAATGATTTGCGCGCCATTTTCCCAGTATACTTTGAAGCCATTGTATTCCGGAGGGTTATGGCTGGCTGTAACAACAACAGCCGCAGCTGCATTGAAATGCTCAATACCAAAGGCGACGATAGGTGTCGCTGCTACATGAGATGTAAGGTATACCTTAATACCCAAAGCCGTGAGCACAGAAGCTGTATCAATGGCGAATTGCTTTGAGTCTAATCGGCCGTCGTAACCCACGACCACTCCTCGAATGGTAGCATTAGCGACATGTTCGATTAAGTAGTGGCCGAGTCCGGTTGCTGTTTCCTGTATGACTAAACGGTTCATTCGATTTGGACCGCATCCGACTTTACCTCTTAGTCCCGCAGTTCCGAACTCTAATCGTTGAGTAAAGCGGTCTACTAATTCGTCGTGCATCTCCTCGTCGATGAGGTGCTGAAGCTCTTCACGAGTTCTTGGGTCTGGGTCTCTCGCTAACCAGTTCATTGCATCTTGCATAATCACTAAACCTTTAAATGTCTGTATGACTTACTGTTGGATTTAACTTAATTGATATTGATTATCATTTCCATGAGGGCAATCGTAAAACTCGATATAAATTAAATTCCAACGGCAAGAAGGCATGTAGATTAAGCCACTTCAAATAATTGACTGTTTAGTAAGTAAACTTACCTTGAACAATTGGATATCACTAACTAGCCTTTTACATAAATATAACAAAATTTAACAAGTTCGCCGTTTTTGAATCTTTCATGGAAACCTCCAACGCTTTTGAACCGTATTAGTTCTTAGGTTATATGAGGTCAGTAGCCCACTTACAGGCTAATTTCATGTGAGTTGTAGATTGAGATTCGCCTTTTCATGTGTAGCCGGAATAACAATGAATGTTGTCCAGCTCTGAATGACATATAGCTCGCAACGACATTTAGGTCGCAAGTATCCAATTAGGAAGGATAAGGAGAGATCTTTTGAAAAGATTACTGGTTAGGCTAGCGTGGCTTTGGAAGAGTTTTGTTGTGCTTTTAGTATCGCCTTTAGTGCACGCAAGCAGTGATTACAACATGACTCAAGGCGTCACTGAGATCAGTGGTAAGGTGTATGAACTTCATATGCTGATCTTCTACATCTGTTGTGCGATTGCCTTTGTTGTTTTTGGTGTGATGTTTTATTCGATTTTGAGGCACAGGAAATCGAAGGGCGCAGTTGCTGCTCATTTTCATGAAAGTACCAAAGTCGAAATCCTCTGGACTATTATCCCTATTATCATCCTTATCGCTATGGCCATACCAGCCACCAAAACCTTGATAGCGATGGAAGATACCTCCCAATCAGACCTGACAGTTAAAATCACTGGATCACAATGGAAATGGCATTACAGCTACTTTGGTGAGGATGTCGAATTCTTCAGCCTTCTAGCGACCAGCGACAAAGAGATTGAAGGCATCGAAGTGAAAGGCGCGCATTACCTACTAGAAGTTGATAAGCCACTTGTATTGCCTATTGACCGAAAAGTCCGCTTCTTGATGACTTCCGACGATGTAATTCACTCATGGTGGGTGCCAGCGTTCGCCGTTAAGAAAGATACCATTCCAGGCTTTATCAATGAGGCTTGGACAAAAATCGATGAGCCTGGGGTATATCGCGGCCAATGTGCTGAGCTATGTGGTCGTGCTCATGGTTTCATGCCGATAGTGGTGCATGCCATGGAAGAAGATGAATTTGACGCATGGCTAGCAGAGCAAAAAGAGTTGGCGCTAGCCGAACAGCAAGCCGCGAAAGATGCATTAGATGCGTCACTTTCGTTGGACGAGCTGAACGCTATCGGTGAAGAGGTCTACAAAACTCGATGTGCAGTTTGTCATCAAGCAAACGGTGAGGGTATTCCTGGGGCGTTCCCAGCCATTAAAGGGAGCCCTATCGCTCTTGGTGATGTCGATGTTCATATTGACACCATTGTTTATGGTCGTGGCGGCACGGCGATGCAGGCATTCGATAATCAGCTAACCGAGAAAGAGATCGCAGCGGTAGTGACTTATCAACGAAACGCTTGGGGCAATGATACAGGCGATATTGTTCAGGCTTCAGATATTAACGCTTACAAAGTTAAACAAGAAGGCGGAGCCCAAGCACCTGACGAACAGGGCTCATCGGACGAAGCACAAAATGATGCTAAGGAGCAATTATGAGCTCACCAATCAATAAGCCGGTGAAATCGGCTCCGGCAGAAGATCAAGTACTGAGCCATTCTGCGGAAGGCACCTTGGGTAATAGTGATTTGCCTGTTGATGATCACGACTCACATGCGGCACCTAAAGGCTGGGCTCGTTGGCTATATTCAACCAATCATAAAGACATTGGGACACTTTATTTGTGGTTCAGCTTTGCGATGTTCTTAACGGGTGGAGCTATGGCAATGGTGATCCGCGCGGAGCTATTCCAACCGGGGTTACAACTCGTTGAGCCAGACTTCTTCAACCAGATGACCACAGTCCACGGCTTGATCATGGTGTTTGGTGCGGTGATGCCAGCATTTACGGGGTTAGCTAACTGGATGATCCCAATGATGATCGGTGCTCCAGATATGGCTTTGCCGAGAATGAATAACCTCAGCTTCTGGATCTTGCCGTTTGCTTTTCTAATCTTAATAGGGTCTTTGTTTACAGAGGGTGGTGGCCCGAGCTTTGGGTGGACTTTTTATGCGCCACTCTCGACAACTTATGGCCCGGACAGCACTGCACTATTCGTGTTCTCAGTACATATTATGGGGATCAGTTCGATCATGGGGGCGATTAACGTGATCGTAACTATTGTCAATATGAGAGCGCCGGGCATGACTTGGTTCAAGTTACCGATGTTCGTATGGACTTGGTTAATTACCGCTTTCCTACTGATAGCCGTTATGCCGGTGCTGGCCGGTGCGGTCACCATGGTACTGACCGACAAATACTTTGGAACAAGCTTCTTTGATGCCGCTGGTGGTGGTGATCCGGTGATGTTCCAGCACATATTCTGGTTCTTTGGTCACCCCGAAGTGTACATCATGATCTTGCCGTCTTTTGGTATTGTCTCAGCCATCATCCCTGCATTCAGTGGCAAGCGTTTGTTTGGCTATCACTCGATGGTATACGCGACTTGCAGTATCGCATTGCTGTCATTCTTGGTTTGGGCGCATCACATGTTCACCACGGGTATGCCAGTATTTGCCGAATTGTTCTTCATGTATTGCACCATGTTGATCGCTGTGCCGACAGGTGTGAAAGTCTTCAACTGGGTAGCGACCATGTGGCGGGGTGCTTTGACCTTTGAGACGCCAATGCTGTTTGCTATTGCTTTCATTGTTCTGTTTACGATTGGTGGGTTATCCGGATTGATGCTCGCTATCGTACCTGCTGATTTCCAATACCACGATACCTACTTTGTTGTAGCTCATTTCCACTATGTTCTGGTGACAGGTGCTGTGTTCTCAATTATGGCCGCCGCCTATTACTGGCTGCCGAAATGGACTGGGCATATGTACGACCACAAGCTCAGTTTGTGGCATTTCTGGACGTCGGTAATCTCAGTTAATGTACTGTTCTTCCCGATGCACTTTTTAGGGCTAGCGGGCATGCCGCGTCGTATTCCAGATTACGCCATTCAATTTGCTGACGTTAACCAAGTCGTGTCGATTGGTGGTTTTGCCTTTGGGTTGTCTCAGTTGATTTTCTTATGGCTGGCTATTAAGTGCGTAAGAGGCGGAGAGCCTGCACCAAGCAAGCCTTGGGACAGAGCGGAAGGACTTGAGTGGACAGTACCAAGCCCTGCGCCTCACCACACCTTTACTCATCCACCTAAAGTAGATTAGAGGAATTAGCTATGAGTGATAAGCAAAGCGATTCCGATCAAGTTAAAAAACAGCCAAAGCGCCTATCTAATAAGCGATCGTCTAAAAAGCTGACGGGCTACTTGGTGTTGAGTGTGGTTGCGATGTTTGGTTTCGGTTTTGCTTTGGTGCCACTTTACGATGTGATGTGTGAGGCTTTAGGGATCAATGGCAAAACTAATACCGTTTCAGCGGTGCAACCTCAGGGAATGCAGCCCGACTATTCTCGTACTGTTCGAGTGGAATTCATGTCGCACATTAAGCCAGATATGCCGTGGCAGTTCTCGCCTGAAGTACGTGTGCTAGAGGTTCATCCAGGAGAGGTAGTTCAAACCAATTATATCGCGAAGAATCTATCTGCGAGTTCATTGGTTGGTCAGGCTGTACCATCGGTGTCTCCAGGTATGGGAGCGACCTACTTTAATAAGATGGAGTGCTTTTGTTTTAATCAGCAGCCATTGGACGGGCACAAAAGTGCAGAAATGGGTTTGATATTTTACATTGAGCCAGATATTCCAGAATCGATACATACGCTTACGCTCTCTTATACGTTATTTAATATTACGAGTGAGGTGGGTGCAGCGGCCAATAAATCTGGGCCTAACGTACTCGCAAGTAATTAGGGATTTACAGAACTAGTATCAACATAAGGAGTTGAGCGATGAGTTCTAAAAAGGAAGTTTATTTCGTTCCACATCAAAGCCACTGGCCATTGGTGGGTGCTGTAGCACTGTTTTTGGTCGCGGTTGGCGCTGGCTTGACGGTACAAAACATGGGTACTGATGCCGCTGGTGGTGTGTTTGGAAAAGCAGTGCTGTTAGTCGGATTTTGTGTGTTGCTTTACATGCTTGCAGGTTGGTTTAGCAATGTGATCACGGAATCATTAAGTGGTCTCTACTCTGAGCAGATATCTCGTTCGTTTCGACAAGGCATGAGTTGGTTTATCTTTTCCGAAATCATGTTCTTCGGTGCTTTCTTTGGTGCGCTTTTCTATGCTCGAATGATTTCTGTGCCTTGGATTGGTGGGGCGGGCAATAATGAAATGACTCACGAAGTGTTGTGGCCGATGTTCCAATCGATGTGGCCGCTAACAACCACACCTGATGGCGTGACGACACAAGCTATGCCTTGGCAGGGTATCCCTCTTAAGAACACCATTATTCTACTGCTTTCATCCGTGACGTTGCACATGGCGCACCTAAGCCTCGAACAAAATAAGCGCATGGCGTTAATCGTCTGGTTGGAGATCACGATTGTTCTAGCTGGCTTCTTCCTATTTTTCCAAGTTGAAGAGTATCTTCACGCTTATCAAGAGATGGGGCTGACACTTCAATCTGGCATCTATGGCAACACATTCTTCTTACTGACTGGATTCCATGGCTTGCATGTCTGTTTAGGAACCCTCTTTTTGATTGTGTTGCTAGCAAGGGTTGCGAAAGACCACTTCACTCCGAAAGACCATTTTGCGTTCCAAGCGGGCAGTTGGTATTGGCACTTTGTCGATGTGGTTTGGTTAGGTCTGTTTGTGTTTGTGTATGTGCTCTAACTGCTGAGCCTATTGGGAATTAATAGGGGCGAGGGTTGGGAGTTATCACTCCTGAACCTAAAGCCAGTAATAACAGTAACACGACAACAGCTGACCACATCACACGACGACCCAAGAAGTGGCTCAGTCTTTTGCCATTGTGTTTGCCCGAGGCGATTTGGATTAGGCCTTTCATCAAGTTGAAAGCGATGAAGAACAGCAAAGCGACCAACACAA
This sequence comes from Vibrio sp. TMPB1044, assembly GCF_030442075.1. Taxonomy (NCBI): domain Bacteria; kingdom Pseudomonadati; phylum Pseudomonadota; class Gammaproteobacteria; order Vibrionales; family Vibrionaceae; genus Vibrio; species Vibrio sp. TMPB1044. The sequence goes on along the minus strand of NZ_JAUJED010000013.1, from coordinate 70,241 downwards.
TTTTAAACAACAACACAAAGGTAGATGACGCCATAGTGATAACTCCAAACCGATTGATTGATGATGAACACAAGTTCCGCAGTAAAGGTTTTTGGATAGCGATTGTTTTAACTGTGGTTTCAGTCGGCATTTTAATCAAGTTGGGTTTATGGCAGTTAGAGCGAGGTAACGAGAAATTGCGCTATGAACAGCAGCTATCAGAAAGAGCGCAGCAATCGTCTAGGTCGTTGGATACGGTGATCTCTGAATGGAAGGGCTCGCGTACACAAATGCAAGGTGCATCTGAACTGCCGTCTTTAAATGGCTTAAGAGTTGACGTGGAGCTGGAAACACCCAATGGTTTAGTGGTTTTGTTAGACAACCAGATTAACCAAGGAACGGTAGGCTATGTGATTTACATGTTGGGTGAGGTTCGCTTTGAAGATGACAACAAATCCTTAGTGGCTGAAAAACAGTTATTGATCGATCTTGGGTTCGTTGCAGCGAGCAGTGACAGAAGAGAACTCCCACAACTAGGAAGCATCACACTACCAACCAAAATGTCAGGGCGTTTGTATACACGTTCGGTGAATCCTTTAAGCCATGAGTTAGCTTTAGAAAATACGACACCAAATAGAATCCAAAACCTAAACATAACAGCGTTATCAGAGTACACCGGGCAAGAAGTACTGCCCTTTGTCTTCCAACCTCAGAGTTTAGATTCATGGCCCTATGAAATGTTATGGCGTCCAACGGCGATGAAATCTGAGAAGCACTTTGGTTACTCATTTCAATGGTTTGTAATGGCTGCCGTACTTTTGTTTTTGATGTTGTTGATAGGGTTCCGATATTTTAAGAAAAATAGCCACATGAATAAGAAGTAGGCACTCGAGATTGAAATAGCGACTTAAAGGCAGTGCTTACCACAAGGAAGAAATATGGATAAATCTCAAGCGCAAATGAACCAGGAAAGCACCGATGCAAACATGGCTGAGCTTAAAAGCCGCCAGACTAAGGGACGTCTGGTATTAATCGGATTATTTTTGATTTTCGCATTACCTGCGATTATTGCCAAAACCGTGCTGGACCAGAATTGGTATACCTCAGGTGTCACTAACTCGGGCGAATTGATAGAACCCAGAACCACACTAGCGGATTTTGGCATAACGGTACCCATGGCTGGAGAAGGGTGGTTAGTAGGTTATATTGCTCCCACAGAGTGCGAAAGCTTGTGTGAGCAACAGCTCCATTATTTGAATCAAAGCTATTTGGCGCTAGGTAAAAACAAAGAGCGGGTGACCCCCGTTGTTTTTGTATCGGAGGGGAACTCGTTATCGGGTTCGCTCGATAAGCCTGCTCTATCTTTGTTAGCTGGTGGTGATCAGTTAAGTACCGAGTTTTCGCCTGCTTCCATTGTCATTATTGACCCACTAGGACAGTTGGTCATGGAGTACAAAAGCGTTTCTGATCTTTCGCAGTTAGTTGGTCAATCTAAAGGCATGATTCATGATTTAAGAAAGCTTCTCAAACTGTCACGAGTTGGGTAGTTGATAGGATTATCAACTAAAGCTTAAGTCTATAAGCTTTAGCAGATGGAGCTAATGCTTGAGTGTAAGCAACGAAAGGGAATAAGTATAGGGAGATAAACGATGCAGAATAAAGCCCCTGATTTACTGATGCTCGTGATGAGATTAACTATCTTGTTAACCCTTACCGTGATTGTTCTCGGCGCTTATACACGTTTGTCTGATGCTGGCCTTGGCTGTCCTGATTGGCCGGGTTGTTACGGAAAGATCACCGTGCCCTCTGATGCCCAAGCGGTGAATCAAGCCAATCTGCAATTTCCAGAGCGAGCTCTCGAAGCAGATAAAGCTTGGATTGAGATGATACATCGCTACTTTGCAGGAACATTAGGGCTGCTTATCTTTGTCGTTGTAGCTTGGTGTATTAAAAAGAATATTACTTCGATTGGGCTTCCTTTGCTTATTTCAGCCACTGTGATTTTTCAGGCTTTGCTTGGAATGTGGACGGTGACTCTCAAGTTGATGCCCGTTGTGGTTATGGCGCATTTGATGGGGGGCTTCACACTGTTGTCACTGTTGTGTCTGCTCTACTGTCGTTTGTCTCAATTCCAAAGCCGTTTTGGCGAGGCTTTTTATTCTCCATCACTTAAAGTTTGGGCGCTCTTTGGATTACTCATTGTGATTGGGCAGATACTACTTGGTGGCTGGACATCGTCAAACTATGCCGCTTTGGTGTGTACCCAACTGCCTATTTGTGAAGGTAACTGGATGAGCTACCTCGATTTCAAAAATGCGTTCGATTTTGCTCAACGCGGACATGATAATTATGAGTTTGGTGTGTTGGAGTATCCTGCAAGGCTCACCATCCATGTCATGCACAGGTTTGGGGCTATTGTGGCGACGTTAACGGTGCTGATGGTCGTGTACCAGTTATGGAAGTTTGGCCAAGCGCCCCATCAAAAGCTAAGCGTGATTGTCGCAATCGTGTTGTTCACTCAAATCAGTCTTGGGGTCAGCAATGTATGGTTTCACCTACCAATCTCAGTTGCGGTTTTGCATAACCTAGTCGCAGCGATGTTGCTCATCAGCACGGTTGTAACCAATTTTGTGGTGTGGCAACGAAAACCAAGTGAGCGCTTGGTAAAGAACAGTGTATTACAAGGAGGTAATCATGGTAAGTAGAACGTCAACACAACATGAAGTAGTGGTTCAAGACGCAACCTTAAGTCATAAGATAACAGCCAACAACGACATAGCTTTAAGTAACGAAATGGCTGCAAAGAACAAAGCCACTTGGAAAGTTTACTTAACGCTGACCAAGCCTAAAGTGGTTGCTTTGATGTTGCTGACGACATTGGTCGGGATGTGTCTGGCTGTGCCTAATGGCTTACCTTTACAGCAAGCACTGTGCGGAATGATTGGGATAGGACTAATGGCGGGTTCAGCAGCTGCATTTAACCACTTGATCGATAAAAAGATCGACGGTCAGATGACTCGAACAAACCGACGACCTTTACCGTCAGGTGAGCTGAGTAGTGTGCGTGTATTCAGCTTTGCAGCGGGTATCGGCTTACTTGGATTCGTCACGCTTGTCGTGTGGGTCAATCAACTCACCGCTTGGCTAACTTTTGCAAGCTTGTTGGGTTATGCAGTGATTTATACCATGTACTTAAAGCGAGCGACGCCACAAAACATCGTGATTGCTGGGATCGCAGGTGCAATGCCTCCGCTATTGGGTTGGACGGCGGTTACCAATGAGTTGCACTCAAATGCTTGGTTGTTGGTGATGATCATCTTTATTTGGACGCCTCCGCACTTCTGGGCGTTGGCAATTCATCGTCGTGATGAGTATGCCAAAGTGAATATCCCCATGCTGCCTGTGACCCACGGAATCGAATACACTAAGACTTCTATTTTGCTCTATACCTTGTTGTTGAGCATCGTGTGTATATTGCCGGTGTTAGTCGGCATGAGCAGCTGGATATATTTGAGCGCTTCATTGGTGCTCAACGGTGGGTTTGTTTACCACGCTTGGGTGCTTAAGTATCGTGATGAGCCTAATATGGCGATGAAGACCTTTAAGTTCTCCATCTATCATCTCATGATCTTGTTTGTTGCTCTGTTGGCAGACCACTATCTACTTTAACAACTGGCGTTTTTACTTTTACTGAACAAGAAAACGGATGCTTTGGGCATCCGTTTTTGTTTGGTTGATGACTAAAACGCACTTAATACAAAGTAAGTATCTAGCGAGTACTTAGTCCACTTTGTTCCAAGCACTTTGCCAGTGTGAACCGACACCTGGTTCGTACTGAGTTGCTGTTGGTGCCCATTGAACACAGTAGCCAGAGTATGGGAACTCTTTACACTGATAAACGCCACCATCGCTGCTCAATACTTTAGTACCGGCAGTGTAAGACTCAATGCTTTCTGGGAATACGAAGTCGTAATCGCCCGCTGGTGGAGGTGTTTGCTCGTCCATCAGATGGAAATCAAGCGTGTTCTGATCCACTAAGTTACCTTGGTCATCTTTCGTCACAACCACAAGCATGTGGTGGCCAGCTTCAGACTTAGAAAGAGTCAGCTGAACACCTTCAACTTGTCCGTCTGTTAGGTCCGATTTCTGAGATGCAAGCGCTTCACGGTGATGGTTGTACACGGTAAGCTCAGCTTGGATATCGCCTGTTGCCGCTAACGTAAGATCTAGCTGGGTAGGTTGGCTCTCATCGATAATGTACTCTGACTCTAGACCTGTTACTTCTAGCTCATGCTCTGGTTCTGGAGTATCAATCTTGTAGCCGATTTCTACACTGTTAAAGCCAGAGCCTGCTTTTAGATAAACAGGGTTAGTGCCGTAAACGGGGGCGAAATCACCTTGGTCGTTCAATTGACCTGCTTTGATTTGCGTCTGCTCTTGGTTGATTTTAGAAGAAAGAGCGTAAGACCAATTATTGGCTTTGCCTTGCTCAGAACTTTCAATCACAAGCTCAGTGCTGTATGAAGCGTTCTCACCGGATTGATCGAATACGCGAGTGTAAACAGCGTCACCTACATTCAGGTCTTGTGTTGGGTTGATTTGACCGCCTTGATCCCAATCAGGAATGATAGGGCCGTCGCCATCAAACTTCACATCGATAACGTTGTAGAAAGCCGCAGCAGTGTCACCTACATCCCATACCGCAAGGATCACTTGATAACCTTCGCGTTCTGGCACATTACACAAGTGGCTTACTTGCATCGGTGGCTGTTTCATATTGCCTTCAACAACACAGAATGGCGTTAAGTCAAAGGAGCTGCGTGCCAAAGGCTGGTTTGGGTTCCAGTCTGGTTGAGTAATGTAATATTTCCAATCGCGAGTCTTGTGGTTAGCTGTGAACGTCCATTCAAAGTACTGAGAACCAGACTTGATAGGGCGTTTAACCCAGCGATCTGCTTTTTGCTCGTCTAGTGCTGCTGCTAAAGAAGATTGCGCACTGGCGATTTTCCCATCAGCAGGGCCGACTTCAGGAAAGCCTTCAGGGCCTTCCACACTTTGTGGCTCGTATTGGATACCACCACAGTTGGTGTTTTTCTCTTGCGTATCACTCGCGGGGAACTTACATAGGGCAACACGGCTCTCAGCAACGCCATTGTTGTATGCAGAGACATAACCGTGACCGAAGCTTGCACCGCTTACGCTAAGTAGCGATAGTGCGATGAGTGATTTTTTTGGGAGTTGTTTCATTATTTGTCCTTACTGTATTTGGCCGACAAAAAAGAGAACACTCCGGCATGCATTTACACTTAAATCCTATTAAGTGGCGGCCCCGCTATCATAGACAGAATATTTGTCGACAGACCGGTGGCTTTGCGTCCTATTCTTTCAAATAGTTTGCCAGAAGTGCGTTTGAGCAAACGAAATGTAGCCAACCAGTTTTATAAATGCGAATCAATCGATTGAAATGTGGAATGCCAATCTCGAACTTTTAATTCTTAATACAAATTAACTTGCTATATATTTCTTAAGTTAATGTATAAATTATTGATATAAATAAAGAAAGTATTTGCTCTAATCGTTTTTGTGAATACTTTGAGTCTTTGTGTTTCGTTCTGTAGAACAATTGTGCTCATATCAAAACCAAACCTTTGGTTTCCACTAACCGAACTCTGACATGTCATGTATGAAAAAACGGACAATTGATTGGTATGAATTATATAAAGGAGTCGGTATGGAATTCACAGAACAAGACAGAGATGCGTTGTATCAAACGTGGATGTCACAAAAATCGAGAATGCGAATTACGCAGATGGAGTTTTCAAAAAAGCTAGGGATGAACCAGCTTGATTTCTCAAATGTACTGCGAGGGGAGACGCCATTGACCATGTCTTTCATCAGTCACTTTTGCCGTTTACTTCATTTAGAACCTAGAAATGTGTTCCCTTCACTTAAAGAAGGTAATGAGTCTGGACCTAAAGTGGTGTATTTGAAAAGTAGAATGAGTGTTGATGGCGAGATTCAAAACGCTTATATCGAAGGAAATCAGGTGATTGTAGAGTATGCTCATACCGTGCAGCATGACTAATTTTAGAGCTAGCTCTGAGTTTTAACCCCTTTTTCTACAATCTTCTCACATAGAGTATGGCATACTTAGTTGGATTTTTCTATTTAATGTAAGTGCGCTATGAAACCTTTAAAACTTCTCTTGCTTGTTGCAACCAGCATTTTTTGGTTTGGTTGTGCAGGCGGTCCAATTAAAACCGCAACCAAGTTCACCAGTTATGAAGATTTTCAGCCATGATTGACTCGCTAGATGATGCCAAAGATGCGATCAACTATTGGGTTGAACGTTTAGGTGATACTCTACAGAACATAGATGACGCATAGAAAGACCGAATAGTGCTAGAGAAAGAGAATCTGATTAAGTTGGCTCGAATGCAGATGCCATTTGGAAAGTACGCGGGTCGTACACTGATTGACTTACCTGAAGAATATTTGCTGTGGTTCGACAAAAAGGGATTCCCGTCAGGCGAACTAGGCGACTTATTAAAATTGTGCCTGGCTCTCAAAATTGAAGGGCTTGATAGTGTCGTCAAGCCATTGAAAAGAATGTAATTAAACAAAAGCTCACGCTGATAACGTGAGCTTTTTTGTTTTTCAGTTCTACACAATTTCACAGGAATGGTGAAGCTTGATGAATTACTACTCTTGCTTTCCTATAAATTACGCAATCGATAACGTGTAAATAATGTTATACGGGGTGTTTTAAATATAAAACACAAAAAAAATTGCGTTTATTTTCAATTAGTGATTGAAACTAGAGTTTTTACTAGTTAAGTTACAGGGAACAAGAAGATTAGTGCTGATAGAAAGTGACGTGAGACAACGTACATTCAGCTCAAGGATAGAAAAAAGGAAGAAGTAAGCAATGTTCCAGACTGATGATGTAAGAATTAACAAAGTAAAAGAGTTATTACCACCTGTTGCTGTTTTAGAAAAGTTTGCAGCGACAGAAATTGCTTCTTCTACAACCTTTGAGAGCCGTAAAGCGATTCACAATATTTTAGAAGATAGTGACGATCGCTTGCTTGTAATTGTTGGTCCATGTTCTATTCATGACACAGAAGCTGCTCTTGAGTACGGCAAGCGTTTAAAAGTGCTGCGTGACGAACTCGGCGATAAGCTTGAAATCGTAATGCGTGTTTACTTTGAAAAACCACGCACAACGGTAGGTTGGAAAGGTCTAATCAACGACCCGTACATGAACGATACGTTCAAACTAAATGATGGCCTTCGTTTAGGACGTAAGCTACTGCTTGACCTAACTGACATGGGCATGCCAACGGCAAGTGAATTCCTAGATATGATCACGCCTCAATACGTTGCTGACTTAATCAGTTGGGGGGCAATTGGCGCACGTACGACAGAATCTCAAGTTCACCGTGAGCTGGCTTCAGGCCTATCTTGCCCAGTTGGTTTTAAGAATGGTACTGATGGCAACATCAAGATCGCAACAGATGCTATTCGCTCTGCTAGCGCTTCTCACCACTTCTTATCGGTAACTAAGTACGGTCATTCAGCTATTGTTGAAACAGCAGGTAACCCTGATTGTCATATCATCCTACGTGGTGGTAAAGAGCCAAACTACAGCGCAGAACACGTTGGTAAGATCAAAGAAGAGCTAGCAGCTTCAGGTCTTCCACAAAAAGTAATGATCGATTTCAGCCACGCAAACAGTTCTAAGCAGTTTAAGCGTCAAATGAATGTATCTGATGACGTAAGTGCACAAATTTCTGGCGGCGACAAAGCTATCTTTGGTGTGATGATCGAGTCTCATCTAGTTGAAGGTCGTCAAGACCTTGTTGATGGTAAAGCAGCAACTTACGGTCAATCTGTTACTGACGCATGTATTGGTTGGGAAGATACTGAAACAGTACTTCGCCAGTTGGCAGACGCTGTTGAAGCTCGCCGTAACAAATAGACCAATTACAGTCAGCGACTAAGCTACTGAAAATTCAAAGCCCTTATTAGCAATCGTTAGTAAGGGCTTTTTTATGGTTTTTAGTTGAAAATTGGAAGCACCTTGTACTCTTAAATGAGAAAAGACAGTAGCTCGTTGACTTTAAATGATAACAAAGCTCTATCTTGTTTGGTTTCAACGTTAAGGCGTATTAATGGTTCTGTATTCGATTGTCTTAGGTTGAAGCGCCATGTTCCCATATCCATACTGATACCGTCTGTATGATCGATCTCAACGGCATTATCTCGGTAGTGCGATAACACGCAAGCCATGACCTGTTCGGGGTCTGAAACTTTGCGATTTATCTCTCCGGAAGAGGGGAATTTCTGCATACTGGTACTCGTCAATTGATGAAGAGATTGTTGAGTCTTCGACATCAGTTCGATAACCAGTAGCCAAGGAATCATCCCTGAGTCGCAATATCCAAAATCACGAAAATAATGGTGTGCGCTCATTTCTCCACCATACACTGCGTTTAACTCTCGCATTTTCTCTTTGATCAAAGCATGTCCAGCTTTTACGCCAACAGCGTTTCCACCTAGTCTTTCTGCGATCTCTATTGTATTCCATGTCATGCGCATGTCGTGCAGTACAGTTGCATTAGAGTCTTTTAGCAAGAAGGCTTCGGTTAGCAGACCAACGATGTAGTAACCTTCAATGTAATTGCCTTTTTCATCGAAGAAAAAGCAGCGGTCGAAGTCTCCATCCCATGCAATTCCAAGGTCTGCAGAATGTTCTAAAACGGCATCTCGAGTGGCTGCTTGACTCTCTCTAATCAAAGGGTTTGGAATACCATTGGGGAAGTCTCCATCGGGCGTATGATGAACCTTGACGAAAGTGATAGAGGCACTGAGTTTGTTAAATTTATTCTCTAAAGCATCAATGACATGTCCTGCGACGCCGTTTCCTGCATTAACTACAATCTTCATTGGCGAAAGCTTAGAAGGTGATATATAGGAGAGTAGGTGGTCTACATAAGGGGCGAGAATACTAGTCGGTCTATTAGAGTTACTTGGTTGCACATAAACGAGCGGTAAATTGCTGTTTAGCTCTTGTTCGAGTACTTCAATGCGTCGTTTGATTTCATCTAAACCACTGTTTTTACTAATAGGGCTAGCGTCTACACCGACCAATTTCATGCCGTTGTAATTGATTGGGTTATGGCTAGCTGTAATTTGTATTCCGCCAATCGCTTTTAGGTAACGTGTCGCAAAGTAGACTTCTTCTGTGCCAGTCATACCTAGGTCTATCACGGTAATCCCTGACTCGATTAAGCCTTTGGTCATGGCTTCTTGTAATGAAAGAGACGTTTCGCGGTTATCACGACCAATCACCACTTGCGCCAAGTCATCGAATGAGGTTTCAGGCGTAGCGGACAGGACATATTCGCCAAATGCTCTACCCAGCAGGTAAGCAAGGCGCTCATTGATTTGTTTACCAATGATTCCTCGGATATCGTTATTTTTAAAGCAGCTGAGCTCTAAATTCTGTTTCATTCTATTGTGGCTGCTCTAGTTCGATTTGTTGATTTGAGGTGAGCTAGATTGTTTGCTCCGCCCGTAACTATCTTGATATCGAATAATGTCGTCTTCACTCAAATGGCTACCGGTTTGTACTTCGATCATTTCGAGTGGAGTGTCCCCTGGGTTCTCTAGGCTGTGGATATGGCCTAAAGGGATGTAAGTGGATTGATCTTCTTCAACCAGATAGGTTTTCTCATCGTTGGTCACTTTCGCAGTACCCGCCACGACTACCCAATGTTCCGCTCTATGGTGGTGCATTTGTAACGACAACTTGTGACCAGGTTTTACGGTGATACGTTTAACTTTGTCGCGCTGGCCTAGATCGATAACATCGTATTTACCCCAAGGTCTAAACACCTCACGATGATGCAAATGTTCTGTGCGACCGGCTTGATTCAGTTGACTGACAATCGATTTAACACCTTGAACCTTGTCTTTGTTCGCAACCAATATAGCGTCTTTGGTTTCGACAATAATGAGGTTCTCGACACCTACCGTCGCAACCAGCTTGTTTTCAGCGTGGATGTAGTTGTATTGAGAATCGACAGTTAACACATTGCCTTCAATCACATTGTTGTGTTCATCTTTATCACTGACATCCCAGATTGCAGACCATGAACCAATATCATTCCAACCAACATCCATCGGGATCACCGCAGCATCCGACGTTTTTTCCATCACGGCATAGTCGATAGAGTCGCTCGGGCTGCTTTGGAATGCTTCGGCGTCAATATGGATAAAATCGAGGTCGGTGTTTTGCGTTGTGAGAGCGAGTTTACAGGCCGTTAGGATCTCTGGACGATGTTCAGCAAGTTCTTCAAGGTAGCGTGATGCTCTAAACATGAACATACCGCTGTTCCAGAGGTATTGCCCTGAATTAACGTATTGTTCTGCGGTTGCTAGAGCTGGTTTTTCAACGAAACATTCAATGGCAAAAGCATGATGGGAGAGTGGCTCTCCTTGTTTTATATAACCATAGCCAGTTTCTGGTACGTTTGGAGTAATACCAAAAGTAACCAGTTTACCTTGTTTTGCGTATTCAACGCCTCTTGCCACCGTTTGCTGAAATGCAGCTGTTTTTGCGATGTGATGATCTGCAGCCAGCACTAATAATATTGGGTCAGATTTATGTTGTTGGCTGCTGTTCGAGTGACCTAAAGCCTGTAACGCAGCTAGTGCGATGGCTGGGGCTGTATTTCTACCTACAGGTTCTAACAATATTCCACTGTGTTGGATATTGGATGCTCGAGCTTGTTCTGCGGCAATGAAGCGATGCTCTTCATTACAGATGATGAGCGGGGCATCGCAGTTACTATCCGTTAAGTACTCATCAAGACCTTGCAGTCGTTGAAGTGTTTGCTGAAGCATGGACTGCTTGCCGGCAATATTGAGAAATTGCTTAGGGTAAAGCTCGCGAGATAGTGGCCAGAGACGACTTCCGGAGCCGCCAGCTAGAATGACAGGTACAATCATAGAGTGGTAATTGGGTGCATTGGAAGACTGGCACCATGTTACCACGCTTCACCTTTTTTGCTTATCGCTAAGAAATTTACTTAACGATAAGCAATATAGGTGTGCTTATTGATGCGCTTCTGGATTGGACATGATCATAGCTTGAGCTTCGCTAAAACCTTGAGGATCAATCTTGAGTGTTTGTGTTGGGAATGCGATATCCGCATTGTGTTTATGGATGATCGCTAGCACCTGTAACAGAACATCTTGCTTAACTTCATGGTATCTCACCCAGTTGACCGTTTTTGTAAAGGTGTAGATAAAGAAATTAAGCGTTGATGGCCCAAATTTATCAAAGTTAACGATCAGCGTCTGTTTGGCATCAATATCTGGGTGCGTTTCAAGCATGGCTTTTACGTCATCCACAATAACAGCCAACTTGCTTGCGTCTTCGTAACGAAGCCCGAAGGTTTCATTAATTCGGCGGTTTAGCATTCGCGATGGATTCTCCACCACAATGTTACTGAATACCGAGTTTGGTACGTACAAAGGACGTTTATCGAAGGTGCGAATAATGGTCATACGCCAGCCTATACGTTCGACAGTACCTTCAATTTGGCGGTCAGGTGAGCGAATCCAGTCTCCGACTTTAAAAGGGCGGTCGAAGTAGATCATCATGCCACCAAAGAAGTTCGATAGTAGGTCTTTTGCTGCCAAACCAACGATTAAACCACCCACACCACCAAAGGTGAGCAAGCCTGACAGGCTGAGCCCAAATGCCTGCATGATCGTCAGGCCGCCCATAACCATAAAGAACAGACGAGCTACTTTTGCAATTGCTTGTACTGTGGTTTCATCTCTGTTTTTCTGCTCTAAGATGTACGCTTCAGCATTGGTGATCATTCGTAAGGTGAACCAAACGAAGGTACATATGATCAATATGTGCTTGAGCGTTTTTAACCAGTTGATTTCGTTGCCAAATTGGTCTTGAAGGATCAACCCGATAGATACGGTCGCGGGCCAACACCAAAGTAACGTACTGACAGGGGTTTTCAGTGCCTCTAGTAGCAGGTCATCCCAGTGAAAGTGGGTTCTCTGTGCCAGAACTTCCAAGCGATTATGGATAATTCGCCAAGCTACCCAAGCGAGAAAACTTGCAATAGTGATGAATAGGACGCTGTTTGCCCAATCACTATGGCTCTGGTTGATGTAGGTTTGTACTTGGGTTATGAATTCATTCATTGTGTGTGCTGCCGCAGAAATTATGAATTGGAAATTAGCAGAAACTCGAGTTGTTCTCTACCTTTATAAATCAAGCGATTATGACAATAGTATAACCTTATTATTACAGAACTAACTTTTTTTGAGATAGAAACTAATGTAGGTTTGGCTATCCCGTGTAATTAAAATTTCTAAACAGGATTTCAAATGAGCGACAAACAATATGCAGTTATCGGTTTAGGGCGTTTTGGTGTGTCAGTTTGCAAAGAGCTGCAAGGTTCAGGGGCGCAGGTATTAGCCGTCGATATTGATGAAGAGCGAGTGAAAGAAGCAGCGACTTTCGTTTCACAAGCTATTGTTGCGAACTGTACGAGCGAAGAGACGGTTACAGAGCTAAGGCTCGATGATTACGACATGGTCATGGTGTCGATTGGCTCTGATGTTAACTCCAGTATTCTAACCACTCTGGTGGTGAAAGAGTCAGGCGCAAAAGCCGTCTGGGTGAAGGCGAACGATAAATTCCACGGCAAGATCCTCTCTAAGATTGGGGCTGACCATATCATCATGCCAGAGCGCGATATGGGTATTCGTGTTGCACGTAAGATGTTAGACAGGCGCGTTCTGGAGTTTATTGACCTTGGCAGTGATTTGGCCATGACTGAAATTGTTATTGGTTCAAAACTCTTGGGTAAGCAACTTCGTGACTTGAAGCTTTGCAAAGAGGTAGGTGTCGAAGTTCTTGGATTTAAGCGCGGACCTAATCTCACTAAAGCACCTGAACTGGATATTAGTTTAGAAATCGGAGATGTGGTGATCATCGCTGGGCCTAAAGAGACCCTATCTAGAAAGCTACGTAATTGGTAATGGGAACTTGTAATAGGGTAACAGTATGAATTCGTTTCAGCGAAAAGGTACTTTCTACACACTCACAAGAGATGAAAAGCCGCGTAAAGGCTCTGAACCTAAGATAATCCTGACCAGCTTTTTGGCGGTTCTTATTCCCTCGGCCATCTTACTAACGATGCCCATATTTTCTGTCACAGGGCTCAGTTTCACAGATGCATTGTTTACTGCGACTTCTGCAATCAGCGTAACAGGGTTAGGAGTCGTTGATACGGGCGAACACTTTACCTTGGCCGGGAAAATCTTGCTGATGTTCTTGATGCAAGTGGGCGGGTTAGGGCAGATGACCTTATCTGCGGTTCTTCTGTACATGTTCGGTGTTCGGTTAAGTTTAAAGCAACAAGCATTGGCGAAAGAAGCATTAGGGCAAGATCGTAAGATTAACCTGCGTAAGCTAGTAAAGAAGATCATCATCTTTGCGTTAGTGGCGGAATTTATCGGCTTTGTATTGCTTTGTTTCCGCTGGGTTCCTGAAATGGGATGGGCAACAGGTAGCTTCTACGCACTGTTTCATGCGATATCAGCATTCAATAACGCGGGTTTCGCTCTGTTCTCAGATAGTATGATGAGCTTTGTTGACGATCCACTGGTGATTCTTACCTTAGCAGGCTTGTTTATTTTCGGCGGGCTAGGCTTTACAGTGGTCGGCGATTTGTCGAGTAACTGGCGTAAAGGCTTTCGACATCTGCATCTACACACCAAGATTATGCTAACAGCGACACCGACTCTATTGTTGGTCGGCACGGTGATGTTTTGGCTTTTGGAGAGGAATAACTCAGCAACCATGGAAGGGTTATCGACTCAAGGGCAGTGGCTGGCAGCGTTTTTCCAGTCGGCGAGTGCTCGTACTGCTGGCTTTAATAGTGTGGATTTGTCTCAATACACTCAGCCTGCATTGCTGGTGATGATTGTTTTGATGTTGATTGGTGCAGGTTCTACCTCAACGGGTGGTGGTATTAAGGTTTCGACCTTTGCGGTTGCCTTTGTCGCGACGTGGACGTTTTTACGTCAGAAAAAACATGTAGTGATGTTTAAGCGAACCGTAACTTGGCAAGCGGTAACAAAGTCATTGGCCATTATTGTGGTAAGTGGGGCGTTATTAACCACCGCGATGTTTCTGTTAATGCTTACTGAAAAGGCTGCGTTTGATCGAGTGATGTTTGAGGTGATTTCAGCCTTTGCAACGGTAGGACTGACGGCTGGATTAACTGCGAATCTGACTGAGCCAGGTAAATACATCATGATTGTTGTTATGGTGATCGGGCGTATCGGTCCTTTAACGTTAGCTTATATGTTAGCTCGGCCAGAACCTTCTTTGTTGAAATACCCAGAAGATACGGTGTTAACGGGTTAATAATGCTAAGAGGCTAGAGTTAATCCTTCTTGTTAGAGCGTTAGAAAAACGAAAGCCAGCGATATGCTGGCTTTGTTGTTTATGAATAGAATTCTGTGGAATTGAGTCTTTAGCTAGCCCTCAAACATCTCAACGTATTCTTCGTAGCCTTCTTCCGCTAATTTATCCGCTGGGATAAAGCGCATCGCAGCTGAGTTCATGCAGTAACGCAAACCTGTCGGTTTAGGACCATCTTTAAATACATGACCTAGATGAGAATCTCCAAATTTACTACGGACCTCTGTTCTTGGGTAAAGCAGTTTGTAGTCAGTAGTGGTTACTACATAAGCTTCGCTGATTGGCTGTGTGAAGCTCGGCCAGCCTGTACCTGATTTGTATTTGTCTTTTGACGAGAACAAAGGCTCACCGGTGACGATATCAACGTAAATACCTTCTTGCTTGTTATCCCAGTATTTGTTGTCAAACGGGCGCTCTGTTGCATCGTCTTGTGTTACATCGTACTGCAGTGAGGTTAGTTTCGCCTTAATCTCAGCATCAGACGGTTTAACGTAGGTCTTAGCGTTTGCTGTCGCATTTTTGCTGTCGATGATCTGGCGGATAGTTTGTGGGTTTTCCTTTCTATCATCACCGAAGATTTTATCTAAATATTGATCACGACCGGAAGCGTAACGGTAATAGTTATAACGAACCTTGCTCTTTTTGTAATAATCTTGGTGGTAACCTTCGGCAGGCCAGAACTTTTCAAACTTAATCAGTTCTGTTTTTAGTGGAGCACCAAAGATCTTAGCTTTGTCGATTTCCATCATAAAGTTCTGAGCGACGTCTTTTTGCTCTTGATTATGATAGAAAATAGCAGGTCGATATTGAGGGCCTCGGTCTACAAATGAGCCTTTGTCATCGGTTGGATCTATGTGTCTAAAGAATTGGTCAAGAACCTGTTCGTAGCTGACAAGATCTGGATTGTAAGTCACGTTGATGACTTCGATGTGACCAGACTTACCTGAAGATACTTGTTTATAAGTGGGGTTTTCTAATTCACCACCAGAATACCCAGAGATAACGTCGGTCACGCCTGTCAGTTTTTCTAGGTCGGACTCTGTACACCAAAAACAACCACCAGCCAGTGTCGCGATTTCATTTTTACCTGAATCAGCCGTTTTATCCATTGTATTGGCAGTGCCAGTCTGGCTTACAAACAGCGAAATCAGTGGCAGTACGACTACGAGTGATACCAATATTTTAGATAGTTTATTCATAGATACCTCATCTTGACGTTTTTCTTATTCAATTTTGAATGTACGAATAGAGACAGGTTTTAGATGAAAAAAATTGCATCGTTCACAAAAAATATGTCGCCGAGAACATCTTGCTCATAAATGCCGCCAGTAGTAGGGTGTCAGTATTGATATCCAATAATAGATACTGATGGCGGTTATCGTACATCTAAGGAACCACATGCAAGCAGAAGTTAAATGGGTCGAAGGCTTTAAATTCCTAGGTCAATCTCAATCAGGTCACTCTGTCGTGATGGATGGAAGTGGCGGTGCTACTGCGCCAAGCCCGATGGAAATGGTGTTAATGGCTGCCGGTGGTTGTAGCTCTGTTGATGTGGTTGATGGTTTGAAATCTGCTAGCCAAAATATCACAGGCTGCAATGCAAAACTTGAAACCACACGTCGTGAAACCGCACCAAAAATCTTTACCGTGATTAACATTCATTTTGAAGTGTCTGGTGACAACCTAGATCCTGAGTTGGTCGCTAAAGTGTGTGCTGACTCTTTAGAAAAGTACTGCTCAGTGTGCTTAATGCTGGGTGCTGGCGTTGAAATGACGCACAGCTGGGAAATTATCTAGTCTCTGATTGTACTGCTTGGCGGTAGGCTAATTTTTACGACTTACGGGCATAGCTAGATAAAGAAAAGGGCGGAGCACTTTAAAGTGTTCCGCCCTTAATTATTCTAGCTAGAGTAGAGTGCTATTATTCAGTCGTTTCTACAATAACTTCTTCAATTTGAGCTTCTTCTTGGTATTCAAAGCTTGGGATCGTTGCGTCAACACGACGGTTTTGCGCACGGCCTTCAGCGGTAGCGTTTGATGCGATTGGGTTTTCTTCCCCTTCACCAGAAGCCGTAATACGCTCAGCTTCAATTCCTTGCTCTTCGATGTATGTAGCTACAGCGGCAGCACGTTTCTTAGAAATCATCATGTTATATTCTGCCGCACCAGTTGAGTCAGTGTGGCCAACAATGTTAACGGTCGATTGAGGGTGCGCTTGTAAGACTTCAACAATTGGCTGTACAGCTGTTTTACCTTCTTCTGAAAGCTCTGTGCTGTTAGTCGCAAATGTACCTTGAGAGAAGCTCTCGGTTTGCGCTTTAGTAACAACTACCGCTGCTTCTTCTTCAATAACCACAGTTTCTGGCTCGGTGATTGGCTCAGAAGGTGCTTGAGTCACTGCCGCCGCAGAAGCTGCAGCCGCTGCTGATGCGGTTGTGTTACCTGTACCGAAGTTGTAGCTAAGGCCAACAGTCACAAGGTTGGAGTTAAGGTTTTGAATGATCTTATCATCAAAATCATCGAAGTATTGGTATTCAACTCTCAGCGCCCAATCGTCTGAAAACTGTTTCTCAGCGCCGATACCTAAGGCTAATACAACGTCGTCTTCGTCGTCATGCATGATGTAAGCAGGACCTGCTTTGAAGAAGATATCAAACTTTTGTTTAATCGCTAGTCGATACATCGGGCTCAAAGAAATGGCTACGATAGAATCGCTATATGTTTTAGGCGTTCCGTTGTTGTTAAAGCTGGTATCATAATCACCTAAGTAATCTGCATTCAATTCAAGAGTAATGTTATCGGTAAAGTTGTAACCACCGTAAATACCACCCGCAACAGAATCATCTTCACACTTTTCACCGCTTACACAAGCGCTATCTAGCCAACCCATGCCAACTTTTGCGCCTACGTATGTCGTTGCGGCAATGGATGGAGCAGCAGCGAAACCTGAAGCTGCAATCACAGCACACATGATTTTTGAAAGTTTTTTCATAATCTTATCCTTGGATTAATTTTTATTGTTATCTGAACTGGCCATTAAATCGAAAACTTACCGTGTGGGACACTGCAACGGTAAGTAAATCAAGGCTTTAATTCAGTCAGGGCCTTTTCAGGAACTGTTAACACATTGTTAGTCTGATTGCTTATGAGAGTCAATGTGATTGTTGGGATTTATATTTTTCAAGGTGCCTATTTATAGCTTTTTTGTCGAAAAATTGTTGTCTCAAATGTTGGAAACGAAGAAACCTCGCATCATTTTTACGTGATACGAGGTTTCATTTTGCATGTGTGCGGATTATTGGGCTACAGACCCTGATTTGCAGAAGTGGCAGGAGTTATGGACGCTCACCTGCTAGTAAGCGCTTCTCGATATCAGCAATGATACCTGGCAGATCTGCAATAGTATCGATCAGGTAGTGAGGGTTTGACTTGTTTAGCTTAACGCTTGCTTTTTCACGCGCAGCTGCCAGTATTGTTTCGTCTGCGTCTAGGTATTCTTGGTACGTTAAGCCAGCTTCGTTACCAGATAGAACAAGGCCTACCGTCCACATCCCTGCGTTGTGACCTTCATCGATACCCGGTGCTGCGTCATCCACTTTCACACATGCTGCAATGTTCGTCACACCTAGATCAATGACGTTTTTAAGAGCCATAAATGGAGCTGGGCGGCCACCTTGAGGTAAGTCATCCGTTGCAACTACGTTGTCTGGTCGGTAACCGTAATCTGCCGCAGCAGGGATTAGCACATCCATCACTTCACGTGGGTAACCAGAACAAGAGCCAATTTTTACATTCTTTTCTTTTAGGTTATTTACAACTTCAATTGCGTTTAAAATTGGTGCTGCGTGGTCTGCTACTTTTGCTTTCTGAAGAGGCATGAATGCCGCGTAGATCGCATCAACGTCTTCACTTGTCATCGAGCGTCCGAACTGAGCCTTCCAACGAGCGTCAACAGCAGGAATTCGACCAACTGCTTGGATGTGGTCCCATTTGCCGATCCCCATAGGTTCACGCGCTTCTGCTAAGTCGATATCAAAGTCGAAACCTTGTCTGAATGCTTCAACGAAAATACTGGTTGGAGCAAATGATCCAAAATCAACGATAGTGCCAGCCCAGTCAAAGATAACCGCTTGGATAGGTGATGTTGTGTTCATAGTCGTGTCCTATTTCTGTTCTCTCCCAGCTAAAGTTGTTCTGGGAGATGAATGATTGTTTTAAATTATTGGTTAGATGATGGTTTAAAGGTATTCAAAGTCTTTGCAGACTTTTGCTATCGCTTTTTCGAATACAGACAGAGCGACTTCTAGTTCGCTGCGGCTGATGATCAATGGTGGACTCAACTGGATCACGTTACCTTGTGACACCTTAAAGCTCAGGCCATCGTTCAGACATTGATAAAGTACCGCTTCTGCTTCATCGAAAGCTCGGGTTTTGGTGATGTGGTCAGTGACCAATTCCACCCCCCAGAGCAGGCCGATGCCGCGAATGTCACCAATGACTGGGTACTTCTCTTTCATTTGAAGTAGCTGTTCACGTACGAATGCGCTGTCTGCTTGTACTTTTTCAAGTAGGTTTTCTTGCTCAATCACTTCCATGGTCGCGAGTGCTGCCGCGCAGCCAATTGGGCTTTTCTCGTGGGTGTAGTGACCAAGAGATACTTGCGCTGCCGTGTTGTATTTGTCTTTAGTGATCATGGCTGCGATTGGTACTAAACCGCCGCCAAAACCTTTACCGATACAAAGGATGTCAGGTTCGATATCAAACGCTTGGTGAGTAAACCATTCGCCGCTACGACCCATGCCATTTGGGATGTCATCGATGATCAACATGACGTTGTGTTTGTCACAGATCTCACGGATGCGTTTCCAATAAGCCTTACTTGGCACTTGAACGTCTGTGTTACGCACTGCTTCCGCAATGAAGGCACCAATGCCACCTTCTTTTTCAATCACATACTCAAGGTAATCGGCGTAGTGAACATCACATGCGGTCTCGTTCGCATCACTGGAGTTTTGCCCGCGAAGCGAAAAAGAGTCATTAAGCGGAAAAGCACCACGATAGGAAACCGCTGGTGGAATACGTTCTACGCCAGACATTAACGGGCCCATACCTTCGCGGAAACAGGCTTCACCACCCACTGAAATTGCATCGAGTGACGCGCCATGGAATGAGTCCCACAGTGACACTACTTTAAAGTTGTTGGTGATATGTCGAGCCAGTTTGAGCGCCATGCCGATCACTGATGTGCCACCTGGAGCAAACAACACGCGATTCAAATCACCACTGCAGATCTGTGTCAGCTTTTCAGCACACTGAACGGCTGTTTCATTGGTAAAACGACGAGGTGAAAATGGCAATGACGCCATTTGCTGAGTCACTTTATTAATGATGTGGGGGTGACCATAACCTAGTTGATGGACATTATTGCCGTGAAAGTCCATGTACTTCTTGCCTGACGTATCTTGTATGTAGATGCCTTCTGCGGCTTCAAGTGTATCTAGACAAGGCGTTGACATGGCTTGATGAAGAAATACGTCAGAATCACGTTTTAACATCGCTTGAGTCGCGTCATCGTTTAGTGATTCGTTCCATTTTTCGCGTGCTGGTGTGGTGTTCACATCACCTTCACTTCGAAAGTGCGCCGCGTTCACCACTGGCTCTTGGTTAGTTATCGTCATTACTTGATATCCCAGTACATAGCATTCTTAACTGCGCCAATGAGAGCTTCAATGTCTGATGGGTACACTTCACCGATGTTACCGATTCGGAAGCAGTCTGCATTTGAAACCTTGCCCGGGTAAATCACAAACCCTTGTTCTTTCAAACGGTCATAGAATTCCTTGAATTGGTAATCGCTATGAGCTGGAGAATAGAAAGAGGTAATGATTGGTGAATGAAGGTCATCATTAAGCAGCGGTTCATAGCCAAGAGAGCGCATACCTGCAACCAATGTGGTTTGGTTGGTTTGGTAGCGGTTATAACGAGCTTCAATGCCGCCTTCTTGTTCCAATTCAAGTAGAGCTTGGTAGAAAGCGCGCACTGTATGAGTCGGAGAGGTGAAACGCCATTTACCATGGTTGCTTTCCATGCAGTGCCATTGGTCAAACAGGTCAAGGCTTAATGAGCGAGCTTGGCCTTTGCACTTCTCTAACTCTGACTGCTTAGCAATAACAAAGCCGAAGCCCGGTACACCTTGAATGCATTTGTTGGCTGAGCTGATCATGTAATCGATACCTAAGTCAGCAATATCCATAGGGATACCACCAAAGCTCGACATCGCATCAAGAATGACGGTTTTGTTGTGCTGCTTTGCCAATTTGGCGATTTCTTTAATCGGATTCAACATACCAGTGGTGGTTTCACAATGCACAATTGCAACATGAGTAATGTCTGAATCCATGGCCAATGCCGTTTCCATTTCGTTCAAGTCAGGCTGTGATGTTTCACCTGGGGAAACGACATGGCATGGAATGTTTAAGTATTCTGAGATTTGAGCAATCCGAGCCCCATACGCACCGTTGTCAACAACAAGAAGCTTACCGCTTTTAGAGATAACGCTACCGATTGTTGCTTCAACTGAAGCGGTGCCGCTACCTTGCATTAGTACGCTCGTGTAACCCGTTTGCTTAGTCGCCAAAGCCACTAGCTTGCTACGAATCACTTCAACAACGTCTTTGTTGTATTCATCATCCCAAGTACACCAGTCTTTTAGCATCGCTTGGCGAACGGTTTCAGAAGTAGATAGAGGACCTGGTGTCAGTAATAAGTATTCGTTTCTCATGTTCAATTCTCGTGATTTCTATTTTGGACTATACCAATTGTTGCGATTACTTTAACAACCAATTTAAACGGTCGTAAATAGCCCAAACGTTATTTTCACAAAAGCTTCATATTCAAATTTGTCACTTGTGTTGAGAAATTTTCCGATCTTTAAATTGCCATTTTTTGTTCATTTAATCGTCATAAAAGCCAATTAGCCTAATACTCGAAATCTGGTACATACCAATATGAAGGTGTGTGTTAACAACCTAACTGAATTTATGGATATAGAAGCATCTTGATGGGGCTTCTAACTTCTAACCTTGGCATCGGCCTGACTGGAGAAAATGATGAAAAACCGTTTTATGAAAGGATCACTTGCAGCGTTAGTCACTCTACTCGCTGGTAATGCTTATGCAGCACAGGAAGTGACGGTTTACACCGCTTTTGAAACTGACATTTTAGCGAAATACAAAAACGCATTTGAAAGTGAAAACCCAGACATCAACATCAAATGGGTTCGTGATTCAACTGGGATCATGACGGCAAAATTATTGGCCGAGAAAAACAACCCTCGTGCAGAAGTAGTATGGGGTCTTGCGGGCTCTTCTATGGCTTTGCTTAAAGAAGAGGGCATTCTGAAACCTTATACGCCTCAAGGTGTAGAAGCATTACGCGCTAACCTTAACGACCCACAGTCTACTCAAGCTTGGTATGGCAATGACGCATTCTTTAATGCAGTTTGCTTTAACGAAGTGGTGGCTAAGCAATTGAACCTACCGGCACCTAAGTCTTGGGATGACCTAACGAAGCCTATCTACAAGGGCCATATTGCTATGCCAAACCCAGCGTCTTCTGGTACGGGCTACATGCAGGTTTCGGCTTGGCTACAAAACATGGGTGAAGACCAAGGTTGGAACTACATGCAGAAGCTAGACCAAAACATCGCTCACTACACGCACTCTGGTTCTAAGCCATGTGTTCAAGCGGGTATGGGTGAAGTCGCTATCGGTATTTCTATGGCGAGCCGCGGCGCTAAGCTGAAAACTCAAGGAGCGCCACTTTCTGTTATTACACCGGAGGGTATCGGTTGGGAATCTGAAGCGGTAGGCCTTGTTAAGCCTTCGGATGCAGCGCAACGTGTTGTTGATTGGTCTATCTCGAAAGCGGCAAATGAGCTTTACATCGAAATGTACCCGGTTGTTGGTCACCAAGATGTGACAGGCAAAGCAAAGAACTTCCCTAATGTAGAAAAGAATATGGCAAAAATGGACTTCGCTCGAATGGGTAGCGAACGCGCCGACGTTCTTAAAACATGGTCTGAGAAGTTTGACGCTAAATCAGAGCCAAAATCCTAATCTGACGAACTATTCAGTTCATTAGAAGTTAGCAATCAGTAAAGGAAGGCTTCGGTCTTCCTTTTTTAGTTTACGCCTTTAGGTTTTAAGTAAGGTACAACAAATGACAAAACACTATTCATATTGGTTCAAACAAGCATTGGAACAAGAATTTGGCAGCATCGATGCAGGGCTAATATCGGCTAAGCCACTTAAAAAAGATGTTAACTGCAACATCGCTATTGTTGGCGGCGGCTATACAGGTTTATGGACGGCGATTTTAATCAAACAACAGCAACCCGAAAAACATGTTGTCGTGATTGAAAAAGGCCTATGTGGTAGCGGTGCTTCTGGTGCGAACGGCGGTTGCATGCTGACTTGGTCGACAAAGTATCCGACGCTGAAAAAGCTCTACGGAAAAGAGCAAGCGAAATGGTTGGTTAAGGAATCGGAAAAGGTTATATACGAGATCGAAGCCTTCTGTAACGAACACAAGATTGACGCGCATCTTTATCAAAGCGGTACTTACTACACGGCGACCAATCAAGCGCAAAAGGGTGGAATGGAACCTGTTGTGAATGAGTTGGTCAAGCAAGGCATAAATAGTTGGAAGAAGTGTGATAAGTCTTTGGCTGAGAAAGCGGGATCGGAGCGTCATATTGAAGGTTATTACTCAGAAGCCGCGGGCAGTGTGCAGCCTGCGTTATTGGCTAGAGGTTTGCGCCGAGTCGCTCTCGAACTGGGTGTCGAAATTCACGAAAACACAGAGATGATATCACTCGACTATGGCTCCCCAGCTCGTATCCAGACTAAGGGCGGAGCTGTGTTTGCTGACAAAGTGATCTTAGCGCTCAATGCATGGATGCTCGATCACTTTAAAGAGTTCAAACGCAGCATAGTGGTTGTTTCTTCAGATATGGTGGTGACCAAGCCTATTCCTGAAAAGCTCAAGCAATTTGGCCCAGAGAAAGGGGCGGCGGTGGTGGATTCGCGTATCTTTGTCCACTACTACCGAGATACCCAGGACGGACGACTCATGTTGGGCAAAGGCGGTAATAAGTTCTCGTTTGCCAATCAAGTTGAAAGCATGTTTAACCAAACGACCAACTACCTGCCGATTCTCAATCAATCTTTCCAAAAACTGTTCCCTAAACTGGAACAAAGTGAATTCGATTACAACTGGTCGGGAGGCTCAGATCGATCGGTAACAGGATTGCCATTTTTCGGTAATCTAAAAGGGCAAAAAAACATCTATTATGGGCTTGGTTACTCAGGTAATGGTGTTGCTCAAACTCGCATGGGAGGCAAAATTTTGTCTTCAATGGTACTCGATATCGACAATGCTTGGACACGAAGCGGTTTAACTAAAGGCCCATTAGGACACTTCCCGCCAGAGCCATTCCGTTGGGTAGGTGCGATGATGGTTCGTGATGCGGTACGAAGAAAAGAGAACGCGGAAGATTCGGGTAGCACGCCATTGTGGCTAGATAAACAGTTATCCAAACTCGCAGGTGCGGCGGGCAAAGCCGACAAGGTTGAATCATAGATTAATCTAGCGTTTAAATTAGACGTTTACATTTAGGCTTTCCGTGATTTATGGGTAAGTCACTGAGGGCTTTCAACGTTGAACTAACTTTTAATGCTGAACAAATAGCAATCTTTAATGCTTATTATATCTGCAATATAACTGTCATTTAGCTTCTATAAATTTGTCACTCAACTGCAATATTCTCAGTTTAAATTTGGTATATACCATATAGAGAGTGCTGTAGTATGAGCAACCAAACTTATTTGAATATTGAAAACGTTGTAAAGCAATTTGGCCAATTTACAGCGTTAAAAGACATCTCCCTATCGATAGATAAAGGCGAGTTCGTCTGCTTCCTAGGCCCATCTGGCTGTGGAAAAACCACCTTATTACGTGCGATTGCAGGTCTAGACTTACCAACGTCAGGTTCTATTGAGCAGAATGGTAATGATACGACCTTCTTGCCACCAGAAAAGCGCGACTTTGGCATCGTGTTCCAATCTTACGCTTTGTTTCCAAATCTCACTGTGGAAGAAAACATTGCGATTGGTCTGAAAAACCAAGGCATGTCGACCAAAGAAGCCCTTGAGACGGTTGAGTCTTGGTTAGAGACCATCGGTTTACCAACGTCTGGTCAGAAATACCCAAATCAGCTATCTGGTGGACAACAGCAGCGTGTTGCTCTGGCTCGCGCATTAGCGTTGTCTCCAGGCTTGTTGCTACTCGATGAACCGCTTTCTGCATTGGATGCGAAGGTAAGAACACACCTGCGCGATGAGATCTGCCAATTGCAGCGTAAGCTGGGCATTACCACCATCATGGTGACCCATGATCAAGATGAAGCCTTAACAATGGCCGATCGTATTGTGGTCATGAATCATGGTGTTATCGAGCAAGTGGGTGCTCCGCAAGAAATCTATCAAAATCCAGTCAGCCGCTTTGTCGCTGAATTCGTTGGTAGTATGAACTTTATTCAAGCTTCTGTTGCTGCGAAAGGCAAAATGCGCATTGCAGAGTCGATGTTAGCGTTACCAGTTTTAGATAATTTGACACCAAAGTATGGCGATCGTTTTGATATCGCGGTGCGTCCAGAACAAATTCAGTTTGTTGATCGCTTTAATGAATCTTTACCCGTCAGAATCATATCTAGCGAGTTCCTAGGGGCGTTTTATCGTGTTGAGTGTGAGCTGCAACATGACTTAACGGCGAAAGAGATCATCGTTGATGTATCAGTCAAAGAGTTTAATCGATTGAAACTGCGTCGCAGCGATATTCGTTACGTAGCGTTTGATGAAGAAGGTCTGAGAGCTTACCCATCTGAAAGCCTGCAAGTGATGAAAGACGAGGCGGCGTAAACAATCATGGAATCGACTCAAATGATGCAATCTAAGCTGCTAATTCAGCGACGAGTACAACCTTTTCTGGCTCGGTTAAGCAAAGACAACGTAATCCTATTCGGGCTTCTGGCTTTTTTGTCTGTGGTCATGACGCTATTCATCCTGATGCCACTGTGGGCAATGTTGAAAAAGAGTGTTCAGAACGCAGACGGTGAATTTGTAGGATTACAGAATTTCGCAACGTATTTTGCTTCTCAAAGCCTGTGGCAGTCGGTAGGTAATACGTTTACGCTTGGGCTGTTAGTAACGGTTGTCGTGGGTGTATTAGCGTTTGGTTATGCCTATGCGTTGACTCGTTCATGTATGCCTTTCAAGGGGCTTTTTCAGGTGTTGGGCTCAGCGCCGATTCTAGCTCCATCGTTGCTTCCTGCGATCAGTTTGATCTTCTTATTTGGCAACCAAGGTATCGCCAAAGAAGTATTAGGGGGAAATTCGGTATACGGTTTGATTGGTATATCACTAGGCCTGATATTCTGGACGTTTCCACACGCCTTAATGATTTTAACTACTTCATTGAGAACCTCTGACGCTCGTCTTTATGAGGCGGCACGTGCACTCAATACTTCATCGCTAAAAACCTTCTTCATGGTGACTCTACCTGCGGCAAAATACGGTTTGATAAGTACCTTGATCGTTGTGTTTACGCTGGTGGTTTGTGATTTTGGTGTGCCAAAGGTGATTGGTGGTAGCTACAACGTTCTGTCTACCGATATCTTTAAGCAGGTAGTAGGGCAACAGAATTTCTCTATGGGCGCGGTGACCAGCATCCTATTGCTATTGCCTGCGTTGCTTGCGTTTACCGTTGACCGCTGGGTTCAAAAGAAACAGAAGAGCTTGTTTGATACTCGCTCCGTCGCTTATCAACCAGAGCCAAACACTCTACGTGATGGCGTGTGTTTACTCTATTGCACCGTAATTTCAGTGACTGTGGTTATCGTGCTAGGCATGGCGATATACGGTTCTATGGTCACATTCTGGCCTTGGAACAAAGCGCTTACCTTGAATAACTACAACTTCGCAGAAATGAGTACCTATGGTTGGACGCCATTTTTCAACTCTTTAACCCTCGGCGCTTGGACTGCGATTATCGGTACCGTATTGATTTTCTTAGGCGCGTACTGCATTGAGAAGGGCAGAGCATTTGGTCCTGTTCGTCAGGCAATGCAGATGCTTAGTGTTGTGCCAATGGCTGTTCCGGGCATGGTGTTGGGTTTGGGCTATATCTTCTACTTCAATGACTTGAGCAATCCATTCAACTTCTTGTATGGCACGATGGCGTTCTTGGTGATAAACACCGTGGTTCACTACTACACAGTCGGGCACATGACAGCGTTAACCGCATTAAAACAGCTGCCTGAAGAAATAGAAGCGACGGCGGCTTCGGTTAACCTACCGCAATACAAGCTGTTCTTTAAGGTGACGGTACCCGTTTGTCTGCCGGCGATTTTAGATATTGCGACATACCTGTTTATTAATGCACTTACCACGACATCTGCGGTAGTATTCTTGTATTCTACTAATACGATCCCAGCATCAGTTTCAGTATTGAATATGGATGATGCGGGGCAAACGGGTGCAGCAGCTGCTATGGCGGTGATGATCATGATATCGGCAGCGAGCGCGAAGTTGATTCATATGTTAATCAACAAGT
Source organism: Vibrio sp. TMPB1044 (assembly GCF_030442075.1). NCBI lineage: Bacteria > Pseudomonadati > Pseudomonadota > Gammaproteobacteria > Vibrionales > Vibrionaceae > Vibrio > Vibrio sp. TMPB1044. The sequence goes on along the minus strand of NZ_JAUJED010000013.1, from coordinate 43,060 downwards.
TATTCGAGAAGCGAACCCAAGCTTGGCGTAAACGCTAGCGAACCATTTTATATTGCAGTTGGCCAAGGAGTGGCTGACGACAAGAACAAGAATAAAAGGAAATGAAGTGCAGTACGTAAAAATCAAAGATGTCATCGTAGAGCAGATAGAGTCGGGGATGTTAACACCACGACAGAAGTTGCCTGCGGAGCGCAAACTGGCTGAATCGTTTGATACGACTCGAGTTACCTTACGTGAAGCCTTGTCTTCACTTGAAGCGGAAGGGCGTATTTATCGAGAAGACCGACGTGGTTGGTTTATCTCTCCCGAGCCGCTTCGTTATGACCCAACACAAACACTAAACTTCACCAATATGGCTCTGTCGCAGAACCGTAAGCCGAAAACAGAGTTGGTGGCAGCGAAAGGGATGTTGGCAACCAAGGAGGCGACTAAGCTTCTTGAGTTACAACCGTTCTCAGATGTTTATCGAGTCGACAGAGTTCGCTACCTTGAAGACAGGCCTGTTGTGTATGTGACTAACTACATTCGACCAGAGCTGTTTCCTAACTTGCTCGATTATGATCTGTCTAAATCACTGACGGACATCTACCGCGAGCACTTTGGCATGGTGTATCAGAAGATCCGTTATCGTGTGAGCACAACGTCTTTGCTTGGCGAAACCGCGCAAGCACTGCGTGCAACTTCTGGCTCTCCTGCAATGGTGGTTGAGCGTGTTAACTACAATCAAAACGGCGATTTGATTGATTGCGATATTGAGTATTGGCGTCATGACGCGATCAGTATTGAGTCGATAGCGCAGTTAGAGCGTTAGTCGTACGTTAGAACGCTGGCACATCTCACTTTAGGGATTTGCCCAACTGGAATGATCAAAGGTCTCTTATCTGGAGGCCTTTTTTATCCCCTGTTTTCAGCGACTGCTTTTATCAGTCAATAAGTTAGGAATGAAATGGAATTCTCTGCCATCATCATCGTGATTATTTCGGCTCTGCTGCATGCGGGCTGGAATGTTCTAGGTAAATCAAATCAAGGATCGGGCTCGTCTTTCTTCTTAGCCTCTGGGGTTGCTGCCGCAGCGATATTGACGCCATATTTGATTTGGTATGTTCACAGTGTAGGGCTATCAAATATCTCACTTCCATTTTGGCAGTTGGTTTTCTTGAGTGGGATTTGCCAAATCGTCTATTTGATTGGGTTGGGTGCTGCCTATAAACAAGCTGATATCGGTGTGATCTATCCAATGGCACGAGCACTACCTGTGTTAATGGTTGGCTTGGGTACAGTGTTGATTGGTTATGAGCTGTCACCTAATCAATGGATGGGATTTGCACTGATTACATTGGGTTGTTTGTTTGTACCACTTAAGCAATTCTCTGAGTTGAGGCTCAAGGCTTACCTTAATCTTGGTGTGTTGTGGGCGTTAATCGCCGCCATTGGAACCACGGGTTACTCCATTATTGATAAAGAAGCACTCCTGTTATTGGAGCCATTAAGCACGCCTACCATTACGAATAAACACACGGCGATTTTTTATTTGGGTATTCAATTTTGGGCGATCGTGATTCCGCTTAGTATTTGGTTATTCGCAACCAACCAAAGAATCGAGTTTACTAATGCATGGATATTGCGCAGAAAAGCAACCATTGCTGGCATCATGATGGCATCGACCTATGGTCTGGTGTTGTTTGCAATGACCATGACAGAGAACGTCAGCTTGGTTGTGGCACTTAGGCAAGTAAGCATCATCTTCGGCGTAGTGATGGGGATCTACTTTTTGAAGGAAAAGTGGCACATGACTCGCGGTGTAGGCGTCGTTTTTATTATTGCTGGTTTAGTTATCTCATTGACTTAAAACTAAATTAATCTACACCTCCGACCTATAATGTGACTTTTCAGTCACATTTCTCTTATTGATAGCAAACGTTTTACTAATGTTAAAGATGTGATCCTTCTCATAGACAAGGCTGTAAAGTTACCGGTAACATCTGCCTCGACGTTACCGGTAACATATAACAACAAACCGGACTCTGTGAAACTCATAAGGATACCCAAATGAAAGCTCTGACTAAAACGCTGATTGCTGCTTCCCTCACTGGCCTATTTGCTACATCAGCAATGGCTGCAGACTTTAAACTTAAGATTCAATCTTCAGATCCATCTGGTGATTTGAACTTCAAGGTTCAGCAGAAGTGGGTTGAGCGTGTAGAGACGATGTCTAACGGACGTATCGACATCGACCTTCTGCCTGTAGGCGCTGTGGTTAAACACACTGAAACGCTGGGCGCGATCAAGATGGGCATTCTTGATGGTCATATCACAGCAACAGGTTACTTCTCTGGTAAAGATCCAGCATTTGGTCTTATCGGTAATATGGTTGGTGCATGGTCAGACACAACACAACTGCTTCAGTACATGAACTACGGTGGCGGTAACGAGCTAATGACTGAGCTTTACAAGCCTTACGGTGTTCAGTTCGTTGGTGCCTCAACAACAGGTGTTGAGTCTTTCATCTCTAAAAAGCCAATTGACGGTGTCGCGGATCTTAAAGGTCTTAAATTGCGTGCGCCTGAAGGCCTAGTACAACAAGTGTTTGCAGCAGCGGGTGCGACTCCAGTAAACCTTCCGGGTTCTGAAGTATTTACCGGTCTAAGCAAGGGCGTAATTGATGCTGCGGACTACACAGTGTTCTCTACTAACCAAAAAGCGGGCATGAACGATATTGCGACGCATCCAGTTCAACCGGGCTTCCACTCACTGCCGCTTATCGATATCTCAGTATCTCAGAAGAAATGGGACAAGATGCCTGCTGATCTACAAACAATCTTACAAACATCCGTGCGTGACTTCTCTTACGACATGACGACTCAGTTAAAAATGGCTGACCAAGCAGCAGTTAAAGAAGCACAAGCGAACCCAGAAATTACGATTCATGATTGGTCTCAAGAAGAGCGTAAGAAGTTCCGTGAGATCGCAAAAGGTCAATGGAAAGTATTTGCAGAGCGCTCTGATAACGCACAGAAAGTTTACACCTCAGTTACCGTGTTCCTAGAAGAAAACGGCTTACTGTAACTTAAACTTAGCTTACTGACGTGGGAGGGCATTGCTCTCCCGTATTTTCCCAGGAAATTTGGCCCATGACAGACAAAATCCCCCACGCCCCAGCTGAAAACGACGAACAACCAAGAAACACACTTGACCGTCTTATTATAAAGTTCAGTAACCTCGTTAGCTGGTTGTTTATTTTTACAGTATTGATTTCATTTTACGAAGTTGTGATGCGTTATGCATTTGATGCCCCGACCACATGGGTACATGAAACGGCTTCTTTCATCGGTGGTTCTTTATTCATTATTGGTGGCATCTACGCTTTTGCTGCGAATAAGCACGTACGTGTGGTTCTTATCTACGATTCAGTCTCTAACCAAGCACGTAAATATCTTAATCTTGTTCACCATATTGTTGGTTTAGCCTTTGCTGGCATGCTTGCTTACGCGGCTTATTTCACCGCAGAAGAAGCGTGGTTTGCACCATGGGGTGAATTCCGCCTTGAAACATCAGGCTCAGTGTTAAACGCGCCTTATCCAGCGCTGCTGAAAGGCCTGATTTTTGTCGTTTTGTGTGTTCTTGTTGTCCAGTTTGTATTGCACCTAATCCAAGAGTTGATGGGTCTAAGGAAGAATGACGATGTTTGATTTATCTTCTATTGGTATTGCATGGGGCAGTTTGCTCATGCTGGTTATGATGATTGGCTTGCTACTAACGGGTATGCAGCTTGCGTTCGTAACAGGCTTCGTCGCGATCTTCTTCACTCTATGCTGGTTTGGCCCAGATGCATTACCTTTGATTGCAAGTCGCACTTACAGCTTTGCTTCTGGTTATGTGTTCCTAGCAGTACCCATGTTTGTATTGATGGCTGCTTTACTAGACCGTTCGGGCATTGCTCGTGATTTGTTTGATGCAATGAAATCTGTTGGCCGTAAGGTTCGCGGTGGTGTTGCGGTACAAACATTATTAGTTGCGGTTCTATTGGCTTCAATGTCGGGCGTTATCGGCGGCGAAACCGTTCTTCTTGGTATTCTTGCTCTGCCACAGATGCTTCGCTTAGGGTATGACCGTAAGCTTGCGATCGGTACAACATGTGCAGGTGGTGCTCTCGGCACCATGCTTCCACCAAGTATCGTGCTGATCATCTATGGTATGACAGCCAGCGTATCAATCGGTGACTTGTTCAAAGCTTCTTTCTTACCAGCGTTTATCCTCGCAGGCTGTTACATCGGCTACGTATTGATTCGTTGTAAGTTGAACCCTTCTCTTGCGCCTATTCCTAGTGATGATGAAACAGAGGAAGACATCGCGAATCAGCCTAGCTACTTCAAGGCCCTGTTTTTCCCACTGCTATCAGTCGCAACGGTTCTAGGCAGTATCTACACAGGTATCGCATCAGTAACAGAAGCGTCTGCTTTAGGTGTGGTTGGTATCATGATCAGTGCACTAATCCGTGGCGAGTTGAACTACAACATGTTGAAAGAGAGTGCCATCGCAACAATGCGTACCTGCGGCATGATCATGTGGATCGGTATCGGTGCGAGTGCTCTGGTTGGTATCTACAACCTGATGGGTGGTATTGATTTTGTTGAAGAAACCATCCTTGCACTCAGTGGCGGCAACGCAACAGTAACACTGCTAATCATGATGGCTATCTTGCTGGTTCTAGGTATGTTCCTTGACTGGGTAGGTGTGGCACTTCTAACAATGCCAATCTTTGTTCCAATCATCACTGGCCTTGGTTTCGACCCAGTTTGGTTTGGTGTTGTGTTCTGTCTAAACATGCAGGTGTCTTTCTTGTCACCTCCATTTGGTCCGGCGGCGTTCTACTTAAAATCAGTAGCACCGAAAGACATCAGCTTAGGTGAGATTTTCTCTTCACTACTGCCGTTCATTGCACTTCAAGTATTGGTTCTGGCACTGGTTATTATCTTCCCTCAGCTCGCGCTTTGGTGGCAATAACAATGAAGGTTCCCGAGCAAACTTAACGTTCAGGAACCGACCAGCAGTAACACAAGTTTAACTATTAGATTCGATTGTCAGCTCCAGTATTAGTTGGGGCTTAGGGAAGGCTTGCCTTATGAAAAGCAAAAAAATACTCGTGATGGGCGTATCTGGATGCGGAAAAAGCCTGATTGGTAGCCGTATCGCACTGGCTTTAGATCTTCAATTCTTTGATGGGGATGACTTCCATCCGCAAAGCAATGTAGAAAAAATGCGCCAAGGTATTCCGCTGACTGACGAAGATCGTCAAGGATGGCTAGAAACACTTAATAAGCAATATATCGAACAACCAAGCGCTGTGATCGCTTGCTCGGCACTAAAGCCGCAATACCGCGATATTCTGCGCAACAACAATGAAGATTTGGTGATTGTATACCTACAGGGCAGTTTCGATACGATTTGGAATCGTCATAAAGCTCGTGAAAATCATTATTTTAACGGTCAAGAGATGTTGAAAAGCCAGTTTGAAACCTTGGTTGAACCTGAGCTAGGTGAAGCGTTATTTGTCGATATCTCGCAAGATGTTGAGCAAGTCGTAGAAAGTGCACTTAAACAAATTAAGCAGATAGGCTAAACCATGACTCAGATAAAAAATGACATCGCGATGATTGGTTTAGGTGTAATGGGCAAAAGCTTAGCGCTTAACCTACTCGACAATGGGTTCAATGTTTCGGGTTTTGATTTAAACGCTGACAACATTGAACGTGCAAATTCAGAAGCGAAGCAGCTTAATGAATCCTTTGACGGCAAAGGTCAGTTCACTAAAGGCACTAGCCTTGAACATGTATTACAGAGCTTAGCAAAACCACGTGTTATAGCGTTATCGGTTCCTGCAGGAAAACCTGTCGATATCATCGTGAATAATCTACTTGATGCAGGTTTGGAGAGCGACGATATTGTTATCGATACGGGTAACAGTTTATGGACTGATACCGAGGCGCGTGAACAGGATTACAAAGGTAAACTTCGTTTCTTCAGTACCGCAGTGTCTGGTGGTGAAGAGGGAGCGCGTGTTGGCCCTGCGCTGATGGCGAGTGGTGACCAGTCTGCTTGGCAATATGTGAAGCCAATGTGGGAAGCGATTGCTGCAAAAGTGGATGCGAACGGTTTACCTGTTGCTCAATTTGAAGCGGGTGAGGCGTGCGCTGCGTATGTTGGCCCTTCTGGCACAGGTCATTACGTTAAGATGGTGCACAACGGCATTGAATACGCCGATATGCAGCTCATCTGCGAAGTGTACCATTTCATGCGTGATGTTCTGGAAATGCCAGCTCAAGAGATTGGTCAAGTCTTTGAACAGTGGAATAACGGTGTTCTAAATAGTTACCTGATGGAAATCAGCGCGGATATTCTTCAGCAAGACGACATTGTTACTGGGAAGCCTTTTGTTGATGTCGTGTTGGATAAAGCCGGGCAGAAAGGCACTGGGTTGTGGACTGCGGTGAATAGTCTACAAGAGGGTTGTCCAACGCCAACCATTGCACAGGCGGTCTATGCACGTGCGATGAGCGGTCAAAAATCACAACGTATTCAAGGTCGCCAGCTTCTAAAAGGCAATATTGCGGATGCCAGCCAATTGGACAAAGCGGAGGTTGTCTCTGAGCTTCATGACGCTCTCTACTGCGCCAAGCTATCTGTTTATGCTCAAGGCTTTGACTTGTTGAAAACAGCGTCAGACAAAGAAGGTTGGAACCTAGATTTCACCCAAATCGCTAAGATTTGGCGAGCAGGTTGTATTATCCGTGCTGCTTTTTTGCAAAATATCACTTCGGCTTACCAGCAAAATAGTGAGCTAGCGAACCTGTTGTTTGATGAGGCTTTCATCAAACAAGTGGAAGAACGTGAATTGGCTTGGCGTATCGTCGTGGCTAATTCTGCTTTATATGGTGTGCCGATGCCGGGCATCAGCTCTGCATTAAGTTACTTTGATTCTTTGCGCTGTGAAGTGTTGCCAGCGAATTTACTGCAGGCACAACGGGATTACTTCGGTTCTCACACTTATTCGCGAGTCGATAAAGATGAGACTGAGAAGTTTCACGTGACTTGGAGTCAGTCTCCAAGAACAGAAGTTAAAGTTAACGCTTAAACAATGTATAACGCCCTCGCTATGAGGGCGTTTGTAATTGTGATGCTATATCAACCTTTTAGTAAATTAGACTTCAAATTCCAAGTCAGTTGGATACACTGTTACCAGTAACATAACTCAAAAATAATAATTATTAATTATGTCGAATAAGAAAAAACGTCCTACATTACAAGATGTTGCCAATTTAGTTGGTGTCACCAAGATGACCGTGAGTCGCTGTCTGAGAGACTCTTCTCAAGTATCAGAAGCGTTACGAGATAAGATCAACGCCGCAGTCGATGAACTGGGCTACATCCCTAACCGCGCACCAGACATTCTTTCCAATGCAAAGAGTAATGCAATAGGTGTGTTGGTTCCCTCGCTAACTAACCAAGTTTTTGCTGAAGTGATCCGAGGTATCGAGCAAGTCACCGCGCCAGCAGGCTATCAAACCATGATTGCTCACTACGGCTATAGCGCAGAACTGGAAGAACAGAGTATTGCTTCGCTGCTCTCATACAATGTGGATGCGATCATTCTGTCTGAGAATGTGCATACCGATAGGGCGCGTAAGATGCTACAGACCGCTTCGATTCCTGTGATTGAGATTATGGACTCGGTATCGCCAAGGATTGAACAAGCTGTCGGCTTTGATAACTTCGAAGCGGCTAGGGCAATGACTAAAACCATGCTCGAACGAGGGCGCACCAATATTGCTTATTTAGCCGCTCGTATGGATGAGCGTACTCGCTTGAAAATGGCGGGCTATGAACATGCGATGCAAGAAGCCGACAAAGCGCCCGTGACACTGCAAACTGAAGACGCGTCCTCGTTTACTCTTGGTGCAAAACTGATAGGAGAGTTACTTGATAAGCACCCTGAAGTGAATGGCATTTTCTGTACCAACGATGATTTAGCAATCGGTGCTTTCTACGAATGTGTACGTCGTGGTATTCAAGTACCAGAGCAGATGGCGATTGCAGGTTTCCACGGGCACGACATTACAGTGGCGATGACGCCTCGTTTAGCGACCGTGGTAACACCAAGGGAGCAGATTGGTAAAGTCGCTGCAGAGCAAGTTGTAGCGCGTCTACAAGGCAATAAAGAATGGATAGCGAAGCTGGATCTTGGTTACGAGATTGAAGTGGGCGAGAGTATTTAATTTTATATTTCAGCCTTGCTCTTCATCGGATTCAAACTAAAACGCCCTTAGCGATACTAACTTCGTTAAGGGTGCTCCTATTTGTCTAGTAAGAAGCTGTAGGTAGCAATAGGCTTAGCCTGCTAAAGCTTGAGTATCTTGCTGTTTCAACACTTTGTGGCCATCTTCAGTGACGCCTCGTTTCCAGTAGCTGCTGATGTAGATGTTCTCTTTTTCTACTTCTTTTTCGTTACGGAAGTATTGTCTCAGTTCGCGCATGCTTTCAAACTCACACGCGGTCCATACTGATACCTGACCGTCGAGCCATTCTATGCTACGGACTGTTTGTGAAAGCGTTTCTGAAGTTTCATCTTCAATCAGCCAGGTTACTTTGATGCCTTGAGGGGTTTCAAGTACTTGCTTATCTGCTGCAGAATTGATCTGAATGACAGCGTGACCTGTTGCGTCTTCTGGAAGTGTTTTTACTTTTGCGGAAAGCGCAGGGAGTGAGGTCATATCTGCTACTAAGAAGAACCAATCCGACTCTAGGTTAAGACCTTGAATTAAACCTGGGCCAGCCACTGAAACTGTATCACCCACTTCTGCGTTCATTGCCCATCGAGCCGCAAAACCACATTGCAAATCTGTAGTTATATGGCGAACAAAATCAACTTCAATCCACTGTTCTACAGGGTTGTACTGACGAATGGTGTAAGTGCGCATGGTTGGGCGCTCACCTTCGTTCAGCTGGCTTAAATCGGTTATGCCCAATGGCGAGAATAAAAGCTTGATGTAGCCGCCGGCACATTCAGTTGGGTATTTACTTAACCCTTCACCGCTCAGCGTTATACGTTGCATGTTTGGTGTGATAGTTGAGGTTTGAGTAACAGTTAATGTGATAGGGCTAGGCTTGCTCATATAAGGCTCTCTTAGATTTTGATTTCCACATCATAATCCTGAACAAGAAAACACTCAATAATAATAATTATCATTTACTTTTATTTGCACATGTACAGTCTAACTGATGAGATAGATTCTATTAAGAAGCAGAACCTACGAAAAAGAGCCCTTTAGAAAACTAAAGGGCTCTAGGATAGGTTTGACTCAATGAGCAGAGTTAGCTGTTTGCTTGCTCTAGTTCAATCGTTTCGTCAGCGGCTTTTGCAGCTTCTAGCATCTTACGAATAATGAACGATGCAGCCATTGCGATACCCACCATCACTACCGCTAAAACGGTCAGCATTTGGAAGTAGTCACCGTAAACCGTTTGCACGATTTCTTGTGTGATTTCTTGACCTTTCTCTAGTGCAATAGACGTTGAGAATACGGCACCAACAATGCCTGATAGTGCGATAGCAACAGAGAACAAACTTACAGAGAAGTTCTCGATGTGCTTAGGTGCAACAGACAGGATGAAGGCTACAACCATTGAACCTACAATCACTTCACCAAACGCTAGGAAGAAGTGGATCGCTAGGAAGACTTCTGGGCGGATCAGAACATCATCACCAACTGTCGTTACTGCCATCGTAAGGATACCGAAAGCGATAGCCGTAAGGATGAACGAGAAACCTACTTTGGTTGCAGTAGAGAAGTTAATGTTTTTCTTTTCTAGGTTAGAGAAGATACCCGCAATGATTGGGCCTGCAACCATACACCATAATGGGTTCATTGCCATCGAAGCTTCAGGTGCGACAGGGATGAAGCCGAATAGGTCACCACGCATTGTGTTGATCGCTACCATTGTCATCGATGTCATCATCTGGCCGTAGTACACGAAGAAACATGTCGTCAGGAATGTGATGATTAAGATTGTGCCCATTTTAAGCATGTCTGATTTCTTCGATTTCATCATCAAAGAAACAAAATAGATGATCGCTGCACCGCCAATTGCGTATACGATGTTTTGGCCAATATCCATGTTAGAGAACATGAAGAATACCAAGCCAATCATAGCGGCAGAAAGACCAAGGAAGGCTGCCCAGTTTTTCGTACTTACTGGTTGTTGATCGATTTCTGCACTTGCTTCAACAAGGCCTTTGCGAACAAAGATCATCATCAGAAGCGCCGCACCCGCTAGAACAGCAGAAAGAAGGAAACCACCGTGGAAACCAACAACAAGCACTAGCATTGGGAATAAGTATTGACCTAGCAGAGCACCAATATTGTTTACTGAGTAGTTGATTGGGTAGCAGTTCTCAAAGTCTTCTTGAGTTTTGAACGTGCGTTTGTAAAGACTTGGGTAAGAAGGGGACATCAAACCACGTGCATAACTTGCTAACGCAATACCACACAATGCCATAGGCACATTGGTTGCTGCAGCGCCTAGTACTAGTAAAACGTAACCACTCGCGAATCCCAGAAAAGCGATGGTTAAAGAACGATAAGCACCTAAGAATTTGTCGGCGATAAAGCCACCTGCGATAGCAAATAGCGGTCCGATTGCAGAGAAAGCACCAACAACCATCATGGTGTCGGCTTCATTGTAGTTCAGATCTTCAAGGAAGAAACGAGTCAAGATCACCATGACGCCATAGAACGAAAGTCCGAACATCATTTGGCAGAACATCATTGATTTGTTTAATCTATTCCACATTATTTTATTCTCACATTTGTATTAATATGTAGTGTAATTACCCAATTATAATATCATTGGTAGTAATACATAAACTGAAACATCTATCCCAAACCGAACTTTACTCGATATATCTTTTCTTATGAGTGCATTCATATTTCTCATGAATGAAATTTGCAACGTTAGATTTTGCTAGTGGATGCATAGCGGTTTGAAATTTAGTCGCCATCATTTGCGGCTAAGTAATGAACTAATAAAGGGAAAGTTAGAGGCATCTATCTGGTAAATTGTTTTGAGTGAGTATTACTTTCAATTGGCTGCTGGGCTTTAGCCAATAAAAAAGCCAGCTTAGTGGCTGGCTTTGTTGAGATATTGAAACCTAAGTTTACAAGAATGCCGTCTCTATAGAGGCTTTCTCCAATCGTGTTCTTGTCTGTTATTCACACGGTGGTGCCATGTGGATCACGGCTAGGCCTCCTAGAGAAGTTTCACGGTACTTCTTGTTCATGTCTTTACCTGTTTGATACATGGTTTCGATAACTTTGTCTAACGAGATAAGACACTTGCTGGTACGTTTCAGTGCCATGCGTGATGCATTGATCGCTTTCATTGCACCCATTGCGTTACGTTCGATGCATGGTACTTGTACAAGACCACCGATAGGGTCACATGTCATGCCCAGTGAGTGTTCCATCGCGATCTCAGCTGCAATACAAATTTGTTCGTTGCTACCGCCACGCAGGGCAGTTAGGCCTGCAGCGGCCATTGATGAAGATACGCCGACTTCACCCTGACAACCGACCTCTGCGCCAGAAATCGAAGCATTGGTTTTGTATAAGATGCCGATAGCACCAGAGACTGCCAAGAAGTCTTTAAGCTGCTTAGTGTCTAGCTCTTTGATGAAACGATGGTAGTACATTAATACTGCAGGAATAACGCCAGCAGCACCATTGGTTGGTGATGTCACGACCTGACCACCTGCTGCATTTTCTTCACTCACGGCAAAGGCAAACAGGTTAATCCAATCCATGATCTCCATTGGATCGTTTTCAATCGAGGCATTCGCTTCCAGCTTTTTCAAAAGAGCAGGTGCTCGACGCGTTACTTCTAGGCCGCCATCAAGAATGCCTTCGGTGTCAAAGCCACGCTGCATACACAGAGACATCACCTTCCAAATTTGGTCGGCTTTCTGGTCAATCATATCCATATCTTGGAATGAAACTTCATTGCGCAGGATTAAGCCACCAAGGCTAAGTCCTTGTTGCTCTGATAGTTCAAGTAACTGATCAGCTGAAGAGAAAGGGAACTCAACTTGTGTTTCTGCTTCTTGCTTGCCGTTTTGTAGCTCATCAGCGGTTGCGATAAAGCCACCACCAATTGAGTAGTACGTTTCCATATCCAGAAGGCTGCCGCTTGCGTCAAAGGCAGAGATAGTCATGCCATTTTCATGCAATGGAAGGTTGGTTTTGTGGAAGAGTAGGTCGCTTTCTACATCGAAATGAATTTCATGGTTACCGCTAACCAATAGAGATTTGTCTTCAATCGCTTTACGCATTGCTTGGTTAGCACTGGTAATTTTAATGGTGTCAGGGCGGTTACCTAGCAAACCTAATAAGGTCGCTCTGTCTGTGTGGTGACCAATACCCGTCAATGATAACGAGCCGTATAAGTCGATTTGAATACGCTTCACTTGCTTAAGTTGAGCATCAATTTTTTTGGTAAAATTAAACCCAGCGATCATTGGTCCATTTGTGTGGGAGCTGGACGGCCCAACTCCAATTTTGTAGATATCAAAAATAGACAGCATAGTAACTTCCTGTGAAGACGGTTCGATGAACGAACTCTGTGTAAAATTTATATTTAGTTAGTTCCACTTCTTTGAGTGAACCTATTCGTGATTGAGCCTAATCATTGATTGAAACGGCTCTTTTATCGACTCATGCTAACAAGCATAGAGCGATGAAATACAAGAGCGTGCTATGTTTGCTTTAAAGCGACACGTCTATTCTTGTATGACCTAAAGTGTTGCTATCAATAGTGAGCGTTATTGCGAGCAACATATAAGAATTTCAAAATACTTTTGTTAACAAGTATTGTATACATAATTCACTTCATCTAATCCCCAAAACGAGACTTGAACATAAAATGAGCATTAATCACCTCCTTATTGTGCTGGGTAAGCGACTTAATGAGAATAAATTGACTGATGAAGGAATCAGTCGAGTTGATGCTTTAGTTAAGTATCTGGTGGAGCATTTGGTCGAAGAGTCGAATCAGCAAACTGCCGTTGCATTCTGTGGTGGGATCACAAAAGGGCAAACCCTCTCAGAAGCCGATGCGATGCACCAGTATTTTAGAAAGCTTGAAAATCAGCGTGCACATCCGTTCCCGTTAGGGGCGATTTTGCTTGAGCAGCATTCGACCAACACTGTCGAGAACATTCAGAACTTGGCCTCAGAGATGGTTGCAAGCGGGCTGTTTACTCGCGGGCAGAGTGTGCAGGTGACATTCGTTTCTAATGACTACCACTTACAACGTATATTCGAGATTCAATCGCTCATGGACGAGCAAGGTTTGCTTAAAGTTCTCATCGAGAAGTGTTCCGCACTTGGGGTGGAGCTGCAAGTAGATCGCAGGTTGGAGGCTCATGTTGCGGTGCCATACCCACATCAAAGTGCTCAAGGGCAATTGTTTCTGTTGATGGATGTACTGACGACCTATCGAGTCTATCTTGAAGGTGTCTGTGCGGGCGTATTTAAGCGAGATTTGGAGTTGGTTAGACGAGAGCCCGAAAGGCTGTCTTTGGAAGCACTGATAACTGCCAAGGAGCTCGTCGGACGTTCATCTCACTTTGAAATTGTAGACAGTTTAATCCCAGTATTGGAGAGCTGTATCCAGCAGACGTCAGTGGGTACAGACATAAAAAAAGTCAGGGGATACCTAGCTCTACTAGATACTAACCTGACTTTATTGAATCGTTATTTAGATCCGGAATCGGATCGCACGCATCGCTGGTGGCGATAGGTGATTATTTCTTTCTCGTGATGCCAATAACGGTTTTTAAACTCGCAAACGCAATCAGACAGTAAGCTAGAAGCTCTGTGCCTTCTTCTGCGATGTTTTTAACCGCTCGAACGTAATCATCGCCCATAACATTGTGCCAGAAGCTACCCATGCCAAATAGGCGGGAGAATACCAACAGTAGCATCACGCCAGTCACTAGCAAATTCATGTGTGGGGATGCAAGAATAAGTGCAAGCTGATCAATGGTTCGTTTACCATTTTTAATCGCATAGAAAATTGCGCTACCAGCAACCAATAGGGCAGGGACAACCCAAGCGCCATGTACAATCTTGTCGAACCAAAAATCCATTTCACGAATAAACATCACACTGAAGAATGCACTGATGAGCATAGCTGCGTGCTTAACTTCACGCGTCTCTCTTGCTAGATAAGCAAAAGACCCAGACGCGATAATAAGCAGTAACTGTTGCAGCATCTCGGTCACCGAGATCTCACCAACATTGCCATTCAACAATACGAAATCAATTCGAAGCGCAAGGTTTGCGACAATACCAATCGCTAAAACAACGAGAGCGGTTTGGCAGCGTTTGAAGATCACTTGAGATGTCGACTGGGAAAGGGTGAACTCTGGCAGTTCAAATGACATTTGAGTTTGTTCTTTCGTTTTTGATTGGCTTTTCATAATAATTCTATGTGTAAAATTTTGTAACAGGCGGGCATTCTATCGGCCTAGGTTAGGCTAATGTCAGAGCTATGTCAGGAATAAAACACTGTTCAATTGGTGTGTGTACGGTAAACCGCTGCCAATTGGCAGCCAGTTTACGTAATTGATTGAAATAAAAAGGGGGAGGGGTTAGGTGATGTCAGAGGGAGCGTTATTCACTTTTAGCTTCTGGTTCTTGCTCGTGATTATTTCTGTAATACTCCCACTGCTCAACACGTTGACCGTCATCGAATACGCAGTAAGTTGTGCGTTGATTGTTTTCAGTCACCGTGTCTAATTCACCGTCCTGTTGAACACAATAAACCGCTGCTGGGTTAGCGACTGAAACACGTTGGCCTTCGCTATATTCTGCATAGTCGTTTGCACAACCGCCCAATACAACGGCACATACAGCCATCAAACCAATTTTTTTCATGTTTATCTCCTACGTGATAACTCTATAATCGAATGCGTTAAGTTCTACAGAACCCAATGAGAAGCTCTATAAAATGAGTATATTTTAGATTTCAGAAAAGGTTGTCCTAATTTGGTCAAGATATTGAAATAGGTTGATATTTCTCCATCTTTAACTACTTTTTGAGTGTTGGATCAAGCTAAGTGGATTTAAGTTAGCGTTGGAATATCTCCGTCCGATAAGTTCTTGTTGACGATTGTGAACCTCGAATCTATTGATGATTATGATATGATGCCGCCAAATTCAGTAGAGCAGTCACAATCATGAGACACCTAAAAACAACCATCCACCCTGATATCGACCATCTAGATAATAAAACGGTCTATAAGCGCAACGCTGCCCGTGCCATTGTGTTAGATGGTGAAGACATTCTGATGCTCTATACAGAGCGTTATCACGACTACACCATTCCTGGTGGTGGTTTGGATGAAGGGGAAGATGTGATTGCTGGTATGGTCCGTGAACTCGAAGAAGAGACAGGCGCGAAGAATATCCATAGCATCAAGCCGTTCGGTATTTTTGAAGAGTTTCGTCCTTGGTATAAAGACGATGCGGATCTGATGCACATGATCTCTTACTGTTACTCATGCAAGATTGATCGCGAGCTTGGTGAAACAGCTTACGAAGACTACGAAGTGAAAAATGGGATGAAGCCAGTGTGGATGAATATCCATGAAGCGATCGCACACAACGAAAAGACGATGGCCGAGAGCCCTAAGAAGGGGATGAGTATTGAACGTGAAACCTTTTTGCTGCATTTGATTGCCAAAGAGATGCTTTAGCTTTTATCAATACAAGCCTGTTAAGCTATTTATTTGCCGCCATTTTTGGCGGCAAAGTTGTTTCTAGCAATGCTAAAATGTAATAAAGGTAACCAATTACTGAATATGGTTGATATTGTCAACTAGGTGTTTTTGATGTATCTTTACTCAGCGATGGCCCTATTTAGTTTAACTGCCCGGTCATATCGCTAAATCTCGCTGTGAGCCTGCCCCAAACAAAGAATACTATGACTAAAAGACAGTTTATTGCCCATTACTTGCGCATGAATCGCACCTCTTACTTGTTAGCGATTGTGTTCATTTTTCTCGTTAACTGGTTACAAGTAGAGATCCCTCGTTATATTCAATTGGCGATAGATTTGATTGATGATGCCTCTTCAACTGGCCACCAACAGCTTCAAACCTATGTTTGGATTGTGGTCGGTATGTCGGTTGCCATGGTTGTGGTGAGAATTTTGTCTCGTATTTATGCGCTTAATCCGGGGCGAATTACAGAGGCTGCACTTAAAAGTACCCTTTTACAAAAGCTGAACCGCTTACCAAGTAGCTTTCACGAACACTTTGCTTCTGGTCGCTTGATCTCAATCATCAACAATGACCTGAGCGGTATTCGTTTAATGTTTGGTGTCGGCTTCCTGCAGTTCTTTAATGCGTTGCTAGCTCTGTCGCTGACGCCTCTGTACATGTGGCGTATTTCACCAGAATTAACGCTTAATTCGATTATTCCTATCTCAATCGCTTTTGTGATTTTCCGTGTGGGCTTCAAGCGTATGAAAACGCTGCATTTAGAGCACATGAAGCGACTGCAAAATCTATCTGCTCAGTTGATGAGTTACCTATCAGGGATTGATCTGATCAAGAGCCAACAGATGTCACCTTGGGTGAAGGCGGAAACTGAAAAGCTCAATCAACTGTTGCTTGAATGTCGTCTTAAGATCACTCGTATTCAAGTCTTCTTCATGCCGGTGCTCGATTACGCCAATGATCTGATGAAAATCATCATTCTTGGTCTGGGTGGTTTCATGTTGATGAGACAGGAACTCACACTTGGTGAGATAACCGCTTTCTTAACTTACTCGGTTTTGCTCGCTATGCCATTGATGCAGCTTGGCAGAATCGCGACCATTTATCAGCGTGGCATGGTAGGCATTCAAAGTGCACAAACCATTCTTAACGCCAAAGTCCCAGAGTTGGATGAAGGTAGGCTCACTGAGTTAGATGTTGAATCGCTAAAAGGAAAAACGTTTTCCGTTCGCAATCTCAGCTTTAGTTATTCAGGTGAAGAGCGTCTGATTCTCGATGACATCAGCTTTGATATTCCAGTAGGCAAGAAAATCGGTGTACTTGGTGGAATAGGGGCGGGTAAAACGACATTAGTGAACTGCTTGAACCATCATTTGGACGTTCCAGAAGCGGCGATTTTCCTTGGGGAAAAGGACATCACTAGCTTCTCACGCAGTGATTTGCGCCGTTATATTAAAACCGTGACTCAAGACCCTTACCTGTTTTCAGCAACCGTCGAAGACAATATCCGTTTTGGTAGCTTAGATACTGATTTGGCAAAGAGTCAGGTTGATGAAGTGCTAGAGCTCAGCCAGTTGGCCAGTGACGTGACGCGTTTTGAGCATGGCGATCAAACCTTAGTTGGTGAGAAAGGGATCATGTTGTCAGGTGGTCAGAAGCAGCGCCTGAGTATTGCTCGGGCTTTACTACAACCCACCGATTTGATCATCATGGATAATGTTCTGTCTGCGGTCGATTATGAAACCGAAAGAAAGATCTTAGAAGGCTTGTTTAAACGATTGGAAAATCAGTCGGTTCTTGTGGTTTCACACCGCGTTAATGCCCTTGAATATATGGATGAAATCATCGTGTTGAATGAAGGTAAAGTGATCGCGAAGGGCGACCACGCCACGTTATTGAAAACGTGCGATTACTATTACGATACATGGCAACTACAGCAGAATGAAACGGAGGCAGCAGCATGTTAAAAGGTGTTGATCTCAAGTACCTCAAGCACTTTTTTAAGTTTGCTAAGAAATACAAAGGCTCTGCGATTCTGGGCATCGCTATGCTTCCTCTTTCTGTCATCACGAGTTTGTTGTTCCCTTGGCTGATCATTCAAGTGATCGATGTTCACCTGAGCCACGGTGATATGGATGGTTTGCTCGAATACGTCTTCTATCTCGTTGCCGTGCTGGTAGCGAGCTATGTTGTGGATACCACCTATTCGTACAACCTGCGTAAAACCGGACAATACACGATAACTGACATGCGCTCAGTGCTGTTCGATCGCGTGCTTAAACTGCCACGTAGCTATTTTGATAACACACCGATTGGCGTAACGCTTTCGCGACTAACCAGTGACTTGGAAACCATCGGCGAGACGTTTGTTCAATCGGTTGTAGGGCTAGTTAAAGACAGCATTAATACCATTGCTCTGTTGGTGATGATGTTCTTTATTGACTGGCAGTTAACTATGATTGTGTTGATAATCATGCCGCCAGTGATGTACTTGACGGTGTATGTGAGAAACCGACTTCGTGCTTTATATAAGGTGACCCGTTCTTCGCTCGCTCGCGGTATTGGCTTCCTACAAGAAGTCTTATTTGGCATGAAAACCGTTCAGATGTACCGAGCAGAAGAGCAAGTAGAACAACGCTACCAAGGCTATACTGATGAGTTTCTAAGAGCGCAGAAGAAGATCAATAAATACGATGCGATTTTATTCTCGTTTATCTCTGGCATTACCTCGATCACCATCGCGATTATGATCTGGTATGGCTCTGAGCAAGTGATAGAAGGGGCGCTTACTTTGGGGGTGCTGATTGCGTTCATCAACACCTTAGAAAAAGTGTTCGTGCCGATCCGCGATTTTACTTCTCAAATTGCATCAATTCAGAGCTCATTTGCAGCGTTCGATCATATTGAAGAGCTGTTTGTTGAGCCAACGGAAGAGGAAGGACGCAACCTTTTGCCGTCTAACGAGTTAGAGAAACAGCTTGAACAGTTTGTGAGCCTTGAGTTTAAGAAAGTGAGCTTCCGTTACAAAGATGACTCTCCCTATGTTCTAAAGAATGTTTCGTTTGTATTGGAGAAAGGACATCAAATCGCGCTTGTGGGGTCGACGGGGTCGGGTAAGTCGACGATTCTGCGTTTGATCTCTAAAACCTACCAAGACTATGAAGGTAGCATTTTGTTGAATGGAATAGAGTTGTCGCAGATCTCAAGCGAAGACTCTGCTCATTTGTTCTCAATGATGATGCAAGACGTACACTTATTTGAAGAAACAATTCAGTTCAATATTGCACTGGGTAAAACACATTTATCTAGAACAGAGGTTGAACAGGCGGCGCGCTATGTTTATGCCGATAGGTTTATTGAACAACTCCCTAAAGGTTATGATTTCCATCTGGAAAAGAATGGCTCCAATTTGTCTGTGGGGCAAACGCAGCTTATTTCGTTCGCACGAGCGGTTGCACAGGGGGGGCAATTGATGATGCTTGATGAGGCGACCAGTTCGGTAGATTCAATCACCGAAGACCTTATCCAAAAAGCGATGCAGCGTCTGTTTAAGGAAAAAACCGTGATTGCGATTGCACACCGCTTGAGCACCGTTCGCCACTCGGACACCATTCTCGTGTTGGAAAAGGGTGAAATTGTTGAGCAAGGTAGTCATCAACAGTTAGTGGCTCACAATGGAGTTTATGCTGGGTTGTTGAAGGAATCGATTGTAGAAATGAGTGATTCTCACGTTACAGTAGCCTGATGGCTCTAATTTAGGTTCTGATTTTTCGATAGGTGGTATGTTGCGCTAATGTCTATTGCTTGCCAATACCTCTTGGGTCAGAGGAAAATAAAACATAATTTACGATCATTAATATGTTATGATCTCTCTACTACTAAAGGGGTGTCTTCGGGCATCGGGGTGTATGCGAGCAAACAGGCGTGCTTGTGTCAGTCACTTTCTGGCGAATATGGAATCGAAAATGTTGTTGGAAGAAGTTGTAGAAATTATTGAATTAACCGATTCAGACCATTTATCTCAAGCAATGGAACTGTTTAACGAGCATGGCTTTGTTGACGCAGAGCACTTACCTTTTATGACGGTTGTTTTTGAAACAGCACCAGAGCACCTTGCGAAAAAGTTGTCGCAAATAGGCTTTAAAGGTTTAGTACAAGTAGAGAAGAGCGAAGACGCAACTGGCTTTATGATTGTTGATGCTGAACGAATCCAGCTTAGCAAAAGCGCGTAACTGGAATTGCTCCGTAACATCCATTATGACTATTTGAGGTTAACACAGTGACAACAGCTACCGTTTCATCAACAGAGCAACACGTATCCAATGAACATGCACTTTTGGGTGCGTCGTTATTAGCATCACAAAAAGTAGAACTGGCGCTGTTTACTGTGATCTCTAAATTAGCTAAAGCCTTATCAAAAGAGCAGCAACAGTCATTAGGTTTGGATCTGGATACCTTTTTAAGGGAGAAGCCAAGTGAACAAGCCTCTACGTTGAGCCTATACGAACAGACGTTTGGTGAGCAGCTTCCTTTGACGAAAAATGAACTCAACGATTTTATTTATCATCGAAACTTGGTAACTCGTGGCTTTTGGCGAGTGACTGGTGCCGATGTTAAAGGCGGCGAGAAGCTTGCTAACCCAGAACTTTATTTAAAAGAGTTCTTGGCAAAATGTGAATACTGGCAAGTGATGCTTGATACCCAAGCCAAGTAAGCGAATTGAAATAAGAAAGCCATAGCGAACATGTTATGGCTTTTTTGTTTGTGCAAACAACATTAAGTTTCTTAATGTTATATGGTCGCCTCGAATACTTTGGACAACACTTTTAGTGCTTAAAGCTCGCCCCTAATACCTAAAGCATCATCTTCAAAACATAGTTCCTAGAGACAAAGTGGTGTTTAAGTGCAGCGCTGACATGCAGCACAATTAAACAGGCTAGGGTAATACAACTGGCACGATGTAAATAAAAAAAGAAGCCATTGATTGCAGAGTCAGTAATTAGATTATTTACGCTCACTAGCCAAAATAAAGAGTACGGTTCTTTTAGCATTAAGTAACCAGTACTGAAGACCATAAACATCGTAAGGTACATCAAAGAGTGTGCAAGCTTCGCTACACATTTTTGCCCTTCAGGCACAGAAGTTGGCATGGTTGGCGATGACCGGAAGTGACTCCAGACATAACGAACCACGAACAATGGTGTTGCCACTGTCGCCAATGACATATTGAGTACCGACAGAAAAGAAAACAGCTCTGGATGACTGGTAACATAGTGCATCACATACCCTGCAATTGTTGCATAGATGATTACAGAAGCCATTACCCAGTGCAGTACACGGCTTACTAAATCGTATCGTGGATTATTCAAATTAACCTCGTTCTGATCGTTATTAATATAAAATTCATCTCGATGCAATAAATCAACTCTTTGTATATTCGCATCGCGAATTAATTATATAGAACAGTATTACGCGGTATTTTTATAATTTAGAAATTAATGATGTTGCTTCAGGTGTTTTATAATTATCAATGATGTTTTAGAGTGTTAATTCCAATGCGGACAAGCCAAGTTTGTCGACTTCCTGGCTTGTATACCTATTACAAGATACAGTTAGCTTAAAGATGAAATATATAAGGAATGTATAATGCTTCGAATCTTATTGATTGTAGTTATCTCGGTGTTCAGCTCGATGAGTTTTGCAAGCGAAGAGGATAAATACTCTGAACAGGAATATTTGGATAGACCGCTGATGGAACGCTATATCTTGGATGAGTTGAAGCAACTACGAATGGAACAGCAGGATCTTGAAAGGCGTCTCACCATTCAGATGACAGATCGTGAATTGGCAGTAGCGGATAAATCGTTGAACTATGCCAATGTGACCGTGACGTATTTCTTCTACATTATTGCTGGTGTAGCTTCTCTTATTGCATTGGTGGGTTGGCAATCACTCAAAGAATTGAAACACACCACCAAAGAGATGGCTGACCGACGACTCAACGACATTGCCCAAGATTATGAGAAGAAGTTTAACCTTCTTGAAAGGGATCTTAAGCGTAAGACTCGAATCATCTCTGAGAACAACCGAGAAATCGAAATCATCAATGAAATTCATAATTTATGGTTGAGGGCTCAGAATGCTCAAACTGCCGAGCAAAAAATTGAAATCTACGATGAGATCTTAAAAGTTCGCCCGGGTGATTTGGAAGCACTAACTTACAAAGCCGATGCCGCAATGGACATGCAGGAATACCACTGGGCGATGAGCTTATGTAATCGCGTGTTGGAAGTGGACGATCAAAACGCTCACGCCTTGTATCAACGTGCTTGTGCTTACGCAAGGTTAGGTGCTGAAGGTCAAGCGATCGATGACTTAGAGCGCTCGGTTGAAGCAAGTGGCTCAATGAGAGAGCTATTGGCTGATGAACCTGACTTTGAAATGCTGCGCGGCTTAGAACGCTTCGAAGCACTTCGTGAAGAGTAATGTGAGGTAAAGATCTGTGTTAACTAAGGTGGCGGGCTTTGCACGCTCGCCATACTTTCACACCTATCGCGCTATGGTTTCTTACATTCCATTTATTTTCTTGATTGAATTGTTATGTTATAACACTTTTTAAGTTCCTCGTTATAACCGCTAAGTATTTTATGAAGTTCCTCCGTATTGGCCTGATCGTTATTGCTATCAGTGCATTTTTCCTTGCTTCTTTGCTCTCTTTTCACTCCGAACCAGAACCAGAACCAGAAATCTCTATCAAAATCACACCTTATCAAGGTTCTCAAGCGAATGATGAGGGAGGTGTCGATTTGCAACCGACTCCCAACTCTTTGGTCAAAGTTCATTATTTTGTGAAAGTTGGTGACACGCTAAGCAATATATTTTTGTCATGGAAACTGCCCTATGGAACGGTTCAAAAGGTAATGGAGGCGGATCTGGAGTCTTTGAAACTCGACACAATAAAGCCTGGTGATCATCTAGAGTTGCTGTTGGATAGTGACTCTAAGCAACTCGTTGAGCTGATTTTCCATGAAAGCCTCGTAGAACAAGCTGTCTTTACGAAAAATGATGATGGAAGTTTTAACTACCAATTCCATGAAATTCCTGGTGAATGGAAGGAAAAGCTTTATAAGGGCAGCGTTCATGGCAGCTTTTCAACGTCAGCCTATAAAGCGGGGTTAACTACTAACCAGATAGCCAATATCACCCGCACACTAAAAGACAAAGTCAACTTCGCTAGAGAACTCAGAGCCGGTGATAGCTTTAATGTGCTGGTTAATGAGCAGTACACAGACGATCACCTTACAGGAAAAACGGAAGTTCAAGGGATCTCCATTAAGTTGAGAAACCGAGAAGTGGCGGCTTTTCTAGCACCTGATGGGCGCTTCTACGACAGAGAGGGAAATAGTCTAGAGCAAGCCTTTGATCGATACCCGGTCGACAGAAAATTCCGAAGAATCACTTCTTCGTTCAATCCGACACGAAGACACCCTGTAACTGGGCGAATCTCACCGCACAATGGTACCGATTTTGCGACCCCTGTGGGCTCACCTATCTACTCAACAGGTGATGGTCGTGTGGTGGCACTTCGTGACCACCCGTACGCAGGGAAATACTTGGTGATTGAACACAACAGCGTTTATAAGACACGTTATTTACACTTGAGCCGTTTCTTGGTTAAGAAAGGCCAACAGATTAAGCGAGGTCAAAAAATTGCGTTGTCTGGCACGACTGGTCGCGTAACCGGGCCGCATTTGCATTTTGAAGTACTGGTGCGTGGAAAAGCTGTGGATTCGATGAAAGCGAACCTTCCAATGGCGAGTTCTATTCTTCCTCAAAATAAGAAAGAGTTCCTTACCCGAATTGCTTCATTTGATGGTTTGATTACAGATCAACAGAGCAGTGCAAGCTGATTTATGGTGGCCATTACACATATAGCCGATAGCTAATGACCGTTGATTTTCCCTTCCCGCTTAATGGGAAGGGGAATAGCAGACAAGTTATTTACTCGACTGTTTTAGCAGCTTGGCTTTTGGCTATTTGTCTTTTTATTACTTAGTTAAGCAACTACCACCGCAGTACCGCTGGCAGACACCATTAGCATGCCGTTACCTGTGCCAAGCACTTCATAATCGATATCAACACCGACCACCGCGTTAGCACCTGCTTCAATCGCTTTCTGTTCTAACTCTTTGAATGCGTAGTTACGTGCTTTTTCCAATTCCTTCTCGTAAGTGCCAGAACGTCCACCCACAAAGTCACGAATCCCCGAAAACATATCTTTGAAAACGTTAACCCCTAGGATAGCTTCTCCAGCAATAACCCCTTTGTAATCGACAATGCGCTTGCCTTCGATTGATTGTGTGGTGGTAATAATCATAATGGCCTCTTGTAAGCTTGCTGAGTTGTTACTCGCTTATTGATTGATAGTTCGGTCTTGTTCTTGAATGTCATTGCTCCGTGTTGTCTCTGAGCGCGTGAATTCATGCCTCAACCATGTTCTCAGTTTTAGCACACTTTCTTGTTTTAATTTGTTTTTTGGGCAAACAAAGTAGAAATCTTGGTGTGGGTTAGCGACTGGCTCGCCAAGCTCAACCAGCATGCCATGACTGATGTCATCTTTCACAAACAAGTGGGGGCTGATTAATACCCCAAGTGAGTGAATCGTAGCTAAAAGCGAGATATTAAGATTAAAATAATGAGCGTATGTGCTCTTTTACTCGGTCGATGTGTTGGTTTGGTTCAATCTCACAACGCTGCTTAGTCTCTAGGAATCGCTCAGCGTATTTGTCGTAGATTTTGTTTTCTAAGAACAGCAAATACAGCTTGGGATCGATATGACCGCTGGTGGCCATGTCGGTCATGATGTTGAGTGATTCGCTTAGGAGTTTGCCTTTCTTATACGGGCGATCACTAGAGGTGAGCGCTTCGAATACATCGGCAATGGCCATCGCTCTGGACGGCAGAGGTAACTGGTCTTCGTTTAAGCCTCTCGGGTAACCCTTACCATCGATACGTTCGTGGTGTCCGCTAGCAATATCCGGAATATTCTGGAGGTAAGGCGGATAAGGCAGCTTGTTAAGCATGGTGAAGGTTTGAATAATATGATCGTTGATCATGAAACGTTCTTCATCGTTTAACGTGCCACGACGAACTTTCAAGTTGTGCAGTTCACCTTGGTTGTATTTGACCTCTCCTGGCTTAAGCACAAACGCTTCTTGCCATACATCAGCAGGGCTAAAGCCATTGTCCCACGGTATTTTATGCTCAGGCTTATCGGCAAGTAGCGGTTCCATCACCGGTAGTATTTGGTCTTTTCTTGCTGGCTCAGCTTCACTCTCCTCTGTCGTGTCTTGTTGTTCATTGAATCTCTCTTTTTCAGACCAAGATAACCCTAGCTGATCGTCGAGTGTTCGTTTCCATTGGCGCTTGGCTATTCGGTCTAAGCGTTCTAGTTGTTCGTCCGTCATCGACTCTCCACCAAGGTTGCACTCAGCAACGAAGGCAAATTCTTCATCCAATTCTGACAAGCTTTGTTCGAGGGTCTTAAGCTGATCCTCTTGAAGCGCTCCGTTCGCTATGGCTTTCCAATAGTCGGTTTCAGCCTGTTGTTTTAACAGTTCGAAACGCATTCGCACTTCGTGGATTCGGTCGTAAATGGTTTCAAGTTTTGTAGCTTTGTCTACGACATACTCAGGTGTGGTTACCTTGCCGCAGTCATGAAGCCAAGCGGCGAGCATTAACTCTTCCCACTGTTTACTATCCAATGAGAATTTCGGGTAATAACGGTCATCATCAATGGTTGCTTGAGTCAGCCATTTGGTCAGTTCAGGCACTCGTTGGCAGTGCCCGCCCGTGTAAGGTGATTTGGTATCAATCGCTGATGCAATCAATTCGATAAAGGCATTCAGCATGTCTTTCTGTTGCTGCATTTGGTCAATGTTATCTTTGGCTATTTCCGCAAAGCTGAGCAGTTCTCGTAAGAAGGCGTGCTTGTCTGCCTGCATCTTGGTAATCGGTCTTTCATAGCCAATTGCGACGATACCCACCAACAACTTCTCACGGTTTAATAGTGGAAACAGGTACAGATCTGAATTGAAGATTGAGTCTTGGTAATAGTTGAGAACATTGTCTTCTCGGTTTAAGTGGATGGTTTCCCCAGATTTAAGTTGGCACAACAACCAAGGGGTATGTTTGATGAAGTCATTAATGTCGGCTTTAAAGGGAATAATGGCGAGGTTAGCTGCAGTATCAAACACGTCTTTCTCTTTTGATTGGGTGAAAAGGACGATGGTTTCTGCTTTGGTAATTAAATAGCTTTGGTGAGCAATATTCTTGGCTAAGATCGAAAATTCCTGATTACCTGCAGTGTCTCGAAGTAGTGTTATCAGGTCATGAAGCGTGTGTTCCATCAGCTCAATCGAATGGGCGAGGTTAGCCACTTCTTGAATCATGCTTTTGGGATAATGAGTACGCCTGAAGTCAAATCGAGCGATGTTGTCGGTGAGTTGCATCAGCGTATTAAGCGGCTGAGACAGTCGATTAGCAACAAACCATACGATAGCGAAGCAGATGAACAACATCCCAATCGCGACCGCAACTTGCTTGTCTCGCATTGAGATAAGATCAGCGAGCAGCTCATTGTGTGGCGTCGCTTCTGCCAAGTATAAGGTGACGTTTTGAGTGAGTTGAACCGGCGTTAGCGTTAATGCCCAAGTGTTTAAGTTGTATTCAACGTTTTTTAGGTTGAGGTTAAACTTCTCTTCATCAGAGATAAGCGGCGCTATGACGGAAGCTTTCAATGCTTCCATCTGTTCACGTTTGGGCACATTAAAGAAGCTTAGGTCTTGCTCACTACCAGAGAGTTTTCCCGTCGCTTGGTTATTCGTTTTCTCAATTTCACTTGTGTCATTAGGCTGGGAGGTAAGCTTGGGAATTGATAGATCAAGTTGATGCTGACCGAGAAGATTAAAATGTTGGTCGAACAAGGCGAGTCGAGTTTGCGGAGAGTAGGCCAATTCACTGATCTGGGAAGAGAGAGATTTCAACGTGAAGTCGGCACCAACGACATGCTTGCCATCCAAAGAACGTCTAGAAAGCGTAATGCCATTGGTTTGCAGGAAATAGAACAGGTAGGGCTCAGAAAGTTGTATTGAGCCGTCAGGCTTTGCATTACGAAACCAAGGTCGAGTCGTAGGGTTGAACTTACTCTCGTCTTGTCGGGTACTGATCACTTGGTGTGCGCCATCGAGAAAGCTAATAAAGTTTTCACCATCTAGGTTGGTGCTGCTGACCATCATTGTCGCTTTGGCGGGAGCGTTGTTGTCGGCTCTCTGTTTAATGGAACTCAGAGGCCGAAAGATTCTAAAATTACCATCTTCAGAGCCATAGAACAGAGCGACTAAATTGGTATTTTGTTTGAAGATGATATCGACCGAAGCAAGCCAAGATTCTTTTTCGACGGAGGAGGTTTGATGAGTAACAAACGGGCTTACTGCCATCACGTTTAAGGTTGTGATGACTGGGGCAATAGCTTGTTTAAATACCGATTCCAGCTTATCGCGATGTTCATTACTGACTTCGCGCACGGTGCCTAAAAGCAGTTCTTGAGAGTGCCGATAACTTATCGAAATCAGCACTGCACCGACAAGTGTTGTCAAAATTAAGAAAAGGCTAGTGATGTGGATACTCAGCGGATATCGTCTTCTTCTCATCTAACACTCCAGTTTGGTGACTGGTTTAAGTATTGACGAACTTGGGTAGGTTGCAAAAAATTGGCGTAATTACTGAGTTCATTGCGGATAAGTTCGGGCTCTCCGCGTTATTTTGAGTTGTCTAAAGGAATGAATAATAAACCTTTATGTTTGGGTGCTAATTGTCACTTTCAGCTGATAAACTGGTCGCATTGCTGCCATTAGGTATTTCTTTTCAGAAAAAGATGCAGACACTCCTTTCCAGAAAGAAGTTCAGAGTCACTTTCTGAAAAACGTTTTTTGACCAAGCGAAGAGGGCATTGATTCATGGAACTCAAAGTAGATACTCACACTCATACATACGCAAGTGGTCATGCTTACAGCACATTGATCGAAAATGCCAAGTCGGCAAAGCAAAATGGTTTAGCCATGTTTTGTACCACCGACCATTCAGAATCAATGCCTGGTGCTCCACACTATTGGTTCTTCAGCAACCAACGTGTCCTTCCTCGTTTTATCGAAGAGGTTGCCATCATCCGTGGTGTTGAGTCGAATATCATGAACACTCAAGGAGAAATCGATATCCATCCGAGTGTAGATAAGAACTTGGATTGGGTGATTGCAAGCTTCCACGAGCCCGTTTTTCGCCCATCGGATGTCGCAACGCATACAGAGGCTCTCGTGAACGTGATTAAGGGCGGGCGAATTGATGCGCTTGGTCATCTAGGGAATCCTAATTTTGATTTCGATTTTGAAACTGTCATTCAATGCGCAGTTGAGCATAACGTAGCGATTGAAATCAATAACACCACACTTAAAGGTAATAGCCGAGTTGGCAGCGTTGACCGCTGTTATGAGATTGCAAGAATAGCGAAAGCGAAGGGTGCGTTTATTACTACAGGCAGCGACGCGCATTTCTGTTTAGATGTCGGTGGCTTGGACTTGGTCGCTGCATTGTTAGATGAAGTGGGTGTAGATTCGAGTAAAGTGATCACTCATTCACCACAGCAATTCTTAGAATTTTTAGCTATACGTGGGCGTGAATCTATCGTTGAGTTTTCGGGGTTTGAGTGATTGATCGTCTGTTATTAGTTAGCTAGTTTGCATTTCGACACAATCAATTTTTGTGCGTGACGGATTTTTGTATACACTAGCCGGAAAATAATAAAGTCGAAGTGCCACAGTAATGATGGCTCTAACTTCAAAGAGACCGCTTCACTTGGAGAAACAATGAAAACTCGCTCAATCCTTTTATCTGGTTTAATCGCTGCTTCAGTATTGTCTGGCAACGCATTTGCTAATGTAGACCTTAAGAAAAACATGCAAGAAATGAAGCTTGCATTCAAACAAGCGGCAGAAGCTCAAAGCATTGAAGAGATGCAAAAGCCTATCGTTCGTTTAGATACGTTAGTAACAGAGCTGAAAACGGGTGTTTACCCAGTAGAGAAAGAAGATAACTTCATGGAAGGCTTCAAAAAGATCAGTGCATCACTGGATAGCATTGAACAGAAGCTAGACCAAGGTGACTTAGCGTCGGCACAGCAAGAACTTCGTACTATTGACGGCCTTCGTGAAGAGTACCATGAGAAACGTAATCCAAGTATTTGGAGTAAGATCTTCGGTTAATTTGCTAATCAATTGAGTTTGCTTATCTATCACTGCCGATAGCTATCTTGTTCGCTAGAGTTACCAAAACAAGTTAGTAGATAACAAAATTCAACTTCTAAAACGCCGCTTATATTTCCTTTTTCAGGGAAAATATAAGCGGCGTTTTTAATTGTCTTTTTTCTAATCAGTTTGATGCACTGAGGTGTGTAATATTTTATTAGTGTTTCTGTTGTAACCAGTTTTTAACTAAATAGAGTGTGCGTTAGCTTCAATTTTTTAACCTGATGCTAATCTTTACGTTTACCTATATAACAAGTGCCTCATAATAAGGGAAATTTATAAAGATTAGGAATAATGCGCCGAACTTCGTTCAATTTCTCCATGTTACTTGCTACAGCATTAAGCTGGGTGCTAGTGACATTAATGCCTGTTATCAATGCTCATGGTAACAGTGCGGGAGTATGGGCGTCGTTATGTACGGTCAATGGCTTTGAACTGGTTCAGATTGAAGAAGGTGAACCAAACACACACAAAGGAAAACCGTGTCCGTTTAGCCATTTTTCCACGTTTCACCAAGATGAACTTCCAACTACACTACTGACAACTCGACTGAGTTCTATTGTCTCCGACAGCTACGCTTTTTTGGCTCTAAGCGAACGCTACACGAGGCAAGTTCCACGCGGCCCTCCCTTTGATATTGCTTAAACCTAACCCATTAAAACAATTAAAAAATATAGTATTAAGTAAAGTTAAACATGCTCCGATTACTTTCTGATTTTTCAGAAGGTATGTTTGCGCGTGTCAAAGGAAATAATAATGTTGAGAAATGAATCTCAAGCCTCTGCGAAAGCACAAACTAATTCGCAGTCAGCAAGCAGTGTAAAAACGAAAGACCGCAATAAATTCCTCTACTTCCTCACATGGCGCTGGCACTTCTATGCTGGGCTATTCGTTATCCCATTCATGTTAATGCTGAGCATTACTGGTTTGGTGATGTTGTTTGATGATGAAATTGAATTGGCTTTCCATCACGATGCGATTGAAGTTGCTGCATCGGGTAAACCCGTCAAGGCTTCACTGCAGTTAGCCGCAGTGCAGGAGCAATACCCACAAGGCTCGGTGACGCAGTTTGTTCCAAGCAAAGCACCTAATCTCGCTAACCGTTTTTCAGTATCACTTGAAGACGGAACGTCCGTTTTCGCCACCGTGAATCAATACACTGGCGAAGTGGTCGGAGAGATTCCGCGCAGCGATAGCCTTTATCAACTCGTGAATGATATTCATGGCACCTTACTAATCGGTGATTGGGGCGATTACCTTATTGAAGTGGCGATTAGCTTATCGATTCTGCTTCTTATCAGCGGTATCTACTTATGGCTACCGAGAGACAACGCTAGCCGTGCTGGTTTTCTTAAGCTAAGAGTGTCATCTGGGTCACGTGTACTGATGCGTGACCTACATGCGAATATTGGCGGCACGTTATCGCTTATCCTGCTGTTGTTTATTCTTTCAGGATTGGCGTGGACGGGCTTCTGGGGCGGCAAGTTAGTCCAAGCATGGAGCACTTTCCCTGCTCAAATGTGGGATGATATACCGCTGTCTGATAAGACGCACGCATCGCTTAACCACGGTTCAGAAGAAGAACTGCCGTGGAACTTAGAACAAACACCACTGCCGTTGTCTCAAGATAAGCCTGCAGAGCATGTACACCACGTGGAAGAGGCACCTGAACCTCATGTTCACTCTAAGATGGGGGAAGACCACTCTCAACATGTGATTGCAGCAAGCAGCTTTGGTATTGATGATGTCATCGAAAAAGCACGATCTCTCGGCTTCACGCAATACAAGGTGAACTTCCCACGCTCAGAAACGGGTGTTTACACAGTGACAGCGAATACTATGGGCGGTGACATCATCGATCCAACTCAGGATCGCACCACGCATCTAGACCGATACTCAGGTCGTATTCTGGGTGAGGTGACATGGCAGGATTACAATTTTATCGCTAAGACACTGGCGGTCGGTATTTCTCTACACCAAGGTGACATCAGCATCATCAACAAACTTCTAAACGCTCTGTTCTGTTTTGCGTTCATTGTTGTGTCAGTGACTGGAGGCGTTATGTGGTGGATGCGCAGACCTTCTGGCCAACGCAAGCTTGGAGCGCCACCTAAGTTTGGTGACGAAGGCCTATGGAAAGTAGGCTTAGTAACTGTCGTGGTTATTTCAGTGCTGTTTCCACTCGCGGGTGTGACTATCGTGACAGCAATGCTATTGGATTGGTTGTTGTTTTCACGCGTTGAGAAACTGAAGATGGTGTTAAGCTAATCAATATCTAAACAGATCCTCTCAGTTTGAGAGGATCTGTATCATTCACACAATGCTTGCAGCGTTATGTATTTCTTTCAGTATCAGTTTATTTCTCCTGCCAGCTTGTCACCCAAGTGTTCCATCGCGTAATCAATGAATACACGCAATCGGGCTGGCATGTACTTGGTTTGAGCAAACTGCATTGCGATAGCACCATGGTAATTACTCTTGATAGTCCAATCTTCCAATACCTGTACAACAGAGCCTTCAGCCAATGCATCTTGAATCACGAAGTCATGGAAAATACCGACACCTAGACCTTCTTTCACACCTTTTAGTCGCATCTGCGAGTGGTTAACTGCGTAACGGCCACTGACGGATACAGTGTGAAACTCATCGTCTTTCAAGAAGTCCCAAATGTGGTCTTTGTCTGTCTCTGCAAGGTATAAACAGTCATGTTCAGAAAGGTCTGTTGGGTGGTTTGGAACTCCTTTGGCTTTCAGATAGTAGGGGCTCGCACATAACACGAGGTTTGTCTTTCCAAGCTCTTTCAAAACCAAGCTTTCATCGGGCTTATCGGTAAGGCGAAACGCAATGTCGATACCTTGGCGCAATATGTCGATGTCGCCGTCAGCCGCTCTTAACTTGAGCTGGATCTCTGGATATTGACTTAAGAATGGAACAACAAAAGGCTGTAGCACTGAGTTTAAGAACGCCTCAGGCGCCGCTACCGTTATAGAGCCCGCAGGTTCAGTATGGTCGGAGGTTGAAAGCTCAACGGCTTGTTGCGCCGCGTTGATCATCACCACGCTCTGATCGTATACCAATTGGCCTGCTTGGGTGATGATAAGGGTACGAGTGGTTCGTTCAAACAGTTTCACCGACAGTGCTTTTTCCAAGCGAGTGATGAGCTTACTCAAGGCTGAAGGTGTCACCCCTAACTGTTTTGCTGCCGCAGTAAAGCTCCCTTCATTTACCACTAAAATGAATGAGGCTAGATCTGGAAGTAGGGCGATGAGTTTAGGGTTGACCATAAGTATCCACGAGTTTCGGCGATGAGCGTAAAGTGATTGTGAGCGATTTACTTTGATTTGTGAATCAATTTCATTAATTGCTTAGTGTGATTGCTCTGATAGATTGATGTGTTTGAAGCTTATCTGTATAGCGGCGTTGCTGGTGCTCATTATGAGATAAGCCGGTTTTGATCACTATATCGTTTTGATATTAAAAATTGAGATTTGATATGAAAGCGAAATTATAGGGAAATTAGAGGAGATTTGGCGTTTAAAAGAGAAAGCTAAGGGCGTTAATGTGCCCTGTGTCACTGGGATGAATAATGATTGATGCCTGTGATTCATTAATGTTTTTCCAACTAAAGGGATAATCGGATCCGGCATGTTCAACTAGAATATAGGCATAAGTTTTACAGTGTAAATGATCGTGTTGAGATCGTTTATATCCCTACATAATGCGGCGCGCGATGCTGCTGAATAATAACTAGGAAGGAATGAGACAATGTCTTCTGCATTTTACCAACAGATTCAAACTCAAATCGAAGAAGTTAAAGAAGAAGGTCTTTACAAGTCTGAGCGCATTATTACTTCTGCACAAAAAGCAGCGGTTTCTATCTCGACTGGTGAAGAAGTACTAAACTTCTGTGCAAACAACTACTTAGGTCTTGCTAACCACCCAGCACTTATCGAAGCTGCTAAAGACGGTATGGATCAGCACGGCTTTGGTATGGCTTCAGTACGTTTCATCTGTGGTACTCAAGACTCTCACAAAGAACTAGAGCAAAAGCTATCTACGTTTCTTGGTAAAGAAGACACTATCCTTTACACATCTTGCTTTGATGCAAACGCTGGCCTATTCGAAACGATTCTAGGCAAAGAAGACGCAATCATTTCTGATGCTCTAAACCACGCATCTATCATTGATGGTGTTCGTCTATGTAAAGCAATGCGCTTCCGTTACTCGAACAACAACATGGAAGAGCTAGAGCAGCAACTAATCGCAGCTAAAGATGCGGGCGCTCGTCACACGCTTATCGTAACTGACGGTGTGTTCTCAATGGACGGCGTAGTCGCTAACCTTCCTGCTATCTGTGACCTTGCTGACAAGTACGGCGCACTAGTGATGGTTGATGATTCTCACGCAGTTGGCTTCATGGGCGAAAACGGCGCGGGTACTCACGAGTTCCACAACGTTGTAGACCGTATCGACATCATCACTGGTACACTTGGTAAAGCAATGGGTGGCGCTTCAGGCGGTTACACTTCAGGTAAGAAAGAAGTGATCGACTGGCTACGTCAGCGTTCTCGTCCATACCTATTCTCTAACTCTGTTGCACCTGCAATCGTATCTGCGTCTATTCGCGTTCTAGACCTTCTTGCGGAATCTGGCGACCTACGCACTCAACTATGGGATAACTCTGCTCACTTCCGTACTCGCATGGAAGAAGCGGGTTTCACTATGGGCGGTGCTGATCACGCAATCATCCCAATCATGCTTGGTGATGCAAAAGTTGCGGCTGAATTCGCAGAGCGCGCACTAGAGAAAGGCATCTACGTTGTAGGTTTCTCTTTCCCTGTAGTACCAAAAGGCCAAGCTCGTATCCGTACACAAATGTCTGCTGCACACTCTCGTGAGCAGCTAGACCGCGCAATTGATGCGTTCATCCAAGTTGGTAAAGACATGGGCATCATCTAATTTTAAAGGGGTGCCACGGCATCCTTTAATTAGGTAGAGCAACACCCAATAGAACATATAGATTTTTGATTCTCGCCTTACAGTTAGGCGAGATGAACTAGGTAACATTATGAAAATTAAAGCACTTTCTAAGCTTAAGCCTGAAGAAGGCATCTGGATGACCGAGGTTGAAAAACCTGAAATGGGTCATAATGATCTTCTTATCCGTATTAAGAAAACCGCAATTTGTGGTACAGACGTACATATCTACAACTGGGATGAGTGGTCACAAAACACAATCCCAGTACCTATGGTAGTAGGTCACGAATACGTGGGTGAAGTTGTTGGCATCGGTCAAGAAGTTCGTGGTTTTGAAATCGGCGATCGTGTATCTGGTGAAGGTCACATCACATGTGGTCACTGTCGTAACTGTCGTGGCGGCCGTACTCACCTTTGTCGTAACACAACAGGTGTTGGTGTAAACCGCACTGGTGCGTTCTCTGAGTTCCTTGTGATCCCTGCGTTCAACGCATTTAAGATCCCCGCAGAAATCTCTGACGATCTAGCATCAATCTTTGACCCGTTTGGCAACGCAGTACACACAGCGCTTTCTTTCGACCTAGTAGGCGAAGATGTGCTAATTACTGGTGCTGGCCCAATCGGCATCATGGCTGCAGCTGTTGCTAAGCACGTTGGTGCTCGTCACGTTGTAATCACTGACGTAAACGAATACCGCCTAGACCTTGCTCGTCAAATGGGTGTGACTCGCGCAGTAAACGTGATGGAAGAGAAGCTTGAAGACGTAATGTCTGATCTTGGCATGACTGAAGGCTTCGATGTAGGTCTAGAAATGTCTGGTAACCCATCTGCGTTCAACAGTATGCTGACTAACATGAACCACGGCGGTAAGATCTCTCTACTAGGTATTCCACCATCAGACATGGCAGTAGACTGGAACCAAGTAATCTTCAAAGGCTTGGTTATCAAAGGCATCTACGGTCGTGAGATGTTCGAAACTTGGTACAAGATGGCTTCTTTGATTCAATCTGGCCTGGATCTAACACCAATTATTACTCACCATTACAAAGTGGACGACTTCCAGAAAGGCTTCGACATGATGCGATCTGGTATGTCTGGTAAGGTGATTTTAGACTGGGAGTAGGTTACTACCGGTTTTGAATATCAGAAGGCAACAGGTAAAACTGTTGCCTTTTTTATCGCCATTCTGTAGCCATTTTTAATTGGTAATAAATTTAATCTATTGATATTTAATGGTTATTTTTGTTTTTGTATATAGTGGCAAGTTTGATTCAATCCGGCCTAGATCTAACACCAATCATTACTCATCACTTTAAAATTGATGATTTCCAAGCAGGCTTCGATGCTATGCGTAGTGGGCTTTCTGGCAAGGTTATTCTTAATTGGGAATAGATAAAATCAGGCTCTAAATAGCAAAAGGCGAAAGTGAAAACGGTCGCCTTTTTTACGAATAAAACCGCTAAATAACGGTCGATTACAGTGTGTGTCGCCATTTTGTCGCCATTAATTTTCTAATGGGTTGAGGTGTACCGCTTGTATCAAATGTTCTGGTGCAAAATGGGAATACGCCATTGTCTGCTCAATTTTAGTGTGTCCAAGAATACGCTGTAACACCAAAATATCCCCTTTGTTCATCATAAAATGCGAAGCAAAAGTATGCCGTAAAACATGCGTCGCTTGTCCACTCGGAACGTGGCTAGGTAGAGCCCTTTTAATGTAGCGCCAGGCATCCTTGTAAGTAGTGTTGAAAATTTCATGGTTGCTCACCGCGATATCTAAGATCTCTTGATATAAAGCAGGTGAGATGGGCACACTTCGATTTCTCTTACCTTTTGTCTCGGTGTAAGTCAGTTTGAATTCAGATATCTGTGAACGGGTAAGAGTCAGAGCTTCACTTATACGAGCTCCGGTGGCCAAGCAAATCTTAGAGATTACAATAAGTTGTGGGATCGAGACTGTAATAACTCGGTTGCAATTCTTCAGGTTAACCAAGAACTCTTCAATTTGTGGCTTGGTTAGATATGCCAGATTCTTCTCACTGGTTTTGATTGTCTCGATAGCTTCAAGCGGATTGGGGTATTTCCATTGATTGTACTTAATCAGTTTCTTGAACATCCCCTTTAGGTAAATCAATTCCATGTTATGTGTTGTTGGTGAAATCTCAATAGATTTATTTTTGCCACGGTAAGGTATTCGTGCTGCACGATAGTCTAAGTAGTCTCGTTCTTTAAGGTGATAGGCAATCGGGTTACCTAATCCTTCAATTGTTTTGGCTATTAGCTCCCGAGCTTGTTTACCTGATTTCAACGTATGACCGTGTATGCTCCACCAAGTGTCTAACAGCTCGCTCATTCTACGGTGATCCGGTTTAATACCCATCCATGGCTTATCGTCAATTTCTCTCATTGTGTGAAGCTCAAAAGCCTTGGCTTCGCCTTTAGTCGCAAATTTCTTACGAACACGCTTCCCCGTTCGCCCGTTTGGGTAACATTCGCAGATCCAAGGTTTGGTAGAACCATCTTTTAAATTGCGGACAGACATAATAAAGCCTAATATAACTGTATATAAAAACAGTTTAAGTTGGGCTGGAACGTAGAACAATGTTTTATTTAGGACAAAAAGCACAGGCTGGGCACCTATCTCAAAGTGCTAAGAAAGTTAATAGGTTTTTGCTATGTACCAATCAATTCATGTGACTTCTGGATACAGCCATTTCAAAATTAACAGCGATGGTCCAATTGGGATAAGTAAGAAGAACCAAGGGATGATTGATGCGCTTTTGAAGTTAGGTAATCGTTTTACTGCGCCATTTGGTGGATTTATAGAAGCAGAGAATGTGATCGGTTTGAAATGGGTGAAGCTGGTTGATATTAAATATCTGTGCACCGATGAGGAAGCCGAAACTGTCGAGTACGTCATACAAAAAGACCACTATGTAGTGGGGACGTACCAAGACCGGAAGTTGTATATTTTATTGTTTGGTGGAGAACCAAAGCACCATCAGATTAGAGGCCTTGAACAAGACGGGAAGAACAATGTGTTCGGGTTGTTTTAATATTAGACGTTCAACCAGCGCATTCTTGCCCCAAAATCATTTAGGCAATAGAACAAAAAAGCCCACTAGAGCTAATCTCTAGTGGGCACTAAATGTTTATTTAGAACGTAGGACAATTACTCGTAATCAGAAGCGTAGGTATCTTCGTAAGAGTGAGAGTAAAACTCGAACAAGTTACCAAACGGGTCTTCTAGGTAAACCATCTGCGCTTGTTTTAGCTCGTCTTCTGGGTGGTAACGGTGAATATCCATGCGCACTTTACCGCCAAACTCTTCTACACGCTTAATTGCAGATTCAAACTGCTCTTTTGGTAGTTGCAGACAGAAGTGGAAGATACCTAGGCGAGAAAAATCAACGTTATGACGCTCTTCACGGTCAACCATTTCGAACAGTTCCACACCGATACCATCAGTTGTCACTAGGTGAGCGATGTTGAAGCCTTTGAAACCTTCACCAAACACTGCAATACACATACGACCGATTGCAGATTCACGTTCTTCGATTACTTTAGTGTTGTTCATTACAACGCGAAGGCCCAGAGCTTTAGTGTAGAACTCTACAGCTTTGTCCATATCGCCAACCATGATGCCCACGTGATTCATTTTCATAACTTTCTCCAAAAACTGATTTAATTATTTGTTTGTGTCTCGTTTCGATGTGGAGAAGTATAGGTATGAAATCGCCAAACTTAAAATTATCAATAATTATAAGTCTGATAACATAAATTTATAATTATTTGGTGTGTAGCATTCTACGAGTAATGGTTTAGCTGACTCGTTTTTGTCCGTGCGACCTGAAGTCGTATGAAGCGTTGTTCACCACGATAAGAGTGAACCATCTGTATCACCAGATGACCCTAGGATTCTGAATAAAGCAGCGAATCCGACAATGTAACGAAACTTGGTTGTTAGACCGAGTGGGAACTGAATCGTGAGAGGACGTTCTTCCTGATAACCACAAATTGGGTAAGTGCTAGGGTGTCAGTATGATGAACGTAAGTGAATCCACGTAAGGCGCGTTATGTGATGAAGCAGCGGAAGTGGTTAATACGCTGTGGCCAAAATGGCAATGAGAGTCGGAAAGAGGTTGGACAATACTCTTTCGTGATCGGTGTACTCTCCGCACTATAGTGGGCATCTAACCTGATATTTTGCGCGACATACGGAACAGGGTAAGCCTGTATATCTCCCTATGGGAAAGCGGTCTGCGAAGATTGCCGATAGGTGTGCAGGTAAAGGAGGTTAGAGAAAGCAAAGGCCGCTTTGTAATGAAGTGGATACAGATGTATATCTGACGCGAAAGCGAGCTGACTTCTAACTGGTCTCCCGTTGCAAGATGATTTGAAGAACTTTATTTAAGGAGAAACGCAAATGATGGCTTCATCAGAAGTTAGTGCCTCTCCTAATGGCACTCAATGGCAATCCATTGATTGGAAAGTCATAGAGTCGCATGTGTTAAAGCTTCAAATGCGCATTGCAAAAGCAACCCGAGAGGGAAAACACAGTAAAGCAAAAGCTTTGCAGTGGGTCTTAACGCACTCGAGATCAGCTAAATTACTTGCTGTGAAGCGAGTGTCCCAAAACAAAGGCAGTAACACTCCTGGAATCGATGGTGTCATTTGGAATACGGATGCTCGTCGAATGACCGCAGTGGATCAATTGAATCGCAGAGGCTATCGAGCTAAACCGCTCAGACGCATCTACATCCCGAAAAAGAATGGCAAACTCAGACCTCTAGGCATTCCATGCATGATAGATAGAGCGCAACAAGCGTTGTATCTGCTTGCTTTGGAGCCAATTTCGGAAACAGTAGCAGATCCAAATAGCTACGGTTTTCGCCCTAATCGCAGTACGGCAGATGCGATTCAACAATGCTTCAAATGCTTGTGCCTTAAGCGTTCAGGTCGTTGGGTTTTAGAGGGTGACATTAAAGCTTGCTTTGACAAGATCGGGCATGAATGGCTACTTGAAAATGTTCAAATAGACAAAAGGATGCTGAAGCAGTGGTTAGGCTCTGGCTATATCGATAAGGGCTTGTTCTACCGAACATCGGAAGGAACTCCGCAAGGCGGAATTATCTCCCCAACGCTTATGTTACTGACACTTGCGGGTTTAGAAAAGCTCGTAAAAGAAGTTGCTAAGAAATCGGGAGAACGAGTTAACTTTATAGGTTATGCGGATGATTTTGTGATAACGGGTTCATCAAAAGATGTTCTTGTTAACGAAGTCAAACCACGACTGATTGATTTTCTAAAAGAAAGAGGGTTGGCACTCTCTGAAGAGAAAACGCACCTTACTCATATAGATGATGGCTTTGATTTTCTAGGTTTTAACCTCAGGAAGTACAAAGGAAAACTGCTCATCAAACCGAGTAAAACTAGCGTTCTCTCCTTCTTGGGAAACTTGCGTGAACTCATCAAGAAGCACGCAACAATGCCTGTCAATGATCTTATCAGACTATTGAACCCTAAACTGAAGGGCTGGGCGAATTATTATCGCCACTGCGTTGCAAAACGTACTTTCGGTTATCTCGGTCATCAAATCTTCTGGTTGCTGTGGCGATGGGCGGTAAGACGTCATCCTACCAAACCAAAAGACTGGGTAAGGCGCAAATACTACATGAACAGAAGTGGTGGTTGGCAATTTCATGGTTGGCAGAAAATCGCCAATATTGACTGTCACTACAACTTGGCTCAAATAGCGAAAACGCCAATTAAAAGACATGTGAAGATCCGAAGTGCGGCGACACCGTTCGATCCTCAGCACCAAGATTACTTGGCAAAGAGGAAGCCGAAAAAGGAAAGTCGTCACTCTTGGTTTGATCCTGCTTTAACTGCTATCTAGGTTGCTGGGTAACGTAATACGCCTTAGCGGAGGCTTGAGCCGTATGCAGTGAAAGTTGCACGTACGGTTCTTAGGAGGGCGGCACTCGGTAACGAGTGTCGTCTATCCGACAAAACCTTATGATATGAATTCTTACGCGTGGTACTTTCTAGCTCGAAAGTGCCCCAAACCTTCTCAGACCCAACGAACTGACTAGCTAGTCAGTGCAGTAATAGACCAAATTAATTGAACAGCTTCGCAGATAGCAACGGCATCATTAAGGTCGTTCTTTCCCTTAGTTCAATAAGGAATTACGTATTGAACAGCCATAATGCGGGCGTCGTGACCCAGTTTATTGAGTGTTCTTGCCCAATAATGTGCACCACCACACGCTTAACGCCTATACGCATGAGTGGCATATTTGCTATTGTAGTCAGTAATTTAGAGCGAGTTACCGACTTATGAAGTATGACCTTACCATTTTGGTCTACAGCATGAAGACTAAAGTGTTTTTTAGCTAGGTCGATACCGCAGAAATAAGAATAGTTAAACATGGTACCTCCGAAGCCATTAAGTACCACATAAGTGTGGTAGCTCCTCGGCAGGGGAAGTCCATGTCATTCGTTAAGTGTTTATGTCCTATACTTTTTTGATTACTCAATTACGGAGCGAACATGAAAATACAAAATACAAAATACAAAATTATTGCGGTTATTGCATTTACGACATTACTATCTGGCTGTCCCTTAGAAGGCGACGACGGTAAAACAGGAACTATTGGCGCAGCAGGACCGACTGGCGCAACAGGGCTTGCTGGTATCAATTGCTGGGACATCAATGGAAACAGGGTTGATGATCAAGACGAAGATGTAAACTTTGATGGCGCCTGGAATGCCCTTGATTGTCGCGATACCAGCTCTATAGCACAGGTTAAGGAAGCTGAATTAAACCACCAGCATGTTTGTGATGCGTTTGCCAATCTATCGCCACCTGTATACCCAGATGGTTGTCCGTCAGCGAATGCTACAGCGCCATCGGGAACGCTGACTCAATTCTATAGAGGCACTGACAGTAAACTTTTTGACGACGGCGCCAATGGATATACCACCTGTAACATCACACCTAATAACGGGCCGCTGAGTATCGTGTATAGAACAAACAAATCATCTGCATGGTTTGAACTTGAAGATGCGTACATTGCCAAAAGAGAAAGTGTGGAAACAGCTAGTGAAATTGACAATGATGATTGCTACAACTTATGCAATGGCGATCCGCGCTGTATAGCGTCCCTTGCGTATAAAGTTGATAGTGATTTGCAATCCTCTGAGTGCTTAATATTTTACCATTCGGATACCGTTACTAAATTTGAACGCCCTTGTGGCTTCGATTATGGTGGTAATGAGGCGCGTGATTATTGTAGAGATGGGCTCGGTCTGAATAATCGCTGGTCTGCGAAGTGCCCATAAAACCCAATCACTTAATAAATCAAAACACTCGGACGCAGCAAAGCTGCGCCGATGTTTGATGCGTGACTTCCCCGTACCTCAGCTATCCGTTACATCCTAATTTAATAATATAACTGACAAAGTTTTGTCCATAAGCGTCTTATGGACGTAGGTTTTCTCGTTCACTCACTACACACATACATTATGTAGCAAATGGAGTATATTCATGGGAAGAGAGATAGCACCTCAAGAGCTGAGCAACTTCTATCAGAAGACAGGAGAAGCAATCTGGCACCTCCAGCATGTTGAAGACTTTCTTATCAAGCTCTATATCGTTGGTTCTATTCACCTTAATCTTAACGGAATATCAGCAAAAAACGCAGAATCGAAGCTCAATCAATTTAGCAAAAAAACTTTGGGACAGTTAATCGGTTTACTTGATGGTACTCCAATTGTCACCGAAGACTTCGTTGAAAAGCTTCGGGGATATAACGATGTACGAAAATGGGTAGTACATAACTCCATGCGAGAAACAGAGAATTTACTTTACTCTCAAACTGATCGTGACTTCTTTATTAACCGCACAACTAAGTTTACGGATCTGTCAGTTGAAATTCAAAGTGATATTGAAGCTAGGCTATGGGAGTTAACAGTCGCAGGTGGAATCTCACCTCAAGAAGTCATGGCTCGTGCTGATGCAACCGTAGATTCATGGAAAAAATAGGAATAACAACGGGTTACACCTATTGGGTGATCACAGGAAAACAAATGAAACCTACAATATTCGAAGAGCTATTTCTAAAACAAGCGTATAACCGTTTCTACGATTTGTATGAAGAAGTCATGGATGACGAGTTTTTGTGTAGGGATGATTGGTACCGATTTAGTAAAGTTTCAGCAGCATTTTCAGTGTATTCGGAGTTACTCTCTTATGAACCACTGAGACACGTTTTAGATCTAATGAAAACGCAACGTCCACCAATGGAATCGGAGATTGGTGGGCAACTGTTCAAATTTATTAGAAACTTACTGGCTCATTTCCCATTATTTGAACGCTGGGATGATGTTTGGATTAATCAGCCTATGGCAAACTGGCAGAGAAGTGGTTTAACTATAGACCGCTTTCTCACTAAATACAGCGAAGCCACTCCTGTGAAGTATCGCTTCTGGGAACCTGAAAAACAAAAAATGACTTACATAACAATTAACTTCCCTAACAGTTATGGTCACGAAAAAATCTATTTAAAAGATATGCTGGCTGAGAAAGATGGAGTTAAGTTTTCTCTCATTATGATGCGTAAGATCTTGGATACCCAAGTAGAGTCTGTAGGTGAAAAGTCATAACAAGGTGTTAAATGCTGTAGTATGGAACATATCGTTGAAATTATAAATAAACCAATGGGGTAAGATGTTTCCCATACTTGAAATAATCCATCGTTCGCTAATTTAGCA
This sequence comes from Vibrio sp. TMPB1044, assembly GCF_030442075.1. Taxonomy (NCBI): domain Bacteria; kingdom Pseudomonadati; phylum Pseudomonadota; class Gammaproteobacteria; order Vibrionales; family Vibrionaceae; genus Vibrio; species Vibrio sp. TMPB1044. The sequence continues at coordinate 116 of NZ_JAUJED010000013.1, read as the reverse complement.
AAACCACTGACTTGTTTCTGTCCGTGCGACGTGAAGTCGCATGAAGCGCTGTTCACCGCGATAAGAGTGAACCGTTTGTATCACCAGACGACCCTAAGGCTCTGAATAAAGCAGCG
>NZ_JAUJED010000093.1:0-358 GCF_030442075.1 Vibrio sp. TMPB1044 | reverse complement strand
GCAGCGATTAACTAATGCGATACTAGCTCAGTTGGTAGAGCGCAACCTTGCCAAGGTTGAGGTCATCGGTTCGAACCCGATGTATCGCTCCAAATTCTCTCTTTTTAGAGAACAGAGTCATTAACTTAAATAATGCATCCGGACGCGGGATGGAGCAGTTTGGTAGCTCGTCGGGCTCATAACCCGAAGGTCGTCGGTTCAAATCCGGCTCCCGCAACCACATTACAGTTAAGCGCTATCTATTGCCCAAGGCGGTAAGAGCAGCGATTAACTAATGCGATACTAGCTCAGTTGGTAGAGCGCAACCTTGCCAAGGTTGAGGTCATCGGTTCGAACCCGATGTATCGCTCCAAATTCT
>NZ_JAUJED010000092.1:1573-10065 GCF_030442075.1 Vibrio sp. TMPB1044 | reverse complement strand
TACGTAAAAAGTAGGACCGTCAATTTCCCTCGGTAATTAAGCTAACGACAAAGTCGCTTGGTAGTTAAGGTACGACAGAATCGCTTGGTGATCACACTTACTCACGGTACTTTCTATCACGAAAATGCCCCAAAACCATTCAGAGTAAATACTCATTCATCACCTGTTAGTGTGACTTTGCCTTATAAAAAGTTATCTGAAGGTGTGTAATGGGTTTCTGTTGCACTAAATGGTTTTACTGCATTCTAATTCATGAATTTTTGATTCAAGTGACGGACTGATTGTAAATTGCAAGCATATAAAAGATGGCGCATTATGTGTGTGGAAGGTAGCTCAGCGCCGCATAGGTGGGCTTACATGACTGGAGAGTACTAATGCTTGTAAAGTATTATGGTTTGGTTTTCGACAATAGAACCAATAGTTGGTCACCAAGAGTAGAATTTATATCAAACGGTTTATTTCGCATGACTCAGCCTAAATACCTTAATGATAAAGGAAGTGAGGCGAGACTATGGCCATATTTTAATGAGTTTTCACCAGCGGATTATGCATGGGCAAAAAAAGAACATGATAAAATGCAAACAGATCCTTCCTATGTCCCATCAAATGAAGAATTAGAAAACTTCTTCCTAAAACCGTGTGGCTCTCGATATGGAGACCATTCCCCGCATATGCTAGATCAAGAAGGCTTCAACTCAATGGAAGATTATGATCGGGAGCAACTGGCTCAAACGGCTGGAAGAGTTAACTCATTTTTAGTTGAGGCATTAAGCTGCCAGTTAGGGATTTTATCCCTGTCAAAATCTGACACAAATGAACTTATGTGGACACATTATGCTAGTGAAGGTAAGGGACTAGCTGTTACTTTCAATGAGGATCATGCGTTTTTCAACCAACTCCCCCCGAAAGATGTTAGTTATACTCCAGATAAAAGAGCTTCTCTTACATATTATAAAGGTATGATGAGAATGAATGGTGCTCCGTTGAAAAACTTCCATGTTGCAGATTTAGGTAATCCATTAGGAGTTCTGCAATCTCTTAGTAGCAATGGTATTGATGTAATTGAGTTCTCGGAACGACTGCTATATTCGAAAGCTAAACAATGGTCTTCTGAAGATGAAACTCGAATTGTATGCCCTCTTATGTTTTGCGAAGAGAAAGTAGGGCTATTAGTACAACCAGACTTTGGCGCTGAATTACCTAATGAACTCTCCCCTATGCTTAAGAGCTACCCTGAAATCAACCTCAAACGAATACCGTTTGATGCATTTGAATCTATCATTTTTGGTTACGGTATGAGCGAATTTGACAAATCTACTATTACGGAACTGGTTAGGAAAAATGAAAACTTGTCTCATCTAAAGTTGCGCGTAGCCAAACACAATATTTATGGCAACATTGAGATCAGTGATCTCGTTGTGTAGCAAGATACTTTATTAGCAGAAATTAATCATATTAGAGGTGCTATGTTTTATATTTTTCTTGATACCTGTGTTCTTTTAGACATTTCGACAAAAAAGCATGACCTTCCTTTGGTTTCTGCACTGGAAGAGTTGGTTACATCGGGTGTGATTACACTTGTGGTTACCGACCTAGTTGTCGAAGAGTACGAGAGGAACAAGGAAGATGTAGCAAACAAAACTGCCAAAAGGCTGTCCCAAGAATTTAAACAAGTCAAAGCAGTAGTAAGTGAGTTTGCAGACGATAAACAAGCGGAAACAATAGATGTATTAAATGACATCAATGCGCGTTTGCCACTGTTAACTGATGCCAACCATGTGACCATTCACAGGGTTGAAAAGCTCATCGAATCAGCAAAAAAAATCAGTATTAGTGAACGATCTAAAGTAGCCGCAGTTCAGCGTGGCTTAGATAAAAGAGCACCATTTCACATTAGTAAAAACTCTGTAGCAGATGCGGTCATCATCGAACAATTTTATGAGTTCTCGCAGGGTGTAGATAGTGAGTCAGCTTGCTGTTTTTTCATAACCCACAATCACAATGACTTTTCTGCAAAGGATCACCGCCAACCACATTCTGATTTTGGTAATATTTTTAATGATACGAATGTTCTCTATTTTAATAATCTAGCATCAGCAATTAATCAAATTGACGAGGATTTTTTAGATGGTATTGAATTTGAGTATGACTACACAGAGGAAACCAGAGGTCTAAGAGAAATCCTCGATGCGATGGACGAGCTAGTCGATAAAGTTTGGTATAACAGGCACCAGAATCGCATGTGGGGCATTGAAAATGGCGAAATCGAAGTTGTTCCTGAGGGTACTGAACGATATGGCAATAATGTCATTCACGAGGATATCCTTAAAGGTGCTATGAAGTCTGCAAAACGTGTTGAAGACTCCTATGACAATGTAGGGCCTTGGAGCGACTTTGAGTGGGGCATGATTAATGGAAAATTGTCAGCATTACGTTGGGTGTTAGGTGATGAATGGGATATGTTAGACACCTAAGATGTACTAACTCAACACCTAAGATGTACTAACTCAACACCTAAGATGTACTAACTCAACACCTAAGGTTTCAACATATATTTTCTCACCAAAGGGATCGTGTTAGAGCTTTATATCTAATGCATTCCTGTCCAGAGGCTTCATCGACCTGAAGTTTTACTCGCGGCACTTTTCTTAAAAAGTGCCAGCTAGCTCAGATCTGCCCAAACCTTCTTACGACCAGTTTGCTCTCCTATAAAGTGAGCTAATGCATCGTGGTCTTGTACCTTAAATTGGCCACGGCTTACTCCGTGATGATTGTTTTAGGCGTTAGCATTATGAGGTAACGTGAAGGTGCTCATACATTTGACATACATATACCGTGTATTATTCCAAATTAAATTCTAACAATTTAGTCACCACATAGGGATGGACAACCATGATCAAAAGTCAAGACTCTATGCCATTCGAACTTGACTCTATCTTGAACGATAAACGCATCGAAAGGTTATTTTCAGAGGAGTACCCATGTGCTCTACAGCTCTGGTTATTACGAATCGAAGGTGTTGATTTTATTGACAACCGAGTCATTTATGGACGACTGCTACCTTACAGCTTTGACAATAACTTGTGGTCATTTAGTGACAATGAAAACTTTAAGACCTTCTCCAGTTACCGAGCGCAAGTCAAAAAGATTAATTTGTATGTGAAAGGAGCTAAAGCCAAAAATGTTATTGAGAGGCTTTGTTCAGGAGATACCCTTCGAAACATTAACGAAGCATGTGGACTGGGCTTTGGGCAGGACAAGATTGGCGACCTATTTGGTGATGTGAAACTCAGTCATGAAGAGCTTATATATAAGCCTCTTGCATATTTGATTAATCAGGATGCTCATCCAATGGGGACTATTGCTAGCCCTCATGGAGGAGCTGGAGGGCTATGTTCTTCTATTGTTCAAAGCAATAAGCAAGAACTATTTGTTGTTCAAGGTGACTATAACGCTGACTTAACCGCGATGGTTATTGAACAATTAAATCAAGACACGGGATTGAAGTTTGAGGACCGTGACCTACAACGGTTTGGTGACATTGAACTCATGATTCTCCCTTCAATTAACGAGCAAGAGAGTTCATTAAAGAATGTTCGATGGTCGAATGATAAAGACGAAGTTCATGTTAGTCTAACACCGACTCAGATTCGTCAATACACTCGCTTTCAGTTCAATTTACGTATTGAGAACGATGGGCAGCTTCTCTATTCATCACTTAAGGTAGCTACCCAAAATGACGACGGTAACTATGAATGCACTTTCGAGACTAGCACTGATCTTCACTCCATTGCCGACTCGATGTCATTGGACATTTATGGTGGAAATAGTATAAAAGATGAACTAATTCTTTGTGATCGTTGGACTTCCCATTTTATTAGGGAGATGAATTTTCAACTAAGTATAGTCAGTGGATCTTCTGAATTTAACAAGTTTGAGTGGTTAGAGAAAACAGTAACTCCTCAGATGTCAGACCGTGTTGCGAAAGTACTATCGATAAAGAATAATAATTCTCCTATGCGAAACAATGTGACGACTAGGAAAACAGACTCTTGGGTTACGATAAACCGTTCTTTGAGAAAAACATTTGACCGCATTCATCCTAAAAAGTCAGACGGTGCTTTCTTCCTTAAATGGGGTATGAGCTCTGGTGAAGGTAGACTTCAGTTCACTGAATGGTTTAAATCTCTAGCACAAACTAACCAAGACAATTCAATTACGATTTTTGACCCGTATTTTGAAGACGCTGGATTAGCTCTAATACTATTGAGTTCAGCTCCTAATTCTGACTATACGATTTTTAGAACGAATCATAAGAAAGATGGTGACACAGCTACTAAAGGGCTTGAAACATTATTGCGAGCGTGTAGCCATAATCAAAAGCTAATGCAGCAAAAAACCGTGAATATCTACGGTGTTCGTGATGGCAGTTTACACGATCGATACATACTAGTGACAGATGGTAATGGGCTTCCTGTCAAAGGCTACCATCTATCAAATTCCTTCCAAAGCGCTAACGAGAACTTCCCGTTACTTATTACTCCGATACCTACAGATGTGTTGTATAAGGTTGTTGAATATAAGAACAGCTTACTATCTGCTTCTAACGAGAAAGTCTCCCATCTCTACAACTCAAAAACATGTGAGTTTCACGCGGTTGAATCAGGTAAAAATGATGAGCTCTTTGATAGTGATGTGATAGGCGATATCTTATCTCATTGGCTCAATGAACCGCTGTTAAAGGGGCTAAAAGGGAATGAATTAACTAGTAAGCTAAGAGAGCAAGGCCTATATCATGATGACTTCCCTCACGCTATAGACCCACGTGGACTTAAGTCCTTTATAGATGCTACCAACTTATCTAAGGTTGATCTTAGCATTTACTGGGAGGAGATCGGTGTGGTCTTATCCCGTACAGTTTCTAAATGCCACGATGTTGATTATTTCTCATCAAATTCGAGCTTTTTGAATTCACTTGCCAGTATCTTGGATGCAACATTCAACAGAGCGAGTGATGAAAGTAACAAACATGAACTATCTGTAATTTCCCCTAGTTATTTCCACCAAACGTTGTCTGAATTACTAAGTAGTTCAACAGCACCTCATCATTTTTCACTTGGGATCAAACAGTCACTTCTTACTTGGGGAGATTACTTCTGCATTCAATATTTATGGGCATATGACCCCACTTCTTTAGTTAAGATTGTGGATGTTCAGGTGCAGGAGATAAGCAAAGATTTTATTGAGAAAGACAGTATACGTTTATCTGTACTAGGACAGATACTGCGAGAAATGTCACAGACAATTGAGCTTGGACAGACAAACGATCTTCAATTAAAAGCTCTTTTACGCAGCAATAACGAATTTTTGAAGTGGCTGGGATGGTGTGCACTGGAGAAGCAAGTCATCTCTTCATGTGATCTGTGCATCATTGATACTTTACCAAGCCATGAGCAATGTATCTTCATTGGCTGGTTGATAAATCGTAATTCTAAAGTTGAACAAGACACGGAGTCATTCAATAAATTGGTTAAAGAGCTTCACCAACGCCTTCCTAATAAGTTAGATCTACCCCAATTAAAAAGTACAATTGACTCGATGCTAGGGCGTATGAAGCAATTGTCTTGGGCTGAACCTTGGATCTCTCGCAAAGTTCTTACCCCTCTACTCGAAGATGACAGAGTGTTATTCGGAGATGCTAGTCAGATTTGGCATGAAGAGCTTATTAATTTGCTCGAACCAAAAACTTCCACAAGCTCGCGCTTGTTCAATTCCTCCCGCGAAGGCGAAGTGACCAACATAGCAGCTTGGTTATGGACACAGAGCTCAAAAGCTCACCAAAAAAAGTGTCTCAAAAACTTTGAAAGAGTACTGAGAAAGCAAAAGCAAATAATTCAACAGCCATTGGCTAGCAGTGCAAATTGGTCTAAATGGGATGATGCTTTGAAGGTAGCTTTATGGATATGGCTGTTTGCAGAATGGTGCCAATATTACAACTCAGTTCATAGTGAAGAGAATAGTCAGAAGCTAATACAGCTTTATAGTTCGGCGAAAGAGTTAGCAATGGTAAGATCTGAGTCTGAATGGGAGCCCTTAGGCACAGGAATACAAAGTGAACTGTTTCTTGCAAGAAAGTGGGTTTCTGAACAGATAGATAACATTGAATCACAACTAGTTGAATCAATTTAAACCCTCTCATTGTAGTGGCCAAAAAATATTTGGCCACGTACTTGCAAGTTCACCATACATAAGCCAATCCGTATTTCGCTGTTTAGCAAACCGGAAACACTTTTTGCCCCAAGATGAGCCAGATAGGAATTGAACTCAGGCTAAAAATCAGGATCTTTCCTTATTTTTCAGTTGGTTAAATAATGATCTTGGGATGTACTGAAAGTGTAAATTCGTGCCTGCACGATATTTAAATGTTATGTGGCAGTTGAGCTTGGAGGTTCAGTGTTTTCAGAAATAATAAAATTTTGGGCGTTAAAATACTTCTCTAAGCATATCTGTCCAAAGAAATTTTCATTGTCTTCAGACGAAGCTAAAAAGTATAACTTCTATGAAGTTAGAGTTATTTTCCCAACAGATAGAGATAAAGTTCTTTACCAATTTATGCCAGAGGACAATGGTGTTGTCCGAAGTGGATTAGTCTCAGGATGCAAGTTTGTTAATCCAGAATTAACTGAAAATTGCTTTGTCTCAGAACATTCGCTCAAAAGAGCCCGATTTGACGTAATCTATTATTTCAAAGGTTGGCGTATAGATGAGCAACATTGTAGTGAAATAACATTGATTAAGTTTGTGCTTTGGCGAGCTTTGTTTCTTATCTATCCATACCTCACATACACAAAACTAAAAAACAAGCTCAATTCATGGCGTGTAACCAAGAGACTTAGAACTCCATTGAAGTCAAAGTATGAAATCTATGAAAGCTTAATGAGTAATGATACGTTCCTAAAAACAGGTCAATTTCGTCAAAGTGACATTGTTAGTGGTCTGTTAGGTGGCAAACATATTGCTAATTTCGATCTAACACGGAAACTATCCAAGTCGTTAGATTGGATACTTGAATCTTCCATTGAAGATGGAGAAATATCCAGAGTTAGTCACGAGCGAGACCATGACCCTCTTTTTAAAATGAAAGGTAAAGGCATTCACTACTTCACGTTGACAAAAGAGCAAATCAAAAATGAAGAGCATAATCGCCTCATACAAAAAGCTCAGGTTAAGATTCAACAGAGAATGTTGTTGCTAACATTTTTGTTAGTGATCGCCACTTTCATAACCACAATTGATAAATTTGATGACCTAATGGAAATAGTTGAAGCTTTCAAGGTGTGGTTCAGTAGGTTCATCGAATAGCCATATAAACAATTTAAGAGTGATTCACAACGCTTGGCATTTTTGCTTCTACTTCAATTTTAGTGTTTACGATACAATGCTTTAGGTTAGGTGGTAGCGTTGCTCACCCCTTAATTGGGCTAGGCTAATAGAGGAAATATCAGCAATGAATAAAATAGAAGGCTCGATTGTAAACGACCGTTATTTAGAATCTATCGCCATAGCTTTATACAACGAAGCAAAAGTTGAAAAAGATGGGTATCGTTTCAAGAAGTTAGTCCCAGCTATGACATTCTATTGTTTCGCTATGGAGTCAAAGCTAAATACCTTCGGAAAAGAGGTGTTTACAAAAAATGCAGAGTTTAAAAAGTTTATCAACGCTACAATTCAGGGTAAATTTGATTGGCTCCTTTCTCGACTTGGAGTTGATGAAAGAGAGTTAGTTGAGCCTCACCGTGAAACTATTGCCAATATGGTTTCATTCAGGAACTCAGTGGCTCACTCTAAAAACATTGATTTCGAGGATGAGAGAAAACTAATCGGTCTTGAGCAGTTTGGAGACAAATTTGTACATCCTCCAAAACACGAAAAAGACTTTATGGCTCAAAGATCTTTAGAAAGTTGTGAAAGCTATAAAAAAGCTTTGGAATTTTTGGATACTGTTTGGTTTGTACAATCACCTAAGTTCTTTGGTTCAGTCGACTTTTCTCGGGGTAGCGGTTTTAGTTGTGCAAAGGTAGTCGACAGAAATTAGCTTAACAAATAAGGATTAGGCGTTGCGCAACCAATGTTAAATCCCGAGTGTTGAACAAGCCTGAAGCCACTTTATTAAGTAAATTATTCGATGATGGTCGAGGGGCATTGCGCCTTGAACTGGTCTATTCACGCATGGCACCAGTTTAGTGACTTTCCATACTTGTAGTTATTCATGAATTGCTAATTTAGCAAAACCACTGGCACAGAAATGTCCAAAAATGTGTTGAAGGGTAGTCTCCTACCCTATTTCAATCAGCGGCCATAAGCCGCTTTTTTAAATCCAGCCTCGCTCAGAAAAAGACACCACACACTCAAATGAAACCACAAAGTGGTCCAGTACTCGGATAACAACCAATGCCAACGCATCCGTCAGTTGACGGGTAATGCGTCGGTCA
>NZ_JAUJED010000092.1:0-1284 GCF_030442075.1 Vibrio sp. TMPB1044 | reverse complement strand
GCATTAACGGTACCGTAGAACATCTCTTTGGTGCGCAACACTCGATGTTGATTATCGAGGAAGATAATCCCAAACACTTCAGACTCACAAGCGGCCAAGGACGTTTGGCAGAACGATTTCACCAATTCAGGCGAGGTTAATGGCGTTTGTTCTAAAATAAACAGTTTGGATTTGAGAATGCTTGCGGCTTGGTCAAGGATGCCCTTTTCTTCTGATGTGAATAACGAAACATTTGAGTATTGAACACGTGCTGACATGATATTTCCTTTCGGTCTTGGTGAGCGTCTGACTGTCCGTACCCAGTTGCAGGTTCTGTAGCGCAAGGGCGCGCAGCGGCGAAGCCTCCCTAGCGCGAGGGTTCTCAAATGGGACGGTTTAAAGGAAGCCGCGTCAACATGCCAAAGGACAGCCTAAGCCAGTACCTCAACCCAAAGCACGTCGCCCAGTTAGAAAGGTCCCTTCCCCACCCAAAGGGCGCCCTGCTGGTTACTCGACTTGCGCCACTCAATATTAATGCCTGCTCGTTACGAGCGTTTTTCTCGGTTTACTTGATTGGATCGCATCCCCCTCAACCAAGGACTCCTCCTCCGACGACGCGCTCATATTTGTCATAGAAGAACCTAAACGTGCTCACACACTCGATAACGTTGACCACTTAGTACAGGACCGAACAAGGCGTTGCTCGTCGAAAAACACAACCCGTTTGAATGTCGCGAACGGCTAGAATATCGAAACAAAATCCAGACACACTAATGACCTTCTCTAATGAGTGTTTGTGACGTTACACAATAAGCAGGCTTCAGTCGTCATACAGAGAAGAGAGTAAAGCCTTTGCCGACTCGCGATGCTCGGAGGTGGTTTCTATCATCCTTTCCGTTTTCTTCGCGTAGGTGTAGTCTTCTCGCATCTGCTTAATGGTGGTAGTGTTATCACACACACTGATACTTACCCCCTTCCCTCGGTTGCCTTCCTCTAGTATTAAAGAGTCGGTATACCCAAACTCATTCACCAAAATCTCATGAACCTTGACGGCCTTTACGGTGGAGTCAAAGTCGGTTGAATTCACCCAAATCACGTGCATGGATATGTCAGCGGATACTGTAGAACGAACAGCCATGTGACCCCCTAAGCGCCAAAACGCACATCAAAACAAAACCCTGAGCACTTAAACGTACCCTCCCCAGTGGTCACAAAGCGCAACGCTGGAAACACAGACCCGTAAGTGGTGTACATAATGATGTGATCCACTCGCTCGTGAAGAAACCATTCACCAAAGCCAGCGCC
>NZ_JAUJED010000012.1:0-152277 GCF_030442075.1 Vibrio sp. TMPB1044 | reverse complement strand
TGTAATTCGATAAAGTCGTCATCACTCAAAGGCTCCGAGGTATCGTTGCGAGATATCAACTCAGCCACCTTGACTTCATTAGTAGTCGACTGTAATTCAATAGAATCGTCATCGCTCAAAGGCTGCGTAGAGCCTTGATTTGACGAAAGTGACACAGAAGGAGTGTTATGTAATCGCTCATTACTGTTGATACTCGAACCCGCATCGGCTTCGTAGTTCTTGCCTCTAATCGGACCTTCAGTGGTTTGCACAGGAGTAAACTGATTCGTTTGTTTCCAACCGCTATTATCTTCACCTTTAACCCAGCCTAAAAAACCGGTTGTCGCAGAACTATCTAAGCTAGTTAAGATCCTATCCGATGTAACAAAATTTTCTTCTTTATATAAATGATGCTTTTCTGTTTCTGGCAGCTTGCCAAGCGCTGGTTCATTTTCAGGTTTTTCTGAACTATGTTGCTCACTCAAACCTGAATTTCCAGAACCTACCGCATGTGTCTCTTCCATCGGTCGAGATGAAATTGTAGAAAGCTGAGCGTCGTTACGATATTTCAGCTCAGCCGTCCTAACCTTTTCAGTTGTAAACTTTAATGCTGTAGAGTCGTCATCATCCAAAGGATCCTGATTACCTTGATTTGACGAAAGTGACACAGGAGGAGCATTATGCGAGCGCTCACCACTGCTGAGGTTCAGACCTGCATCGGCTTCGTAATTCTTGCCTCTAATCGGACCTTCAGTGGTTTGTACAGGGGTAAACTGATTCGTCTGTATCCAACTATCATTTTTTCCGTTTTTAACCCAACCTAGAAAACCGGTCGGAGGTGAAGAAGGTGTCTCAACCTGCTGTTGGTGAATATGCTGTTGATGAGTCGCTACCTTAGTCGGAGTAATAAGGTACGGGTCTGTACGTAAATAAGCGTTCATCCCATCACTGAATGTACAATGAAACAGTTGACTGTTAGCGGAAGGGTCAACCAAAATTTGTTTCACGGCTTGATCTAGGGGCCCAGTCTGTTCAATGTTCGGTGATGGTACTTGGGTTATGTTAGTAACGAAAACAGACAGGTCCTGCTCTTGAACTAAAGTTTCTGAAGCTTGTTCCGAGGTTTGCGTCGCTGCATTTTTCGGCGTGTGTTCTGCGTTGGGCGTGGGTTGATAATCCTCACCAGGGTAGAGATAGATGTTACCATTGATGGTGATGTTATCACTATTAACTTTATTATAGTAGCTGCGGTCGGCCTCTCCCTCACCTTTACCATCATCTTGCTCTGGTTGTGATGCGGGTTCTGGCCTTAAAGGATCGCTGTTAGCGGTCGGATGAGGCGATGTGTTCTCCTGCGGCAACTCTTCTTCAGGCTTTTTATTCTCCTTTTTATCTCCAGTGACAAATTGGCTGCCACCATACATGGTCACACACATAGCATTAATGTAAACCGCAGCAAACACCAAACCAATAGGCCCAGCTAACACGCCCATTGCAATGCCTCCTGTCACACAGGCACCAAGGTGAGCTTTCGCTTTAGTCTTGTCATGATATCGATTAGATTTCCTCTCGACCTTTTTTTTATTGTTGCTATTTTTTTTACAGGATATTTTTTCCTCAGCTTCGCTTTCCTCAGTTTCTGAACTATCAGAAGCAAACGCTGACGTTGCGACCATTAGTCGGTCTGGACTTTCATCACTAAGCACAGTTGTCTGCCGAGGGCTAACTGACGCTATCAGAGACCTATCTCCTCTTAAACTATCAGGCCGACTTTCATCGGTATTGGAGGAGGGCTCAACAACAAGACGGCCAACAGAGGAAGTGGGGGATAACATATTAGAACCTCATTATTTCTAACAATTGAAGAGTCAAACGACGAAGATCATCTTCGCGGACACTAAACTCAGGACAAGTAAAGGCTAAGTAACCGTCAACCCGTATCAAGTAACCACCTAATACCGATTCAAACTGGTTCAGCTGTTCAATCACCTGTTCCGTATTGCAAACATGAACGAGTTGAAAAAACGGCAGAATGGGATAAATAAGATAGTCGGGATACTCACTAAATACCGTCCGTTCACTTTGCTCGAGATTGAGCAAAAATTGCTCGATTAGATTTAACGTGAATTGCATTTATTTGGGGTACACCAGAACCACATCTTCAGAAGACAACGTGGTTAATTCATCACAGCTTAAGTATGTTTCAAATGGAGCCCAGCTAACCGATAACTTAAGATCTGCGGGTAAACGTTGTGGTTTAGGCTGTAAATATTCAGTATCAATATCGAGCAATTCGGCAACCAGATACATGGTTGTTCTGATACGACTACACTTAAAGATACAGGTCATAAGAGAGGGGAAAGCAACCTGATTTTCTTTATCAATAAAACGTACATATTGCACTCCCTCTTTGGCAAGGTTCATTGCCATAAGATAGTCAAGATATTCTTTTTCAAGGTGTTTTACTTCTAGCCCAAGCAAACGCTCAATGTCTTTGACTCTCACATACCCGGTGCCTTCGATACCTAAATGAGTTAGGGTTATTTCGACTAACTCATCAGCAAATTTCGGGGTTAATACCAGTTGACCAAAATCAAGATGAATGGCTTGGTTGTCAAAACAATGCCCCGCGACCGCATTAATCTGCGCCGCCACAGTACTGCTAAGTTGGCGGTAAGGCTTTAAAGATATAATGTCATGATTCATAGGTTTTACCGATTTCGAGAAAGTAGGGCTAATACATCGCGGCTCATCAAATAATCCTTTTCATCCACCCAATCTCTAATTCCTTGAGGTGTTTGGCACACAAAATCATACAATAATTGATAAGTATCTTTAGATGTCATAGTGCTAAAGTCGTGCTCCTGTACTAGTCGTAAAATAAAAGTGATATTGTGGAATTCATTTTCCAGTACTCCGTCAACAACAATGGCTTTGACCGTCGGCTCTGAGTAGTGACGTAAACGTTCAAACCACTCAATCACCGCCTTTTTATCAAGATAGATATCGGTATCAGACAGCCGATTCCAACTCAGTCGTTGTGACTTGTTTTTGATCATTTCATAAGGATCCAGTCCGCTATTTTGGATATCGCAATGGGCAATTCTAGAAGGACTGGTCATCGTTAAGATCTCCGTTAGAATCATTCAAATTTTGTGGTTTTTGTTGGTATCGCCGCTCACGATCGTCATACTTTCGACAGAGTACTAACATTGAAAGTAACCCTTCCAGATAATGCTCATAAGCCACCAACTGTTGCAGTACTTCACTGTCTGCGTCCATTCCCTCGGCCAACGCACCTAATGACTCCAGATACTGAGTCATTTTTTTGCGAATAGAGGAAGGATAAAGATGCTGACATTGATTGGCAGCCTGTAAAATAAATAGCTGCGCCTCGTTAAGCGATTGTTTTTCGGGTAAGCCTTGCGTGAACCCATGCCAATCTCTTAAGGCTTTTAGTTGATAACTGTTCAGCATTTTTGAAAATTGCCGCTGCTGCTGAGGTGTCATCGGCTTACGTCTAATACGAAAAAGGCGATGCTGTTTTTTTGCCCGTTTATCAGCTTGCTTAACATCTCGGACACGCTTCGTCTGACTCTCTTCCCGAGTTTGTTTTGTCGGAGTGATGTCAGAAACACGCTCAGCTTTTTGTGGCATCGAAAACGAGACACTTCGCATAGGCTAAAAAGAGCGGGCGAGCCCGCTCTTGCTCCTTATCGGTTTGTTACCAGACTCGCTCTGGCCACGGAATCAAGTATTTCATTCAATTTGACCGCCTCTTGAGTTAAGTCTTGAATGTATTGATCCAGTTGACCATCGAACTTCTCTTTCAGATCTTTAGTGGCTTGGCTCTCTTCTTGAGTTCTCACTTGTGCAGCATTCTGCATCTCATTGACATTGCCTACCATGCTACCGCCCATCTCACTCATTTGAGATACCGCACGATACTTACCAGTACGCCCCTCTTGTAAACGAGCACTAAAATCATTAACGGTATTCGAATCTAATGATTTCACTGAAGTTGACTTGCCATTGGTCATATCAACAACATGTTTATCTTGAAGGGTTTTAGTTTGCCCCATTCGCACAGTTGCTGCCGTGGATAGTGCCATCGTTGCAACTGAGGCAACCAGTGTAATACCAAACTTACGCTGTGCATCACCACACTTATCTCCGGCAATTTTCATAGCTAGATCACTAGTCGCGACAGCTTCAGTAATACGGTTTTGCATCACCTGAGCACGTAAGCGCTGAGACGATTCAATAATCTCGGCTAGCAAAGCCAAAAGGTCGCTCATCGAAACAGTGCCTGAATTGGCTTTATCTAATGAACTAGAGAAGCTATTCCACTCTTTCTCATTGATCTCTGGGCTGTTTGTTGTGTTCTTACCTTCCTTCAATGTGAAATCCGAAGGCATTGTATTCATCATTACAGTTGTCATATTATTTCTCCGGATTACATAGTGATCGAAATCATCTTGTCATTAAATTCACGATGATCACTGTTGGTTTTGTAAAGAGACTCAAACGCATGAGTCACGGTGCGCATCGCCTGAGAAAGCATGGTTAATATTTGCTGAATGCGAGTTTCTAGCTCTTCTTGTTTAGCTTGAGCAACCTCTAAATCTTTCGAGATATCAGCAGATTTCACACCATAACCGGTACTAACGACAGAAGTCGCATTCGAACTTACTTCCACCACTTGGTTGACCCGCGTAGCTCGAAGTGAAGCTTTCTCACTATTGGTCATCAAGTCTTTAAGTGATTCGACCACATCATCCAACATCTGTTTGGCTTTATTGAGAAGTTGACTTGGTCGCATGGCCTTTATGGTGTTGAGCATGTCAGACATTTTGTCAGTAATTTCGGACAACTTATTTAACATATTGGCTGGGTTAAGGTTTTTCACACTAGCAGCAAAGTCGTCCATTACAGACGAAACTTTATCGACCGCTTTGGTTAGACTAGCTAACTGCTCTTTCAGCGCCGTACCCACCGATTTAACAGCATCAGATGCCGTGTCTAGTGCTTTAATAAAACTCGCTTTCAATTGGTTAAGAGCTTCAAGTGCTTGATTCATGACTTTAGTCACCGTATCAGCCGCTTTTTGCAGAGCTTGTTTGGTCGTATTAACCAATGTCGTTTTAAATGCTTTGAGTGCATCAACTGCGGTATCTAATAACTTAGTCGCTTTAGTCGCACCGTTTGCGGCAGATTTCCCCAGTAGAGCAGCCAATTTAGCTGGGTTCATATTGGCTAAAATACTACGTAAGCTCATCATTGCATCAACAGCACGGTCAACCACACTGGCAGCTTTTGCTGCCGCAGTTGCCGCTGTTTTGGCTATGTTTTTCACCAACTGAGCAGGGTTAAAGCTAAGCAGCATACCGACAAGACCAATGCCGATCTCCAACCCCATTTTAACTTTTTCCCGAGTTTCCTCAGGAACACCTGCCGCTTTCATTATTTCATCTGCGATCTTAGGAATAACAATCGCCGCAACCATGGTTCCAATCATAATTGCCGACATCACTGGGTTAAACGGTGCAATCACAATCGCAGCGATAAAACCAAGCGCCATACCCAACTTGCCCCAAAAGCTTTGTTTCTTGTCTGCTTTTTTCTGTTCTTCGATTTGGCTTTCACGATCTTTCAGTTGGCTAATCTGAGACTCTTTCTGCACTTCAATCAGTGATTTCTTT
Organism: Vibrio sp. TMPB1044; assembly: GCF_030442075.1. Classification (NCBI taxonomy): domain Bacteria; kingdom Pseudomonadati; phylum Pseudomonadota; class Gammaproteobacteria; order Vibrionales; family Vibrionaceae; genus Vibrio; species Vibrio sp. TMPB1044. The sequence goes on along the minus strand of NZ_JAUJED010000012.1, from coordinate 146,596 downwards.
GCCTCTGAGTTTTCTTTGCCCGTACCTGAAACGGCATTCGCGACTTCTTTCATCTGTGCTTCAACCAAACGCCACAAAGCGCTAAGTGAAACAGAACTACCAGGAAGTGGCTGGTTCGGCGAGGCCGACTCCACAGCAGAGCTTTGAGCAGACGTGCTCTGCTCACTCTTGCTTTGATCCTCTACAGCACTGACATAGGCCGGAGCTGAGATGGTATTCATGAATGTACTCATGTATTTTCCCTTCATGTATTAGGCCGGGAATAAGCATCCCTCAGGCTTGCTCTACTCTCGATGGACGAGCGACATGTCCCCAGCAATATCATGTCCTTTTATGCTGTTCTTTAGCTGGCGTTGTAAGACAATCAAATATTGCGTGCAATCGCCATTTGTTCATCACGGCATATTGAAAGCCAGTATTTGAGAGTTTGCTGAAGCATTTTGACCTGGTCGCCGATACGATTGATTTCCTCGATTTCTTCGTCGGTTAATTCTCGAGGTGGAAACTGAGTATAAAGCGCAACTAAGTCGCTGTTATCAATGCCATTTCCCATCCAATCAATTTGGTCGCCATAGGTGTACCCATCCTGGACCTGCCAGGTCGAATTAGCACATAAATATGTGAGCGCTGTATAAGGCTGCCCAAGTTGATCAAGACCAAACGTCCTTGCGATATAAGCATCAATATCATCGAGAGAACCTGTTAAAATGAGTTCCACTTCTTCTTGTGTCATTTGCGGATTATTTTGCAGCACTTCACTGAGAACAAATAAGCGTAACATCGGGCTCAGGTCGTCGGATGTACCATTAGCCCACCAACCATAATCATCGTAGTAGTTATCATTGATTTGTTTATAAAGGGCATCTGAACCTCCAGCCCCCTCCAAATCAGTCATTACCTGGTTCAGCAGTGAGCCTTCGGGCATCGTCGCGTTATCCATGATCCCTTTATAAAGTTTCTTGGTCACCGCTGCTAATTTCTCAGGAGTATCGTAATTGGACTCATGCAGACCATGGCTACCACTGCCAGTGCTCTCCAAAATATGGCTAATATCAGTCTTGTTTGCGGCATACCAACTTTCTAGCCCATACTGTTCTGGGTGAATCATGATATCCATAAGGGCAATCTGAAAAAGGTCTTCCATCTCTTCAGGTTGAATTCCACCTTCTTCTAAGTCTGCTAGCATCAACCAAAGCGCCGACTCAAACATGTCAACGCCACCATTAGTCCAACCTTGAATCAATTCCAGTTGCTTACCATACGCCTCTATACTCTGTGCAAGCGCAATAGCAATCGCCTGTTCGGGATTACCACTGACCATGGTAACAACCACTTGCTTTTGTTGAGCAGCGATCATCGCTAATGTTTCAGCGCTGGCTGGCTGCATATCGGACTCCAAGATAGCAGTGTCGGTTTGGTTCAACTTCGCTTGCGCGTTATCAATCGCCGCAAGTCGAGCTTCAATATCTTGCGTAACTATCGTCTTGTCTGGAGAAGAATTTGGTATCGAAATACCACTTAGGTTACTAACATTCATCGTATTACCTATATATTGCGCGCAATCGCCATTTGTTCATCACGGCATATTGAAAGCCAGTATTTGAGGGTCTGCTGGAGCATTTTGACCTGATCACCGATTCTGTTGATCTCTTCAACGTCTTCATCGGTTAATTCTCTTGGAGGAAAGTCGTTGTACATATGCTCAAAATATTCTGAACCTAGACCTCGCCCTTCCCAGTCGATAACCTGATGTCCATTTTGTGTCACTTCTCTCCAGCCATCATGGGCAGGGTCATTCTGGTAACCGTCATTCTCGAAAATATAATCAATCGCCGACGCATAACTAGTATTGGTTTGAATAAAGACATCCAATGTACCGATAGGAGCCGTAAGAAACATTTCAATCGTCGATTGTTCAACCTTTGGATTGGTCGTGAGATAGCCAGCCATAAGAGCCATTCGTAACATCGGAGAGAGCCCTGCACTGCTTGGATATCCAGAATCACAAACAAACCCACCAGTATTGTTGAAGTTGTTTCTGTACTGGCTTTGTAAAGCAGAGACCCCACCACAGTTGTCATTCATGTAAATCAAAATATCGTGACAGAGGCTGTCTTGTGGCGCGTTGTTCATCATATAGTTAAAAACATTCTGACAATTATTGGCAAACGCGGCGCCATCCCAGCTTTCATGATAGCCATGAGAACCTGATCCAGTACTTTCTAAGAAATGCCTCATCTGCTCGTCCATTGCTGGGCCATAACCGTGGGACATGAAGTCCATGATCGCGAGCTGGAATAAATCTTCTAAGGCATAACCAGATGTTTCACCGCTTGTTTTTATACCGTCAAACATCACTGCCATCGCACTCTCAAACATAGCCAGTCCTCCATTGGTCCAGCCTTGTATAACCGACAATTGCTTGCCGTATTTCTCAATACTCTGTGCCAATGCCATTGCAATTGCCTGTTCAGGGTTACCACCAACCATAGCCATGACCACTTGCTTTTGTTGAGCAGCGATCATGGCTAATGTTTCAGCGCTGGCAGGCTGTTTTACCAAGGTCGCGATACTGACATCGGCTTTATTAAGCTCAGCCTCCGCTTTATTGATTAATTCTATCTGAGCGACGGATTGTGCCAATGTCTCTGGAGAGAGTTCATCGTCAATGTGGTCTAAATTAGAGAGACTATTGGTGGTACTTGTTATCACTGTCCATTCCTCGGCATAATTAGCAATTAAGACAAATAGGGTTTTAACTGTTTCTGTAAATACTCGAAACGCTGTGAATAAAATTCGTTAAGGTGATCTGATTTAACGATAATCAGAGTTGCAGCCGACTGAATATATTCTTTCAACTTGTAATGACAGAGAGAAATATTAAGGATGGTTTCATCCAAATCATTAGTCGGGTATGTCTTCAAGACACTTAATACATCCAAAGCTTTTTTGAACTGCCCCTTTTCCAAATAAATAGCAGCTAAACAACCGGGCCCACGATGGTCATAAGGATTTAATGCGCAGTAGGCAGAAAATATTATTTCCGCTTCTTTAAACTGGAACTTATTATAAAACTCAACACCCAATTCAAAGACAGACTTTAATTGAGTTGTTGTGATTTTCTTTGATTTTCGCAATTTGGCCAACTCATGCTCAACCATTTTCCCGTCGAGCAATGAAAAGAATTCATCTCCCGCTTTTCCAAATTCAATCTTTTTATTTTTCACTTTTTTTCAATCCTGCTTGAATACATCAATCTACTTCCGGTTTATCAAATAATGGGGCCAAGACTTGATTAACAACATCACATAGCCGATAGGTGCTCGTGATAGTTAAGGGTTGTGATGGGAGATCGACTCTTAAACGTATCGACCACACCACAGCCAGGCGGTTATCGTATTGGGCGAGCATCATTAAGCCGAGTTGCTGGTTACTTAATTCTTGTGGGATATGCTGAATGCCAACGGCATCAGACCAAAGGTACAACTTCTGTCCTAGTAATTTTCGAACTTGTACCAACGACCAACCTTCCCTATTCTGGCGATGCTTTTGGTATTCAATTAGTAACCCAAGAGTCGCCACGACTTTTCTAACCTCGCCAAGATTACTTGATAGACATCGCTGACTATCCTTGTCCGTTAAGTTAGTCAAAACAGAAAAAGAGGCTGGACAAAGTAAACGTTGAGTTAGGCAATAATGCAGCAGCTTCTGATGACGCTTTTTATACGTTTTCATTACCCGCCATTTGTACAAAGTAACTTATAGTCAATGTATCTTGCTCAGCCACTAATCCTTTAAGAAATCGTTCGATATTACTTTTCTTATTAGAATCCATTTCTTGTAAACTCATGATTAGCACCGATACTCGTTTGTTTTTCTCTCCGCTCACTACTACACTCGCTCGTAAAACATTAGGAATCACGCTCAGCTTGTTATAGATTTCACGGCTTTCAAGTAAATTGCTTTTTACTACCTCTAATTTACTCAAGCTAGCAAACTTTGATTCGAGCAAATCGTTGAGATCTTCACGCTGAAAATAGAAATTAAACTGACTCAGTAATTCTCGCGCCTTAGGTTCGTTAGGCTTGTCCACGTAAACTAGATAACTTTCCTTGTTTCTCTCTAATGTTGCTGGTAATTGTTGTTGGCCTAATAAGACAACAACCTTATTGGCAATATCAGCGGATTCAAAACTAGCAATTTGGGCTGAGCCCTGTTCATTACACCCGGTCAGTATGATCAATAACAAACACCACAGTTTTTTCATTACTGTGCCTTCATCACTTCATTAATTGCATTTGCTGACTTAGAAGCAATTTTTGTTACAGTTTCTTGATACATACTGTAGTGAAATACAGACTGTTGCAGAGCGAGCGTATCTTGAACAGTGATAGTTTGACCTCCTGCATTAATACGGTCGAGATTGTCAAGAATCTCCTGAAAACCCTCTCCGATATTATTAAAAGTATCTTCCATAACGGAAGGCTGAATGTTTTCGATCGTTAAGCCGGGCATATCAACTCCTACGAGCAATAGGTTTAAAAGATAAGATAAATTTGATTTCGATATTAATAACTCTTTAAAAAAACGCTAATGGGTTATTTTGAATCATTATGAAAAACAAATTCATTTAAAACTTACAATCATAAATTTAAGACTAACTAGATAAATCACACCACTCACCGCTGAATATTTGTGAATTTATCTAAAGGCCAATAGCGCTCACCTAGTGACGCCTTCTCTACCCCTAGGCTAAAAATACTTTACATGTAGGTATTAGGGATGAATTTGAACCTATATTGCTTAATATATACTCGAAAAATAAGCCTGAATTTAGATGGTAAAAGGTGAAATTCCACATGTAAGCAAATTAAAACGGTTAAGGCTATCGTTTGGACCAAAGGTCAATCGCAACCTATGATCTTTGTTAGTTTTCTATCTATCGATAAGATCTGAGGTTAGAAGTGAGTTAAGGGCTGGTGGTTTCAATCCGAGTCTACTTGTTTTCGAAGGCGACTGGGAATAAAAATTAGATGACGAAATCATTTCAATTTCATTTAAAGGCAAAGGCTTAGAGAAGTAATAACCTTGTAGTTTATTTACACCACTCCTGATTAAATAGTCGGCTTGCTCTTTTGTTTCGACCCCTTCAGCTACAGTAATTACACCTAAACGATCGCCTAACTCAATGATCATATTTAACACGGCAGGATTGGTAGTTTTCAAACCTACTTTATCAATGAAGCATTTATCTATTTTTAAATAGTCAAATTCTATATTCTGAATCATTGATAAAGATGTATGTCCAGTACCAAAATCGTCAACAGCAAACTTAAGACCATAATCTCTAAGTAGATCGATAGACGCTACTCCTTCAGGCTCAAGAGCTTGACGCTCTGTAATTTCAGCAATAAGACCAATACCAAGCTTTCTAAACTGTTCTGTGTAATGCTTGAGTTTTTTTACTCTCTCAACACTACCTAAATATGATGGCGGGATATTCACACCAAGAGATAAGATCGACAGTGTATTAGACCGCTGCAATTCTTCCAAGGTTAATTCTAAAACATAGTCAGTAAGGTCATTAATGATTCCTCTTTCTTCAGCCAAAGGGATAAATTCATCTGGTGAGATTATACCTAGTGTTGGGTGCTTCCAACGAATCAAAGCTTCTAGGCTTTCAATATTTCGGCCATATCCATTGACAATGGGTTGATAGACAATAAAAAATTCTTTCTTGTTCAACCCTTCTTTCATATCTAAAACGAAACTCTCTCTTCGATCACTAATTTTCGATATAAATCGAACATATGGCAACATCACCACCAATAAAACAACCGTATATACTAAGCCAACAAATACAATTTCATATACAAAGAACTGTCTCATCTCTAGAAGTAAAGTCATATAGTCTCAATTTAGTGTTATTACAATTATGGTTAAAAATTAACTTATAATTATTAATGATTAGGTTTTTATGTCTTCAGAATGTAACCACTCGGACCATGAAGTAACGTTACGTTTTTAAACGCTCTACTCGCTCTTAATCTTCATCGCTGCGTTCATCACTTTTATCACTTTTATCACTAAGTGCAAGACTCTCAAAGAGATAAGACTAGATTATTTTTGAAAAAAAATGACCACTTCAACTCTATTAATCAGACAGGAAACTAAAAATAGATCCATCTTATATTTCGTACTTTATGGGATGGATTCTTGTGATGAATATTTCACAAATAATCTCTCGATTTGACCGCTAGTAGAGAAGATATTGAGCGATGTGACTATCAACTATGGTACTAAAACATGCGTTCTAATATTCTGAATCTAACACCACAACCCAATACCCTCGAAAGCTCTAAACAACCGAATAGACAAAGCAATGACTCTCTTAGCGTTAAACAAATAAGCTCCGTGCCTGAGCGAGACGTAATGAAACTCATCAATACAATTACGAGCCTGTACAGCCAAGCTCAGGTCAAAAAGGAGGACATATCAAGATTAACGCTCCAACTGGATAGGCTACTAAATCAACAAGAAGCTTCCTTCGTAAGACAAACAACTGATTCCAATTCATCAGCACAACAACTCACATCTAAAAGCCCAGAATCAACTTCACAATTAAAGATGGACAGTCACAAGGCTCAAGGGAATATGGAGATGCCGAGAACGAATCTACTTAAAGAAATTCAGGCTTTTCGTGGTCGAAATGGATTACAAAAAAAACAAAGCAGCGGTAAGACGGAAATGGCGGTACCGGCTCAAACAGCATCAACATCACAGCATTTAGCAAATACAGTTCCACTAAAAACGGGAAAGAGTTTACCTAGTATTGACAGCTTACAAGACAAACAGCAAACCACCCAAGCTGCACCACCACCGCCCCCCCCTCCGCCGCCGCCAGCTTCGTTTTCCGGTAAAGCGATACCCACTTCTACATCTCCCACAGATTCAAGCAAAATGTTCGAGCAGATTCGACAGTTTGGCGGAACCAAAGGCTTAAAAGCACTTAATCAGGGGGCCAATACAAACCAGCCAGTAAAGAGTAACCCAGAATTATCTCAAGGCCAGAAACTCATCTTCGAAGAGCCAGAGAACGTATTAAGCCAGTATCAAACCTTAACCAATGACGATAAAGACCTAGTAGCAAGATTCATTAGCCAGGCTATCATCCATTCAGTAGATCTAGATGTTCTAGGGCAGCTGAATAATAACATTGGTGATCTGCGTGCAGATCAAGTGACGCAGGCTCACATCGATAAAATGCCAGACTACTGCCAGTCATTTTTCAATGTAATTAAACCTTATACCAAAGATACCGAATCAGCCCCGCTATTCAGCCATTCGATGTTTAAGAAATCGGATGTCATCGCCGGAAACTACCAACCAGTAAACATAGATGAAGAGATGACGAAAGGTGATGAGATGAGCAACGCAAATTCATCCCCTTCGCAATGGTTAACGGTAAGAGAGGGCCTAAGTAAAATGCAGAAACAGCTATCGATTACATCAAGAAAGCGTTATGACAATGGATCTGTTGCATCAACGACCGAAAAAACAAGTGAGGTATTCGCTAAAGCTCAACAAGCTAGTTTAGCTCTGATCAACGATTCAACTCGTACCGACTTATTGAGCAAAGATTATCAGAGCCAAGTCACTGGCTCTTTCAAGAACATCGATACTTTTAGTGGATTTCTAGCTAATCTAGATAAATCAGCGGCCCATAAACTCGAATCAGAGTTTCGCCAAGCAATTCAAAACCCAGAAAAGCTAGAAGAGAGCATTACTGACTTTCTTAAACAAAGATTACCTACGGGCTTTAAAGAATTTACCTATCAATCCATCAACGAAGAGAACCAGCGTTTAAAAGCCGAGCTTGCACTGTTAAAAAAGGGGAATCTATAATCACCGTAAATAGCACGATTTAGACTTAAACGGTGCTAAAACTGCTTACTCGAAACCTATTTAAGTGAGCAGTTTTTCTAAAAATAGAACCTTACAATAAAGTAGGCCCCCTATTTCTTAGGGATATAGCGAGTTTCAGATGAAAGTGCTATACCTCATCTCGAAGTACCCTACTTATTGACATCTCCATTCCGCACATCTAATTCGCTTAATTTTTTATCATTTGAATATCCGTATATGTAGACGCAAGCTACAAGGCACCATTAGGTTTGTCATTATCAGTTAACCTCGAAAACGATTCTAGTATCATTATTATATTTGGGGGTTACGATCTTGGAATAAAGGATTAAGCCAAGATAAATGAATCTTGGGAAAGGTTTTTAGTGAGAATATTAAGTAGAGTTTGAGAACCGGAACCAGCGCTATTTTTAAAGAGGCATTGAAATATCCATATTGAGTAATTTGAGTGCAATGAGCCAACTACCATGAGAAAACCAGGAAGTTGGCCCATCGATTGAAGGACACTTATATTTAGGATATCAACTCGACATGCCCTTCATTTACAAGCATTCCCATTGCTTGAAAAATCTGCTTTATACGTATTCAATGCCATATTTGATAAGATAAGTACACACGCACTTTACTTAGTCATCTCTAAGTCTGCCGAAAACCTCAGTCCACTTCGCTTTCCGATAAACCCGTGGCGTTCATACAACTTCTCTATTTCTCGTTCCATAAATTGAGTTAATGTCTTATCTCGTAGTTTTATCTTAGGCGTCTCATCCAAAGTCACTTTTGTTTTATTTTCAAATACATCCTTTACTATTATACCTACAAGTTCTTTTATGTAAGAAATAGTCGGTGTTTTGAGGTTGTTAGTTGAGATAACTTGATCGATCTGCTTGTCAAACTGCTCATAGGCGGACTCTATCAGTTCATTTCGGTCAGATTTACTCAGTACTCTAACCTTTTCATCTCTATCAATTATACGAGCCAAATAAGTACGAAGCGCCCCGGAGTTCATTAAACAAGTTATATTTGTTGCCCTCTTAAAAATATCTGTGATTTCCTCTTTTTTTGCTTTTATTAAGTCAGCATCTTGAGTTTCGATAGCTTTATTTTGTAAATAAATATTAATCTCTGAAGCTCCGCAAAAAGAGACATGATTATAAAGAGTCTCATAATGTGTAGTGCCTTTCATTGAAAGGGGAGCCTTTGATTTATCTAGTCATTTTTTTATAGCGGTATCTATCACTTTTTGATAAACCCTTTTAACTTTAAAATTAGAATCGGAATCCACTTTATTATCTGATTGGTGGCAGATAAAAGGTGTTGATTTTAAAACTTTTGTAGAATACATAAAAAAACCCATTAAATAACGAATCATTAATTATTAATATATTTAAATATAAATCATGGGGTTATTTAAGAAAAATACGGCAGGTATAATCATAGCGCCGACTCCAGCCATTTTAATAACAAGCGATATAAATATGAAAAAATCACAACTCTGTCAGGGAATTTCACCCCCTATCACTCGTTCGTAAATAATCGCTTGTAAACTTTGTCACCAAATTCGTCTGCTTTCAAATCACTGTAACCTCCTATATCGTTAAACTGTAGCTTTGTCTCACCGTCAGAGATCCCCTCTGACGCAGCCATGATCTCGAAATATGAGTGGTGACTTTTAGGAGGTAATAGATTCGCCATACAGATAATTCTTGCTTCATTAAGTGTAGGTAGTTTTTCTAGTTTTCTAGTTGCTGCTATCAGCTGCTTCTCAGTCGCTGATTGGTTGTTTCTTATCGATATGTAATAATGACGTAAATTAGCAAAGGCATTCAAGAACTTAACTGTATGACCACTCATGCCTGATATCAAAGGTCGGTTATTATCTATTGCCAATGTCACCATATGTTCTACCTCAGGGACTCCTTTCTGAGAACGTCTCAAAATATTTGAATTTTCCCCCGCATCATGACGCCTAATCCCATCGACAGTTTCATCTAACATAAGGTCATGGGTAAACTCACTTGTGCTTTTATAAAACCCTATCCCTTGAAGAAAGTCACTTTTCAGTTCCGGAGAAGTCTCAAACTTTGCTTTCACCTTCTCTTCAGACTCACCCGATAATTTAATCACTCTAGCTTGCCACTTCTTAGGTAGCTTTTCCCATTTATCAATTCTGTTGGGGTTAACGTCATACCACTGATGATATGATGTTCCACCAAATGCACGATTATCAGCAGTTACAGTATTAAAATAGTTTGAACGTCGCTGTTTCATCGCTTCACTAAATTCCTCTTGGGCTACTGTTTTTCGCCCAAGATAATCGTAAGGACCAAATGGCTCAGCACCAACAGTTTTGTGAAGTTCGCAGCTCACCTCACTTAAATATTCACGCTTTGAAAGTCCGTGATCTGCCGCTTGCTGAGCCAATGTTTTAATATCGTAAACACCACTATCTAAATAGTAATCCTCTAAAGCCAAAAACACTGAGTCCAGTGACAGAATACCTTTCAAAAGCTCGTTAGCCCCACCTATTTTATAAGCTTTTTTTACTATGCTTTCTTTATTTTCTCGCACAATATGTTCGAAATTCACACCAAAACCATCTTTTCCTATATCGATAGCTTTCTGTGTTAGTTGTTTACCTAAGTCACTATCAATAAGTATTTTACCGAGCTTCTGCTCAATTTTTTTATTCTGATTTAGCAGGCTTAGATCTGGATAGTTAAGAGACGATAAGTCCGAATCTTGAGCTTCTCTCAGAACCGGATTGGACTGGAACTCCGATATACTGAGTTTTCTTTCTGTGCTAATGGGATTAGAGAAAGATTTGGCTAATGGAAAGTCTTCCTTCATCGTATTACTGACTTGTCTTACTTTAACTTTTGGCTCTGATTCATCTTTTTTATTACTCATCACTGATGTAGAACTTAAAAGTGAAATATTTCTTTTAAACATAAATTACTCCTCTTATATTCGCTCTATCATTACCAATCAAAAAACAAACAATTACAACAACCAAGTAGATTAATTCAAATAAAATTAAACAATTTCATTCAGAAAAAGATGACACTAAGGGGTCACTCTAAAATTGCATTTAAATATCATAATTTTTCGCTGATAACCTCTCTGTTGTTCCCCCTCCTCCTCTCTACAGCTAAGCATCCAAAACCCTGAACGTACTGGCAAAAACATGAAAACAAAAAAACTCATGATTTATTAACGATATAAAAAACATCATAAAAAATTCAATTCATACTTTAATATTAATTTTCACGTAATTAGTAACCTATTATCACTGGAGAACTGGGAATACTTGCCTTAACGTAGTTATACTTAAATTTCTACTTGAAGGTCTAACCATGCTAAACGTTCAACGAACCAATACAAACGTATCTGAATTTAAAAATACAGATACCAATCGAGTACTAAGCTCTGCTAAAGGGATTTCCCTTTCAGATGCAAAGAAGCAAGTTCTAACAAGTGCAAAAATGTTTGAGGCGGGAGTTAGTATGAATATACTGAATCAACCTTCTTCTGCCGGAACTCAAATTGATAACCATGCGAAGAGTTTGTCCGATGTTTTAAAAAAAATATCTAGCGACGGAACGAACCATACCGTTGTGTTCAACAACAAAGAAATGCCCCTTACCGAGTTGTTTGAAAAGCAATTTTCTCCTATGAGCAGTAACTCCGACCAAATTGGTCGCCAACCAAAAGAGTCTAAAGAGCCGCTGAAAAATTGGCTAATCCGCGAATTGAATATCCCTACAGGTGAAAAAAATCACGCCAGCATGCTTACCAAGATAAAAGCCATAAGTACATTTGGCACCACTGTTTGGCAGTTACTAAATCCACCGGAAGGCAATGATCATAAAGACTTTAGCAAAAATCAGAGAAAAAATTCCGACGCTCTCAGTTCAATCCTAGGTAAAGATGTATTCCCTTTATTCAAAGAGTTTTCTCAAAAAACGAGAACAAAAGTATTTGATGACTCGTTAACTCGAGCCAGATCGGAACGTATGCCAATGATAAGAGATGAAAACGGCGTATTAAAAGCTGTGGATGGAAAGTACGAAGATGCCGCAAAGTATGGCTTGGGGTTCGGCCAAGTCGTTCAAAAAGTAAACGATGAAAACTCTTTAGAGCAACATAAGCTGTTAGACGCACTCAACGGCAACAAGAATATAAATGGTATCCCGCGTGAGAACGCTCCTATACAAGACTTAACCAGACCATACATGATGTCTGAAAGCGAGATGGCATCAATGCCACAAAGCTATAAAAATCTGGGACTTAGTGATGGTATGACGCGTCATAAACTCCATCATGGTACGGGAATCAACCGCTGGCAGCCATATGGTATGCATGCACTTGAAAGCTCTTATAAAGGTAAACCATATGCAGGTGCACAATCAGGTGGGACCTGTGACATACTATTAGCAGCTACCATATTGTCCGGCGAATCCATGTACGGAAAAACAGACAAAGTAATGCCACTTACTCTTGGAGCTGCGGCATTCATGAATTATGGTGGATACCATACATTCAATGAAGTAGTACCAATTGGTGAGGCAATGAGTCACGGAAAACCCTTTGTACCTTCGAACAAAAGCGCTCTCCAAAAGTCAGATTTATACGACCGCGTCCAAGCCCATACAAAGAAACACCTTAAGCCGATGACCTTCAACGTGATCTCATCTTACAAAAACGTTCATAACGACATCGTCGACCAACTTAAGAAAGAACATAAATCACTATCTTTAGATATCAATGACTTAAGCGATACTATTTATTACACTAAATAGAACAACACTCAATAACAATAACATGTCTTAATCATGGTCATGTTATTGTTTTCAAACTTACTAACTACATTAGAGCATAGCTGTAATTAAACACTTGAAAACCTTCCCATATAAGTTCATTCCCCGTTACTACAATTTGACACAACCTTGTTCAACCATACCTCCCAATGACCAGACTTATTTTCAATGTCGCTGAGAGGTCTACAAGGGTTCATCAATACTATTTTTAAGCGTGCTCAGGTACCGTTGTCATGTCCTCATTATTCATACGAAGCAAAACGATCTTAATTCCATTAAGACCAAGACTAAATGAGTAACCCAGTATTTAAGCCTTAATGCTACAGGTTTACGGTGAAAAAAGCCTAGCCCTGACGTCAAGCGTAGCCTTCTAGGAGGAAACCGCAACCTAGCACAGTTGTCAAATAAGCACAGAAAAAAGAAGTAAGGCGATCATAAACGCCCTCTTTCAGAGACCGCAATTTATCCCTCATAGGTATATTTTCAATTTTTTTTCATAAGAATTCATTAGTCGGCGTCTATAAAAATAGTGAAAGATGATTAATCTGTTGTGGGCGCGATCTTGACATAATAAGTGCCTGCAATACCTGAGTTTTTATTTAAACATGGTGATAATAATGCGTATTTTTGGTCAAACCATTAACTCCAATATTTTCTCAAAGAGTGATAAAAGTCATGCGTCAGCTTTACCTAAATGGAAGGAACTTCAAAAAGAGACACTTAAGACAGCCACTGACGCTAAAAAAAGTGGACGCAATCTAATTAACACAAAGCATATCGACTCTAAACAATTTTTAGTGCATACCATTCGCGACTTTAAAGATGAATCGCCACTACTAACCCAAAATGCTGAAAAGCTATTATCCACATGGGATGTTATCAGTACTTCTGTTGTGGAGACGGGAAACCACTCAAGATCACAATGGGCTGATGTAGGTTTGATACTTGCTACACCACCTCAAAATGTCATTTCAACTTCCCCACATGATGTGATGTTTCAAAATCATGCTGGAAATAAACCGGGAGAACCCCAAAATACATATGCACTCACGGAAAACTACTTCAAGGGCCAAGGTAAAAAGGGATACACTCCTGATGGTGGTACATATGCCCAAATTGATACACCTAGGAATGTGATCAAAAACACGAAAGGAAAGCATAACGAAATACTTGTAGTAGGAAAACCAAACATCAGGACTTATGAAGGCTATAAAGGTACGGATACATTAAAAGTTTGCGGAATATATTGTCATCAAATGCTTAATAGTGATATGGACAATAATAAAAAGATTCATCAGGAAAACAATAAACTGATCGAGAGTTTATTGAAAGTTAACCCAGGGTTGACGGTTTTTAAAGAATTCACATGGACTGGAGATGTAACAATGAACAATTCTTCTAAAATAAATAGCTACGTAAATACATTTAAGTAGTATTGAATTTTATCTAGATAAAATAACTGATGGTCAAGGGATATCTCTCAAGACATCCCTTGAGCTCAATAGCAAAAAGGTTCATAGCCCGATGCAAGTTTTGAGTCGATTTTTCCACAGACACAGTGAATACAAGCTTTGTTGCGTAATTCAGTTTAGAGACAGAGCCTCCCACTTAGTATTTTTATTAGTCAACACGACGAGTTTCAGGCATACCTAACCCCATAAATTTGTTCAACGCTTCTATTATTACGTAAGATTCCCCCATCTATGTATTGTAATTTTTTAAGCTCAATCGCCCTACCTAGTAACGGTTTAACTCGATACATCGTTGTTTCTGAGAATGGGCGTTTGTGGTAACCATACAGCTTCTTCATTAATCCAAAATGTCTGAAAGACTACGATTTGTAACGATGCTTAGGCATAAAGCTTTGAAACATAATTTTTCTTTAGGTGGATAGCACTCTTTAAGTCTTGCTCAACTGATCGAATATTTTGATTGAGCGCAGTAAGAGGTTGTTTTGCGCTGTTTAGCTCTTGTATTGTCTTTGCCAAATCAGCTTTTAGTGTCGTTAATTGATGACTTGTCTTGGTGAGCATAGTTTAAAACTCCTGCTTCTCATAACTGATAAATAATGCGTATTTATACTATGTAGACAGAATCAAACCTAAGTCGGTAATGAAAACTTTTGAATAATTTGGGGATATTTTTCCATTATAAATCAGAGTCAACGTGCTGATTTTTCTTGATTCCCCTGATTATTATGCAATTTTTTTTTAGCGAAAAATAAAGGCCAGCATAAAGTCATTCAGAAGTTGAGCGAGTTCTACTCAACAAAGAGTGAAGAGAATACAGAAGTATTTTAGCTCCACGCACCCAGATTCAAAAACTCGTTGCAAATTAATGTATAAAATGGACTCTTTTCTATCTAATCTAAAACTGTCGTTTTTGTTCAATACCTATCTCAGTTACTCGCCTACACTTGCTGTCATTGAAACGTGGCTCAGCTAATCAATGTATCTCATCGTCGTTCGACGCACCTGAGAACCTGACAGCAGCTACGCACTCTACCGAATTGAAACAACAGGAATGAACGCGATGTTAGACATCAAAAAAATCTCATCACTTAGCGACTTAAGCGAACTTAAAACGGCTTACTTTACTGAGTCAACAGCTCCACTCGATGGCATGTGGCACTTCGGTTTTGTACCAATGTCTGACCATTTTGGTTTTTACGAAAACGGCAAGCTTGTCGGTTATTGCGTGTTGAATGGTGAAGGCTACTTGCTTCAGTTTTTCCTAACAGCAACAGCCAACGCGAACATTGCCGACTTGTTCACCTTGATCATCGCAAACAACAGCTCTGTGATTGGTGAAGTGAAAGGCGCATTCGTAAGCACAGCAGAGTCGCAATATCTGTCACTATGCTTGGACAATACCGAGTCCTTCAAAGTCAACGCACTGATGTTCCGCCAGCGTCCAACAGCCGTCGCAAACAACATTGAAAATATCGAGATGACTCTCGCGACGGACGAGCAACTCGATCAGCTAGTCGAATTTGCTTCCTCAGCGATTGGCGCGCCTAAAGAGTGGCTCACTGGTTACTACGGTAATTTGATTGCCCGCCAAGACCTTTGGGGCTACTGGGAAAGCGACAGCGTTCTCGCTACGGGAGAGTGCCGTAAGTTCGATGAACACCAAACGCAGTTTGCAGACCTGGGCATGATTGTCGCGCAAGCAGAACGTGGCAAAGGGTTAGCAACACGTGTGCTGAACTTTTTAACACAGCACGCCAACAGCCAAGGTTTAGAAGCGATGTGTTCTACTGAAAGCAGCAACATTGGGGCGCAGAAAGCGATCGCTCGCGCTGGTTTGTCATCGAGAAACCGAATCCTACAGTTCGATTTTAATTAGGGTTCGATTTTAACGACTGGCTCGCTGCCCGAGTGAAGCCAACATAAATTGAAGCCCATAACTGTGACTCTATATATCCAACGGTTATGGGCTTTATTGTTTGTGGTTAGTCATTACGCGTTCAGCAAAGAGAAAACTATCTTCCTCAACGATAGACACATATAGTTATTACAACGCTAACCTCAAATAGAATGTCGAATGATCAATTGGTTACAGTCTCCGAAATCCTCTGTTGTTGCTCAATACATTGATTGTTATTGGCTGATCGAGAAGACGCCTGACGCCGAAACTCATCAATTTCCCAAGCTCAACCCAGATCCTTCAGCACACTTGATTCTGTCTCCAAACGACCAGCCTTATCACTACACGATAGAGCAACAAGTCGTTCAAGGCGTTGGCAGCCATTTACTGCTGCCACACCATAAAGCGATTGAACTGGATCACTCAAAGCCGTTTATTCATTTGGGTATCAAGTTCCATGTTGGCGCCCTGTACTCATTAAATATTCCAGACTGCCCGCACCCCAGCCTAGACAGTGTTAACCCTATCGATCTCGCGAATTTGTTAGGTAATCCTAATGCCGAAGCAATGTCGCTGATTAAGCTCGCTCAAGCCGACTTTGAAGCTTGTTGTCAGCAGTTGGATAAATTGCTGCTGCCTTGGCTATCGACAGGTAAAACTGACAGGCACAGCGAACTCACCCGCAAAGTGTTAGAAGTGCTTGGCACAACACCGATTGCAGAGCTCGGCGACAAACTGTTTTGCTCACAACGCACCTTAGAAAGAAGCTTTAACAAGGTGACAGGACTGACATTGAAACAGTGCCAATCAATGAACAAACTCGAGGCGATGCTCGAATACTTATACAAACGAGATTTTAATGACATTGATTGGATAGACGTCGCCTACCAGTTTGGATTTAGCGACCAGCCACACCTGATTCGCTACCTTAAGAAGACCATCGGATTAACACCGAATACCTACGCCAAAGAAGGTGGCTTAACCATTGATGTGTATGGGGGAGTGCGATCGGATTAACGAACGCTCTGTCTTTTGTGTCCCATTAGCTGCAAGTTTTATTGAGTTTAGATTTGCGACTAAATATACTGGAGACACCATCAGACGGAGGACAAAAATGAATAATAAAAACAAACATATAGTTTTAATTCATGGTCTATATATGCCTGCGTTGATCATGCAGTATCTGGATAGAAATTTCAAAAAACGTGGCTTTACAACGCACAAATTTGCCTACAACTCGCTGCGTTTCCCTTCAGCTGCTAAGCGCCTCAATCGCTTTATTAATGCGCGTTTTAATGAATATGATGAAGTCTACTTCTTTGGTCACTCACTGGGTGGCTTGCTCATTCGTCACTACTTTAAGTTTTACCAACCCGACTTTGCAGACACCTGCATTATTACCGCTGGCACGCCGCACAATGGCGCGACTATCGCTAAAACACTGTCGAATCATGGTCTTGGCTTTATATTTGGTTCGAGCAAAATAATCTTAAGCGATGGCTTGGGTGACTACGACATTGATGTGCCAATTGGCGTCATTACGGGCACCTACGATGCAGGTGTTGGACGTATTGTATTAGGTCGAAATCCAGGGGATGGCACGGTTACACTCGAAGACGCTAACCTAAGAGGCGCGACAGACACCTGCGCCCTCAAGCTTAATCACACCGCGCTTGTTTACTCCAAAGAAGTGGTCGCGCTCTCAACTCAGTTCATCCAAAACAGGGCTTTTAAGGACGCTTCATAGCTTTTGTGTATTAGCCCTTTTCTCTAGCTCTGGTTCTCTTATTTCTATTTTCTTACTTCTGGTAGACCGATACAAAGATAGACCAAAACAAAAAATACCACTCTGCGATGAGAGTGGTATTCATAGATTCATGACTGAAGTCAGTAGCTTGTTATACTTTCTATAATACTCGCTACAGGAGATTAACTCGCGTTGGCAAGAACACCTCACCCAACATGCATCGCACCGAACCCCCGCCGATGTCTTCGATCGTTTTCACGTTAAACGGTAGTAACTTTCCATGTGTCGAAAGCTGAGCTAACTGAGCTGGAGAGAATGCATCGTAAGCCGATTGAGACATCGCGATCACCTTGTCGCCATTCACTGTTTCCAGTTGCAGAATGTTGCCACAGAATCGGTTCATCTGATCGATTGAGATAGAGATAACCTGCTTGTCTTTAGCCAGTGACTTCACCACAAAGCGGCGCTCAAATTCTGGAATCACTTCATCACAAATCACGCAGAAGTTATCGCCAATCGCCATCATCACATTGGTGTGGTAAATCGGCTGACCCGACGGTAATGCCGTTTGGAAGGAAACCACGCGAGAATAACCAATACGCTTCGCATAGTCTTCTAACACTTCACGATCGCAACGCTGAGAAAGCGCCGCATAAATCGTCTTATTGATATGATCGATAACCATAACACCCGTGCTCTCTAAATAAGAACCTTGAGCAACATACGACTCCATAGACTCACTATGGTTAACAATGCGACCAGATGCTTCTAGCGCTTCAATAAGAGCATGTGGCTTAACTTCATGTTGACGGTTTTCACAGGCCATAGGGAAAGTGAATAAGCTTCCATCACCACAAGTGCTGAACCAGTTGTTTGGGAATACGGCATCGGGCGTTTCTACGCCTAATTCAGGGTAATCAAACTCTACAACTTGCACACCTTCTTTACGCAACGAAGCGACCATCGTCTTGAACTCGGCCATCGTTTCTAACTTAACCTCAGCTTCAGTCAGATTGACTCTGTTTTGAAACTCGTTATCACGTGCAGTTTCTTCGTTAAATTTAAATTCTTTTGGCGGCACCATAACAACGCAATTGGCGTTTTGAACATTAGTAATATGAAGTGATTTTTTGTGTAGGTTTAACATCTCAACCGTCCCTATCTTTTATTTACCTCAGAATTGTAAACAAGTTGTTACGACAATATTCACTGAAAATAATAATGATTTGAATATTTATCCCAAACAATTACTGCAAAACTCAGTTTATTCGGTAATTTTTACTGCAAGATAACAGCACATCAGAAAGAACCAACAGTTTGCATATCCGTTTAAGAACTTGCTGAATAAATATCCGAAACTCATTCTCTAGCTCGCCGCGAGTTTAGGTTACAATTTAATCCATTTAACGTTAGGATTATCATCGTTGCATAACCACTAATTACGTTTGAAATAAGCTTAACTTTTCCTGTCCGATTCACTCTAAAATACGCGTCATGAATGACACTCTTTGGACCTTTCCTGCGGCATCGCTTAAACCAAAATCCATCGAATGACTTAATGCTTATAAGAACGAATTGGCACTTATATAATTTCAAACTAAGACTGTAAAATTTCAGATCAAACCTATAAAAACAAAGCTACACAGACGATGCAGTTGCTAATCGATGCATTCGTTTATAAAGGGAAATCTATGTACAAAAAATTTGAAGGCTTTACTGAAGCCTTTCCAAAGGGAGAGCCGATACAACCTCCTACTGGAATACTGGCATTTTGCCGCCATTACACTCGTGGTTTTGAAAAGCCGTTAATCTTGCTCGGCCTAATGAGCATGACCATCGCGATCATCGAAGTCGCGCTGTTCGGTTACATGGGTCAACTGGTTGATTGGCTGTCAACCAGCAACCCAGAAACCTTCTTAGCTGATAACCAATCCACATTAATGGGACTTGGTGTTCTGTTGTTAGTTGTGATGCCAATCTTGATCAGTGTTTACTCGCTTTTGCTTCACCAAACTTTGCTAGGCAACTACCCAATGTCGATTCGTTGGTTAGCGCACCGTTACCTTTTGAAGCAAAGCCTGTCCTTCTATCAAGATGACTTCGCCGGACGTGTCGCTACCAAAGTGATGCAAACCTCGCTCGCGGTACGTGAAACCGTAACCAAGATGGTCGATGTGTTTGTCTATGTGACAGTTTACTTCACCGCAATGCTGTTCATGCTTGCAGAATCAGATTGGCGCTTAATGGCTCCGATGCTGATTTGGCTATTCATTTACATCGGTATCCAACTGCACTTCGTGCCAAAGCTAAAAGACGTTTCTTCCGAGCAAGCGGATGCTCGTTCTCTGATGACGGGTCGTATTGTTGATAGCTACACCAACATCGCAACTGTGAAACTGTTCTCACACAGCAAGAGAGAAACCGAATACGCCGAAGAAGGTATGGAAGGCTTCTTAGATACTGTCCATCGCCAAATGCGCTTAGTAACCGGCTTCAACATCTGCGTTGAATTCGCTAACTATCTGTTGGTGTTCAGCATTGCGGGTATCTCTATCTACTTATGGTTAGACAACGCAATCACTGTGGGTGCGATCGCGATTGCGGTCAGTTTGGCTCTGCGTATTAACGGCATGTCGAAATGGATCATGTGGGAAATCGGTGGTCTTTTTGAAAACCTAGGTACCGTGATTGATGGTATCAAAACCCTGTCTAAGCCCATCGCTATCGAAGACAAGAAAGACGCAAAGCCTTTGGATGTTCCACAAGGTGGCATCCATTTCAACAACGTGAGCTTTAACTACGGTGAGAATAAGGGTGTGATTAACAACCTAAACCTCAACATCAAACCGGGTGAAAAGGTGGGCTTAGTGGGCCGTTCAGGTGCAGGTAAGTCTACCCTAGTTAACTTACTGCTGCGGTTCCACGATGTAGAGAGTGGTCGCATCCTGATTGACGGTCAAGAGATCTCAACAGTGACACAAGATTCGCTGCGCAGCAACATCGGTATGGTGACCCAAGATACTTCACTGTTGCACCGTTCGATCAAAGACAACATTCTTTACGGTCGACCTGAAGCATCAGATGAAGAAGTTTACGCAGCTACCAAACAAGCGCACGCGCATGAGTTTATCGAAACGCTTACCGACCCATTTGGCAACGTGGGCTATGATGCTCAAGTAGGTGAACGTGGCGTTAAGCTTTCGGGTGGTCAGCGTCAACGCGTCGCTATCTCACGTGTTCTTCTGAAAAATGCTCCGTTACTTGTTCTCGATGAAGCAACTTCTGCACTCGATTCTGAGGTAGAAGCGGCCATTCAAGAGAGCTTGATTGAGCTAATGGAAGGCAAAACGGTAATCGCGATTGCACACCGTCTGTCGACTATTGCTGCGATGGACCGCCTGATCGTGCTTGATGCAGGCAATATCGTCGAAGAAGGTACGCATCAAGAACTAATTAATCAAAATGGCATCTATGCACAGCTATGGAATCACCAAACAGGCGGCTTCATTGCAGATGATCTTGAGCAAGCTACGAACGCTTGATTTTTGTGCTATTTTAAAAGTGCGGCGTGATTCACACCAATTTGTTAATTAGCGGTAAATTACACGTGGCAGAATGTTATGTCGTAATTATATAATGACATTAATACCAAAGACGCCTCGCTTGCGCGTTCTGGAATAAGGCTAGACTTCGGGGGGAGGCTAGCCTTTTTTATGCCTGTTATTTGGCCCTCTTTACTACCTGTCCAATAAACTTCATCGATCCTTTTGTTTTTTTCTTGGCGTTTTTTTCTTAAAATGCGCGCAATATTCTTTCTAGAGATCAACCATGAACAAAAGTGTCTTAACTAACGTTATTGCGTTAGCACTGCTTGCTGGCGGCTATGCGACAGCAAACCAATACTTGCTTTACGCAGGTCTATTCGCATTTTCTGGTGCCATCACCAACTGGCTTGCGATTCACATGTTGTTCGAGAAAGTACCCGGTCTATACGGTTCTGGCGTTATTCCAGCACGGTTTGAAGAGTTCAAGGCTGCCATCAAGCAACTGATGATGGAACAGTTCTTTACTGAAAGTAACATCGACCGTTTCCTAAGCAGCGAGATGACAGGAAAGTCGCTCAATCTAGAGCCTGTAATTCAGAAGATCGACTTTAATCCAGCATTCGACTCGCTAGTACACGTTATCGAGAATTCACAGTTTGGTGGCATGTTGGCAATGTTTGGTGGCACAGAAGCACTAGAGCCTATGAAAGCGCCATTTGTGGAGAAGATGCAGGAATCTGTGATTGAAATCAGCAAGAGTGATTCCGTAAAAAATGCCATCAAAGATGAGCTAGAATCACCTGCGATGATGGATGAAATCAAAGAGAACATTGAGGCTATCATTGATCAGCGCTTGAATGAGCTAACACCTAAACTGGTTAAAGAGATGGTTCAAACAATGATCAAGAAACACCTTGGCTGGCTGGTCGTTTGGGGGGGTGTATTCGGTGGTGTGATTGGCTTAATTTCGGCGGCAATTACGTTGTAAACCGGACAAGTCTATCGGGTTGCTCTTTCTCTAACATTCAACAAAAATGGAAGCTTATTTTGGCTTCCATTTTTTATATCTAAATAACCTTGGTAAGGCGAAAGCAGACCACTATTTTAGAGTTGCCAACAACTCAGGATTCACACCGAAACCCTTTTTATGCTCTTCAATCACGACTTCACTGCGTGTTTGAATGACACCAGGCAAGGTACCTAACTTTGTTGCCATAAACGCTTGGTACGCCTTCATGTCTTTCACTCGAACCTTGATCATGGTGTCAAAGTCACCCGACAGTGAGTAACACTCTTCCACCTCAGGCATCAATTCAACCGCTTGAGCAAATTTGTCGAAGATCGAAAAGCTAGTCTGGTCGAGACGGATATGGATAAAGACTTGAACATCGAGTCCCAACTTTTCTGAACAAAGCTCAGCATGATAGCCCGTGATGTAGCCCTCCTTCTCCAATCGCTTCAATCTATCAGAGCAAGGTGAAGTCGTTAAGTTGACCTGCTTTGCCAACTCAACGACAGGCAAACGCCCTTTCATATGCAGAATTCTTAGTATCTCTTTATCGATACGATCGAGTTGATGCTGAGACATAACATTCCTTAAACATTCTAAGTTCCGCTCAGTATATTCCATACCAAGAGCAATCGAAGAAAACTTCGCTCACACATTTAGAAAACTAAACGTACCATTCCTATTCACACTAAATATAAATCAACAAACAACGATAGCAACTCTTATAAATCAAACTCTAATTATTAACAAATTATTATAGAAATGACCCGATTAACAAACAAGTTGAGCCAGAAACGAAAGAAAGGACATAGGTCAAAGTGAATAATAGAATTATCAAAGAGAAAGGATAACTCTAATTATGAAAACACAAGAACTCGCATACAAGCCTTACGGTATTGGTTCATGGACACACGTAACGGTATCAAAAGATGTTGCTCAAGCACTAGCAAGTGAATACTCAAACTATGGATGGGAAGTGAGGATTGATGGCGACGCCATTGACGCTGAGCCAGCGCTCAAAGCCGCATAGAAACGCAAAAACCTCCTAAAGCGGAGGTTTTCTCCCTAAGTTAGTGAGCGCTTACTATAAGCTAGGCTAAACCAACTTGGGGGACAGTACTTCCTGTTTCGCAACGGCAGTTACACGTTCGGCAAAAGTGCTGCGTTTCCATATCATAATATAAGTTGCCACTAAATAGCTTTGAGGTCCATTGCATCATACGGCCAGAGGCTGTCTCGGGCTCTGATTCACAACGTTTCATTATAGACTTATGTAGTGTTGTTTTTTTACATCCTTTGCAATAGAGATCAGGCATACCTTTGTCCTATAGGTCTTTAGTGGTTACTGACAATTGACACATCATGTCCAATTCAGTTCAACAATTCACCGAGCTAATGACAAAAGTGAGCGCTAAGTTCAAAAAACAGCCAATTTTCCCTTTGTTTTTTGATATCAAGCGTCATCAAGATCCTTCTTCTATTTACCCCCCCCCTTTAATCATTCGGTTTCGATTTACATTGTAAAACCCGATAACGGCAGTACTTCACCCGAATTTGAAATAAGACAAAAGTCGCACCCACATAAAAAACTCGGCTTTTAATGATCACAAAAAACATATTGATCGAGCACGAAGCAATAAACACCAATATTGATAAGGAACACTAGGGGCATGTCATGGAGAATTGCGGGGGCAATGAAGAGACATGTACAACTGACACAAGCTGTTTGAGATGATGGAGCCAAGTGCCCATCAAAAGAGTTTGGAGTCATTGAAGATAGACCAGCACGAGGTCGAAAGCATTAGGAAATGGTCAAAAAAATAGAGCCACCGAAGTGACTCTATTGTTTTTATCAATTGGTTGTTGCCAATGTTCTTAGCTAATTTACATCTGCTTTACAATGTAAATTAGTCTAGCTCAACTAGGTTCTTCTCGAACTCAGCATGTTGCTTCTTAACTTCATCTTCTGGCTCGCCAGTAATCAAGCTAACCACAACGATAGAAATCGTTGATAGGATGATTCCCGGTACGATCTCGTACACATCGAACCAACCGCCTGTGAACTGTTTCCAAAGTACAATCGTAACACCACCAACTACGATACCCGCTAGAGCGCCGTTACGGTTCATACGAGACCAGTACAGGCTCAATACGATAGCTGGACCGAATGCAGCACCAAAACCAGCCCATGCGTAAGATACAAGGCCAAGTACTGAACTATCTGGCGTCATCGCTAACACAAGAGCAATCAGAGAGATTAGGATAACCGCGAAGCGGCCTACACGAACGATCTCTTCAGACGTCGCATCTTTCTTAAGCACTTGCTTGTACAAGTCTTCTGCCATTGCAGATGAAGAAACAAGAAGTTGTGAATCCGCAGTACTCATGATTGCCGCTAGGATTGCAGCAAGTAGGATACCTGCGATTACTGGGTGGAACATCGCGTTCACAAGAAGCATGAAGATCTTCTCGCCATCGTCTAGCTTAGGTGCGCCAGAGTTCGTCACGTAGATTAGACCAACAAGACCCACCAGCATTGCACCAATCATAGACAGTGCAGTCCATACCACCGCGATACGACGCGCTGTTGTTAGGTCTTTATTGCTACGTGTTGCTTTGAAACGAGCAAGGATATGTGGCTGACCGAAGTAACCTAGACCCCATGCCGCTAGCGAGATGATCGCGATAGCAGAAAGAGGCTCACCTTTCGCATCATTCCATAGCGTTAGTAGCTCTGGGTTGATGTTGTGTAGGTCGCTAGATAGCTGACCAAGGCCGCCGTTCATTGCCGCGATTGGTACAATCAATAGCGCAGCAGACATTAGTAAACCTTGAACCAAGTCAGTCCAAGATACCGCTAGGAAACCGCCAAACAGGGTGTACGAAACCACACATACCGTGCCGATAATTACTGCCGTTGTGTAATCTAGGCCGAATACCGTTTCAAACAATTTACCACCCGCTACCAAGCCCGAACTTGTGTAGAAAAGGAAGAATAAAAGGATAAAGAAAGCAGAAATTGTTTGGATCAGCTTAGAGTTATCGTTGAAACGACGAGATAGGAACTCAGGCAGCGTCAGTGATTCAGTCGTAATGCTGTAAGTACGTAGACGTTTTGCACTGATTAACCAGTTTGCCCAAGTACCAACAAGTAGACCACCAGCAAGCCAAAATGCTTCAAAGCCAGCAGCGTAAGCGTAACCAGGCAGGCCAAGTAGCAACCAACCACTCATGTCTGATGCACCAGCAGAAAGTGCAGCAGGCCATGGGCCTAACGAACGACCACCTAGGAAGTAGTCAGTTGAGTTAGATGTACGTTTGTAAGCAATAACACCGATCGCTAGCATCATAATTAGATACGCAATGAACGTCGTCGTTATTGCAAAACTGTTTTCTATCATTTGATAGTCCTCATTTTGTAGAAAGCCTTCCATGCCTAATTCAATGCAAGGCACTCACCGTAAAGGCAAGCGAGTGCATTGAGTTAGGTATTCAGGCTCCAAAGCACTATGGGATGAATCCAAAAGTGGAAAAAACCAAAAGTGATTAGAGCCAATTTTACTGAAGGTTAGTGAGCTTCGCTTCCAAGTTCGAGCAAGGTCGCGTTACCGCCCACGGCTGTTATATTTATAGTTCGCGTGCGTTCGGTAATGAAGCGCAGCGATAGGTGTGGATCATTAGTAACATTCATTGCCGTCAGATCCGTTTCAGCGACTAAACCGACGATTGCACCGTCACGCTTAGCAAGCTGCAAATTGATAGCTTGTGCCGTTTGTGAATTACCCACATAACCTGCACTTCGTACATCGCAAGACAGCAGCTGTTGAGCAGCGTCATAGGAGGCAACCTGTACTAAGTTAGTTGGCAAATTCGCTTGTTTCGCAGCATCAGCAATTAAGGTGTTGAACTGTACGTCATCACTGCACAATTGAACGCTGTTACCTGCCAATAGTGCTGCAGTAATCATCGCTGTTGCGGTTTGCAGTGCCGACACTTTCTGTTCGCAATCATCAACAATTACCAAAGCCACACCGCGGCCGGCAGCGTACAACTCATTGGTTTCACCCGTAGGACCCGCCATGAGGTGATGCTCAGAAAGCAGCGCAGACGCTTGCTCTAAATGATAAGTTGCCACTGCCGCCAAAGGCGCAGATTGACTTTCGATCTCTGATTTGAATGAAAGTACCTGAGCACTCTTATGATCAAAGTCGGTAAGATTCCATTGTTCCCACGCTAACAAAGCATCAGAAAAACCTGTCACTTGATGAACCATGATACTGCTCCTTATGCCTTGTCTTGTAATTGAGAGAAATGAACATCAGTAAAGCGATATAGGTAGTGAGGACCACCCGCTTTAGGGCCAGTACCCGACAAGCCTTGACCACCAAATGGTTGAACCCCAACAACAGCGCCCACTTGGTCACGGTTGATGTAGCAGTTACCCACACGAACGTGTTTTTCGATCCAACGGTAAGTTGTTTCGTTACGGCTGTGGATACCCATGGTTAAACCAAAACCAGTTTGGTTAATTTGATCAACCACTTGCGCCAGTTCACTCGCTTTGAAACGAACGATGTGCAGCACAGGGCCAAACTGTTCTTCTTTCAAGCAACTGATGTCATCAATTTCAAACGCACTTGGTGGGACAAAGTCACCATGTTCATAATCCGTACCTAGAGAAAGTTGAGCCACCTTCTTCTGGGTATTGGTCATGTTTTCTAAGTGAGCCAACAACTTCTGTTTCGCGTTTTGGTCGATAACAGGGCCAACATCGGTTTTATGAAGATGTGGAATGCCAACACTCAATTCGTCCATTGCACCGTGAATCAATCCAATCACACGGTCTGCAATGTCTTCTTGAATGTAAAGCACACGTAGCGCAGAACAACGTTGACCCGCAGAAGCGAAGGCAGAACGAATTACATCACGAACCACCTGTTCAGGCAGTGCGGTACTGTCGACGATCATTGCGTTCTGACCACCCGTTTCCGCGATAAACGGAACCGGTTTAGCATTGCGACTTGCCAGTGACACGTTGATACGTTGTGCCGTTGGTGTTGAGCCCGTAAAGGCAACGCCTGCAATCGCATCATGGCTGGTTAGTGCACTGCCGATCTCAGCACCGCGACCTGGTAGTAACTGAATCGTGCCAGCAGGGAAACCCGCTTCATTCATCAGTTCAACGGCGCGAGCTGCAATCAAGCTTGTTTGCTCTGCAGGTTTCGCCACAACCGTGTTACCCGCGACTAGTGCAGCTGTAATTTGGCCAAGGAAGATCGCCAATGGGAAATTCCAAGGGCTGATACAAACGAACACACCACGACCTTGTCGAGAGGCGATTCGTGTTTGGCCATCAAAACCTTTTAGTTCGAAACCTTGCAGATTATCAGCTTGCTTTGCGTAGTAACGACAGAAGTCGACCGCTTCACGCACTTCATCAATACTGTCGTGAATAGTCTTACCCGCTTCTTGATGACAAATTGCCACCAGCTCAGCTAGGTTCTCTTCCATCAGATCAGCCAGCTTCTCAAGCGCAGCGGCCTTAGTTTCAACCGAAGTTGCATTCCAATCAGCAAATGCTGCGTCTGCGCCAGTGATCGCTGCGGAAACATGATCAAGGTTAGCGAAAGCCACCTGACCGACATTAATACGACGATCGTAAGGTGCCGTGACTTGTTCAACGTTCTGATCAGCCTTGATCATGCTTTCGGCAAAAGATTCACCGTTGATCACAGGTCCAGCAGTCCATTGATTGTTAAGGAAAGACTTAACCTGCTCTTCGAATTGATGAGCTTCACTTTCGATATCAATGTTCACACCGTAAGAGTTCTTACGCTCAGGGAATACCGCTGGCGGCAGAGGAATCTTAGTGTTGTTCAGCGTATCGAACGCAAGAAGCATATCGACTGGGTGTTGAGTCAGCTCTGCCACTGGGCAGCGAGCATCAACCAATCGGTGTACAAACGAGCTGTTTGCACCGTTCTCTAGCAGACGACGTACTAGGTATGGCAGTAGATCTTTATGGCTACCAACTGGCGCGTAGATACGTACCGACTGTTGGTAAGCTTCCATTGCATGGTTATAAAGTGAATCACCCATGCCGTGTAAGCGTTGGAATTCAAAGTCTTTATGATCGGTCATCACAGCAATAGCAGAAACCGTATGAGCATTGTGGCTCGCAAACTGCGGGAAGATATTGCCACGAACACTTGGGCTCAATAGGTAACGCGCACAAGCAAGGTAAGCTACGTCTGTCGCTTCTTTGCGTGTGTAAACTGGGTAGTCAGTGAAACCAGCCTGTTGTGACCATTTGATCTCGCTGTCCCAGTACGCGCCTTTAACTAAGCGAAGCGGGATCAAATCACCCTGCTCTTTCGCTAGGCGGTTTAGCCATACTAGAACTGGTAGCGCACGCTTTGAGTATGCTTGAATAACCAGACCAAATTTACCCCAACCTTTTACAAGGTCAGTGCGGTACAGTTTTTCGAATAATTTAAGAGAAAGCTCTAAGCGATCCGCTTCTTCCGCATCAATCGTAATCGCAACATCGAGCTCTACTGCTCGGCGTAATAACTGCTCTAGCGTGTCGCAAAGTTCAGTCAGTACGCGGTCTTCGTTCGCCACTTCATAACGTGGGTGAAGCGCAGAAAGCTTGATAGATACCGATGGAGCTGGGCTCGATTTTGAAGAGACATACGTGTCTCGACCTACGGCTTCAATCGCCATTAGGTAATCTTTGAAGTATTTGTTTGCGTCAGCTGTAGTCAGTGCCGCTTCACCTAGCATGTCGTATGAGTAGGTAAAACCTTTGTCACGCATAGACTTACCGTTCTTTTGCGCTTCAGCAATGCTGCGGCCAAGAACGAATTGGTGGCCCATCACCTTCATCGCTTGGTGCATCGCTTTACGAATCACCGGCTCAGAAAGCTTGTTCACTAAACGGTTAACCGCTTGACCTGCACTCTGCTCTTTAGATGAAAGTCCAACCACCTTGCCTGTTAGCATTAGGCCCCAAGTTGATGCGTTAACAAAAACCGAGTCAGAATTCTTCAGGTGAGATTTCCAATCCGCAACGCTAAGTTTGTCGCGAATCAGTGCATCAGCCGTTGCTGAATCAGGAATACGCATCAAGGCTTCCGCCAGACACATCAGCAAGATGCCCTCTTGAGTATCTAAGCTATATTCAAGCAACAGCGCATCGATCATCTGAATAGATGTTTTATCCGCACGGATAGACTCAATCAACGACGTCGTTTTGTCTGTAATTTGCTGCTTTTCAGACTCAGAAGGGGTAGCTAGCGGCAGAAGTTGCTCTAGCCATTGGGTTTCATCCACCATATATAATGGTGAGATAAGCGACCATAGATCAGCAAGCGACTGCTCATTGAATTCTGGCTTTAACACATCGGTAGCTGTAAACATGCGTTTTCCTTAATCTCACACCCGGAATTAGCCCGGGGATCTCTACAATGGCTGCAGTGTATTTAGAGTATATAAGGATTACTTGTCAAAAACTCCGAGTTTTTTGCTAAAAACTCGCTTTATTAACAAAACAAACACAACGTCACATATGAAACTTTAAAATAATATGCCGTTTTGTTTCACTATTTAACAGAAATTTTCTTTTTGTATTGGGATGGTGACATGCCTTGAAGACGTGAAAAGGTGTGAGTAAAGGAGGATTGACCGGAGAAACCAGCAAGTTCTGCAACCTGACCAAGGCTCAGATTACCTTGTTCGATCAAGCGGCGAGAGCGGTCGATACGCTTACCTAATACATACTGGTGAGGGGTAATACCCATCTGCTCTTTGAACAACATATGAAACTGGCTTTCACCCAAAAACACACTGCCTGCCAGCTGCGCAACCGAGATCTTATTCGCGAGGTGTTGCTCAATGTAGCGATCCAGAGCTTCAAGATCGAAACGCGAATCTTTGATTGAGGTTTCAAACGCCGAGATATGCCTTTGCATCAGTGCAATCACCGTATCATTACAGGCACGGCTTAATAGCAGATCATCAGGGCTTGCCTGCATCTCTTGCACCAACATATGGATAAGCTTTTGAATTTGCGCGTCTAATTGGAAGTAGACGTTAGAAGACTCGAGCTGATTAATCTTCTCTAACATCAGAGGGTCGTCGTCACTTGGCACAGGCATGTTGAGCACTAGGATATCCGACTGACCGACCACACCACCGAAAGCATGATCAGAGCTTGCTGTCACCACACATCCTTGGCCGGGACCGACAAGATTGCCCTTACCACTGACTTCAAATTCCGCCTGACCTTTTAGACCGATCACCACCTGAGAATAATGGTGCTCGTGGCAATCCATATGCGATGGCAAAGTAATGATCTCTGCGGGACGAGGGCCAGTAAGGCCTAGCGGAGACAAGTCTAGGTTTGGAAAGGGTAAAGGTTTTGGCATGACAGCAAAATACTCAAGTCAACATAGTAAGAATAATACTCTGAAATCTGCACAAGATGAATTTGTAAATGATCATGAGAGTCATTTCCTGACCTCAAAGAAAAGATCATCACTGCGATCGTCTTGATCATGCCTCCGGAAAGATGATCAAGAGTGTACAAACTACGGGCATTGTAAAACCAATCGTTCCGACGAGTTTAGGGACTTCACAAGCAATCACACAAGCAATCACACAAGCAATCACACAAGCACGAAAATCATGTCATAAATAAATGTTTCATCGCACCAACATAATGAATAAATTTTCTTATATAGCTCAAATAATTCGCTTTCAACTTGTAAAAAGTGTATCCGAAGTACCGAAACTTGGCTTTTGAGTAGATTGAAATGCAATAAAACGGTATAAAGACGGGTACTGTGTTAATTGCTAATAACTAGTGACTGACAACTAGGAAGTAGACACTTTATTAACGAGCCAATTTCAATCTATAAGTTGCAGGGACCTATGACTAACTTTCGAATTTCAGCGCTTTTACTTGCGCTATCCCCTCTTTGGGTATCTGCATCGGTATCAGCTGAAGAACTGAATCAAGTCGATCCTGTTTCAGCTATCGATGCAAAGCTAACAGAGAAAAACTCAGATATTGAGCGTATTTCAGCAACCAAAGTATCGGCGACTGAAAACCTAAAACAACTACAGAACAAAAACAGTAAGTTGTTACGCGAAGGTGAAGAACTTAAGGCAAAACGTAACAGAGCTAAGTCTGTACTCGACAAACAGTACAGTCGCTTACTTGAAGATCCCGAAACAGATTTGGTCTCTTTCCAGAAAAGTTACCAAGATGCCTGGGCTGCGGTTAAAGATAATCAATCGGCTCAGCTAGACAATGAACAAGCAATCAACGAGAGCGAAATTCACCTTTCTCAAATCAAACAAAAGCAAGCTCGCCTAAACAATGAGCTGGCTAATTTGAGAGAATCAAAAGTTGAAGCTCGTGTTAAACGTATTGCAACAGAACTGCGTGAAAGTGCGGTTCTTGAAACCAGCTACACCACTACATGTGCATCAACAATGACACTGGGTGAGTGTACTGCTCAAGGTAAATACCTAACCAATCAAAAAGCCGTGCAGACGTTCAAGAGTCAGTTACTTGAGCAGCTCACAGAAAGTACGTTGGCGAAGCAAAACTTGCAGGGTGTTCAATTGAATATCCATGTTCAAGACAGCCAAGCAATCAAGAGTGGCTTCTCTGGTAACAACTCTTACTTCATGCAAATGCAGGCTCAGCTTCAAGCAAAACCTGAAGCGGTTGCTGCGTGTAACTTATTGAACGTTTCAACGCGCTACTGTTTAACGGGCAGTGACGCAGCAGTCGTTAAGAAGAGTGACAAACAGTGGGCTAACGTGACGGTACGTTCTGATCAGTACAACGACTCAGTAACGATCAACGGAATTAAATATGGCAGTACACCTCTTGAGGTTGCGCTACCAAGTGGTCGTCACCAAGTAACCATTTCAAAACAAGGTTACGAGTCTTACAACCGCACAGTTACCATCAACGGCAGCGACACGATTTGGGTTAAGCTTCTTCCTAGCAAGGAAAGCTAAACACCCTTTCTACATAGAGCTGAGACGATACAAAACGCTCAGTGCTATATCAGATAGCCGTGCCTATTTCACAAAGTTGAATGAATACTCGCCATTTTGTTGATAGTTATAGAAAGTAGCTGCAGACGAAATGGCGTTTTCGTTTAGAATATTCGATTAACCTAAATTACGATTGAAGTAGCCCATCATGCGCCAAGGTCTTCCTACTCTACTATTTGCACTTGCTCCCTGCCTAATGACTCCTGCTGTTTTCGCTGAGGCAACACCGCCAGCGATCGCGTCTTCTGTCACCGACATTGAAAGCTCACTATTCGAAAAGCATGCCGACTTAACGGCTGTTAAGAAGAAACTGGCTGACAAACAAAATGAAGTCGACAATCAGACGCAGCAAATGGCACGTCTAGCGAAGTTATCCGCTCAAGCAGAGCAGACACTCGCAAAGGCGAAAGCGAGTCTAGAGCAAGATTATACACGCATGATTGATGAGCCTGACTTTGATATCTCGCCAGCTCAAATTCAATTCCAAGACGCTTGGAAAACCGTAAAAGAGAGCAAGCTTACGATTTCAGGATCAGAACAGAAGCAGCAAGGCTTGGTGATGGAACTTGAGGCTATCCTGGCCGAAAAAGCGGCGGTACAAGCTTCAATCGCAAACCTGAACCAAGACAAGCTAAGAGCAAGGGCAGAGCGACTAAGAAACGAGATCACTCAGACGGAAGAGCAGACCGTTAGTTTTACTAACCGTTGCAGCAGCGATATGACACTGGCGCAGTGTTCAGATCAAACGGTGACCTTAGCACTTCAAAAAGCGGTAAAACAGTTCCAGCACAGCTTGGTAGACAACGCGACTGAATCGAACACAGTGAAAGAGCACCTTGCGTCTGCTTCTCTGAATATTCACGTTCTGCAACACAAAGTAAAATCCTCTGGCTTCTCTGAAGATAACCGTTACCGAGCGGTAATTGCGGCGAACCTAGAAACTCGCCCAGATAAGAACACTCCTTGCCGGCTACTTGGTATTCAGTCATCAAACTGTTTCACGCAAAGCGAGCAACAAACCAACGACCAGCAAAAAGAAGTCGCTTGGGTTAACTTGGTGGTGCGTTCAAATCAATACAACGACAATGTTTCTATCAACGGCGTGAACTATGGCAGCACACCGGTTGAAGTGATGTTACCTACGGGCCAACACATGGTCACGATCGAAAAAGAAGGCTACCTTTCTTTCCACCAAGAGTTGAAGATAGCCCGCGATCACAACCTACGAGCGGTATTACAAGCCAAGCAGAACTCATTGAATGTCGGTACCAAGTTTGCCGATCCAATGGGGGGCGACATTCAGAGCCCTGAAATGATTGTTGTCGGCTCTGGTCGCTACCTACTCGGTGAAAACAATGCACAACAAGTGACGATCAAACAGCCGTTTGCATTAGCAGCAACACCAACCCGTGTTCAAGACTTTAGAGCATTTATTAAAAGCACAGGCTACCAGACAGACGCAGAGCTGATGAACACCTGCGATACGTTCGTCAATGCAGAAATCACAACTGTTTCAGACAATGACTGGCAAAACCCTGGCTTTAAACAAGCAGATAGCTCACCCGTTGTATGTGTCAGCCAGAACGATGCAAAAGCTTATACTCGTTGGTTGTCTAAAAACACAGGTTTCACTTACCGTTTACCAACGCCACAAGAGTGGGAAGCCGCAGCAAGAGCTGGCCAAAACACCAATTTCTGGTGGGGCAACGAATTCAGCTCTGGCAAAGCCAATACAGGTTGGGCAGGCACACCTTGGTCAAACGTAAGCACCTCCCCGGTTAAGTCATTCTTACCAACCCCTACTGGTTTCTACGACATGGTGGGTAATGTATGGGAATGGACAACCATTCAGAAAGGCCTAGCGAAGGGTGGCGCGTGGAGCTTCTCTCCAGAAGAAGCGAAAGTGTATAACGAACTGAACGTTGCACCTTCAACCGCAGCCAACTACCTAGGATTCCGAGTATTGCGAGAGCTGTAAGCTCTCCATTAGGTTCTGAAATTTTGAAATATTTACTCTAGGTTCTCAATTCTCACATTGAGCAGCATTTATAGGGGAATTCCCCCCTTATGCATTAGCATTCCTAGGAGTAGATTCGTCGATAGAGTAGTAAGTCACTCTGGGTATCAAATTGATGCCTCAGTTTAATTTACCTGACCCTCGTAAATTAGACTGAAAATCTTCTACATGTCGACAAGGCATATCTTGTCTTTAGCCAGCCCCTCTTCAGGCTGGCTTTTTTTTGCCTATTTATCACTCTTTATGCCTACCCATCCTACGTAATTGAAGTAGTTCGTCAGCAATCCGTTTAACTGTCATTCACCCCTTATTTTTCGCACGGACTACAAACTCTAATTGCCATTGCAGCACTATAAGAAACTGATATCATTACCATACCTCAGCTTACGAGATAAAAAATTGCCCGAACCACTCAACTCCATACATCGTTCTTTATTCGAACAACTTCCAGGCTGCTGGGGCTGCAAAGATACTGACTCGGTCTTTGTGTACGCCAATCTTGCTTACAACCAGTTAATTGGCTTAAAACCCGATGAGACTTGTACTGGCTTGACCGACTTCGATATGCCCAGTCAAACTATTGAATGTGCACAGGATTTCAGAGCCCAAGACAAACATGTGATGGATACACACAGCACCCTTAAGATCCTCGATATTCACCCTTATCCAGACGGACGCTGGCATGCCCATATTTTTACCAAAACCCCTTGGCTTGATGATAATGACAATGTCCAAGGCACTATCTTCTATGGGCAAGAGCTCACTGATACTGCAATCTTAGAGGTCGGTCATTGGGTTTGTCAGGCAACAGGAGCGAAAGGTAATCAAGCATCACTTGCGGGATCAGAGCCGCGTGTGTCTAAGCTGCAAAAGCGGCTGACCTCTAGAGAATCAGAAGTGCTGTTCTTACTGCTTTACGGAAAAAAACCTCAATACATAGCGTCTACGTTAAACATTTCAATCAAAACGGTCGAAGGTCATGTCGCGAGATTGAAGCAGAAATTCGACGCTCGCAGTAAAAGCCAATTGATTGAATATGCATTGGACTCGGGGTTAGGCTCAGTGATCCCAGAAACTCTGCTCAAAAAACAGATCTCCGTTGTTCTGCACAGTGACTAGTTAAGTAATTGAAGGCCCGTTGGTTATTGGTTTGACAAGAGTGCAGACAAAAAAATGCCGTTGATTAGATAAGTATCATCAACGGCACTTTTGGATCTATTAAGCAGCTAAGCGATCAAGCAACCTAAGGCGCTAGTCGATCAATATCCCAGCTGTCGTCTTGGCGTGAGAACAAGAAACGGTCGTGCAAGCGGTGTTCGCCACCCTGCCAAAACTCAATGCTATCCACACGTACGCGAAAGCCACCCCAGAAAGAAGGCACAGGAATCTCGCCTTTGGCAAACTTCTGTTTAAGCTCTAGATACTTACCTTCTAGAATCCCACGCGCTGAGATGCGGCTACTCTGCTTACTTGCAATCGCGGCCAACTGGCTCTCTTTTGGACGTGACGAGAAATACTTCATATTTTCCATAGCTGTCAGCTTTTCAGCCGTGCCCGTAATATGAACTTGTCGCTCAAGTGGATGCCAAGGGAAGTGCAAACTGATTTTGCTGTTGTGCTGAAGCTGGTGCGCTTTACGGCTACCTAGGTTGGTGTAAAAAACGAAACCGTCTTTATCAACATTCTTCAGCAGAACAATTCGTTGGAATGGCTGACCATTTTCATCAACCGTAGCAACTGTCATGGCAGTAGGGTCCGTCAACTTCGCTTCAATGGCTTGCTCTAGCCATAGATTGAATTGCTCAATCGGGTCTGCGGCCAAGTCTTTGCGTCTCAATCCACCCTTAGCGTATTCGCGACGAATATCTGTCAGTTCCATTTGGTTGCTCCTTTCAATTTTTTTGTGATTTTGCGCTGTAATCCTTTGAAACACAAGTCTCAGTCATAGTTTTGTCTCACTGAAGATGCTCTGTGTTAACAAGATCTCGGTACTCTCTCCATCATATTGATAATCTTTACACAAACCGATGACAAGCTGAGAACCGAGTGACCAAAATACTGCCTAACCTAATGACTCCCTTTGTTTTATTCTCATTGCTATTGGGAGCAGCAGGACTGACTGCTACTCATTTTTTGGCCGGTCAATTCCAAGAAAAAATCGTCACTCAGCAACTCAATGAAGCAGCTAATAAAGCCAATCTACAAATCGATTCTGAACTGGATAAATTCAAACAGATCCCTGATTTACTCAGTCATGACCCGCGCCTACTCTCTTATTTTGACTCCTCACCAAAAGCAGACAAAATTTCCGCTGCGCAGCTCAATCAATTGCTGTTTGAGTGGTCGAATCAAAGCCAGGCCGACACCATCTATATTCATGACCCAAGCGGGACTGTGATCGCATCAAGTAATTACCAAAAGCCACGTACCTTTGTTGGTCAAAATTTCTCGTTTCGTCCCTATTTTGCTTCTGCAATTCAAGGCAATAACACGCACTATGTCGCGCTGGGTGCCCGATCTAATGTACGCGGTTACTTTTTATCGTCACCGTTGTATCTAGAAAGTGATATTGTCGGGGTGATCACCGTAAAAGTAAGCCTAGAGAACCTTGAAAACATCCTAACCAGCGACGACTTTGAGATCGTGGTACTCGACTCTAACCAAGTGGTGTTTCTATCAAGCCAAGCTCCGTGGCTTTACCATTCATTGTTGCCATTAACTCAGCAGCAACAAACAGATATCGCACTTCAACGCCAATACGGTCAGAGCAAAATTTCGATCATCGAAGCCTTTCGTTCTTCAAGCTCTCAGTCAGAAGCTAGCAACGCCAATCAACCTAATACAAATCGATCTAGCAACCTTCAATCAAACGAAATCCGAAAAGAACTCACCGCTAACCAATTATTTAAACTCGGGACTTTTAATCTTTACCCTGCAACGGTCAGCAACAACCAGTACCAAGTCGTCGCCCTAAAAGAGACCAGAGCTGAGCTTATTAAGGTCTTGCAGATCGATGTCATCTTCGTGGTGATTTACAGCTTGGTGATGCTCATCGCTTGGTCGTGGCGCCAGACTTATCTCGCGAAAGTGGCGTTGACCCGACTCAACCAAAACCTAGAGCAAACCGTTGATAAACGTACTCACTACTTGAAGCAATCCAATCAACAGCTGCAACAAACCATCTTTCAATACCAAGAGTCGCAGTTGAAGTTGAAACAGACAGAACAAGAGCTGACACAAACCGCGAAACTAGCGGTACTCGGTGAGCTGTCAGCCAGCATTAACCACGAAATCAACCAACCACTTGCAGCGCTGCGAACCTACAGTGAGAACAGCTTAAAACTACTTGATATGGAACGAACCGATTTGGTGAAGAACAATCTTGAGAAAATGATTGGCCTCAACAACACCATTACCGACATCATCGCGCGACTCAAAGTCTTTACTCGCAAAGTCACTAAACAAGAACATCATGTGGCCAACCTACACCAAGCGGTCAACAATGCTACCAGTATTCTCAGTGCGCTGATGATCAAGCAAGGCATTACACTTAGGTTAAGCACGGTGCCCGATGACATCAACATTGCGATTCATCCAACCGAACTTGAGCAAGTACTGGTCAATCTGATTCACAACGCGATTCAAGCGCTTCAACAGCAAGTTCTTGAACAGAAAATCTTGCAGGAGCAACAAAACCTGGAAAACGTTGACCAACAAGCTAGCCCACAGATAGGCATCGAATGGCAACTGCATCATAACTCTTGTCAGCTGATCATTTGGGACAACGGAATTGGCATGCAGGATGACAAACTAGAACAGCTGTTCGACCCGTTTTTTACGACTAAACCGGAAGGCTTAGGGTTAGGGCTTTCAATATCGAAACGGATTATTGAAGCGTATCACGGCACGATCAGCGCAAACCGGTTAGAGCCTTCAGGCATGGTATTCTCGCTAAACATCCCGTTATATAACGATAAAAGCTAACGCGCCATTGTTAACATTGATTAGAAAATGAATTTCACATACTGCTAAGGACTCGACTTTTGCACTCTATGCCTAAACTCTATTTTGTCGACGATGAACCTGCGATTCGCGACTCAGTAGAACAAGCCATGCTCATTGAAGGCATCGATATCGTCTGCTTTCCCAACGCTATTGAGGCATTAAAGAAAATAGATACGTCGCAAGCCGGAATTGTCATCACCGATATTCACATGCCGGTGATGGATGGCATTCAATTAACGCAAAAATTACTGAGCCAACATCCTCATTTTCAGGTCATCGTACTTACCGGGCATGGTGACGTACAAACAGCGGTATCTGCGATGAAAGCCGGCGCTTATGACTTTCTAGAAAAGCCATTTGTGGTCGATGCCCTACTCACTGCCGTTAAGAAAGCCGCGGATAAACTCGCACTGGTTGAAGAGAACAACCTATTGCGTAAAGAGTTGGCAATGCAAAATCAAGTTGGCCCAAAACTGATTGGTCAATCACCATCAATGCAGGCATTACGCCGAGAGTTGATCACCCTAGATACCAAAACCAACCCACTTTTATTATTTGTTGGTGATTTAGGAACGGGGAAAAGGGTCACAGCACAATACACCCATGATCTACACAGTCATCAAACTGCGGAGCTTTGCCCTGTCGCAGCATTTAATTTGCCTCGCAGTGACGAAGCGACATTTCATCAATTTGTTTTGCAACTGTTTTTGAAGCATCAAGGTGGAACACTCTATATCCATGAGACAGAAGCATTAACTCAGGATCAATGGCTGTGGTTCGCCAATCTAAAACCGACTCTACTTCGTGAAAACTCATGCAAGACCAATGCAACTTGTATCATTATCGCAAGCACAATAGTTCCTACTACAATTATAAGTGAGTTCCGCCGATTTGATTTACTCACCTTGGCGCAACGAACCGAAGATATTGGCTCTTTGTTTAAGCACTTTGCTCGTGGTGCAGCAAGTCGATATCAACTACCTCCGCCCGTCATTACAGAAAAAGAGATTCAACGACTCATCGCGACTCATTGGACAGAGAACATTCGTCAGCTTCGCCAACATGCCGAACTCAGAGTGCTGACTCAAATCAAACAGCCATCACTCGATAGCGATACTAATGAGCAGAGCGACGAAAATGAACTTGATGTGAGCATTGAGGTACAACAACTATCGTTAAACCAACGTACCGATAGCTTTGAACAAATTATCTTGATTGAGGCACTACATCGCCATCAAGGTCGTTTAAAAGAAGTACAACAAGAGCTGCAGGTGTCGCGAAAAACACTGTATGACAAACTAAGAAAGCACCAGCTCGATAAAACCGATTTCAAAAACCGATAAGTCTTAAAAAATATATAAATTCAAAGATTTAAAGGAACAAAATCTTAACATTTATCAGAAGTAAGAATACACTCAATAGGCTTGCACTTTTATTTAGCGAACAAGGACTGTTATGAGTCAGAAAAATTTCAGCAAATTGAACGAGACCGAGCTTGAGTATGTCGATGATAAAACAGCGGCACTGCTCCTCAATACGCCCACCAGTGCGCGTATTATGTTGTGGGTAATCGTTCTGTTTTTTGTTGCTGCTATTGGGTGGTCTGCTTGGGCTGAGATCGACAAAGTCACTGTTGGTCAAGGCAAAGTGATCCCTTCCTCTCAAATCCAAGTGGTGCAAAACCTTGAAGGGGGATTGGTTAAAGAGATCTTGGTTAAAGAAGGTCAACGCGTTCAAAAAGGGCAACAGCTACTGTTAATCGATGACACTCGTTTTCGCTCGGATTTTCGCGAACGTGAGCAACAAGTGGCCAACTTAACCGCCAGCGTCTTAATGCTTTCAGCCTCATTAACCAGTGTTGTTATCGACGAAGATTTCTCTGTAGCAGAGTGGAAAAAAAGTGTCTTACTCGACTACGGTAAACTGGCTTTCCCTCCAAAATTTTACGAGCTTCAACCAAAACTGGTGAATCGCCAGAAAGCAGAATATCGTCAGGATCTTAATAATCTAAAAAACCAACTTTCCGTTTTTGATCAACAAGTTGAGCAGAAACAGCAAGACCTTATCGAAATTAAAGCACGTGTTCGGAACCTAAAACAAAGCTACAAGTTTGCTCGCCAAGAACTGGATATCACCAAACCTCTTGCCGATGAAGGGGTGGTACCAAGAATTGAGTTGCTCAAGCTTCAAAGACAGGTCAACGACACTCGCCGAGAAATGACCTCAAGCGAACTCAAAATACCTCTTCTACGCTCGGCAATCAAAGAAGCTATGCTCAGCCGTATTGATGCCGCACTGAACTTCCGCTCAGAACAACAAGAAAAACTCAACCAAGCACAAGATAAGCTCTCTGCAATGACCGAATCGGCGGTTGGCCTTGAAGACCGAGTAAACCGTACTGTGGTGGTTTCTCCAGTAACTGGCACCGTAAAAACACTTGGTATTAATACTGTCGGTGGTGTTATCCAACCGGGTATGGATATCGTTGAAATTGTACCGACCGAAGACTCGCTATTGGTTGAAGCCAAAATCGCCCCGCAAGATATCGCTTTCCTACGCCCAGAATTGACTGCGATCGTTAAATTCAGTGCCTATGACTTCACTAAATACGGTGGCCTAGAAGGCGTGTTAGAGCACATCAGTGCCGATACCACTCAGGATGAAGAAGGCAACAGCTTCTACATCGTGCGCGTGCGCACCGAAAAACACAATTTTGGACAGAACGAAGAGTTGCCAATCATTCCGGGTATGACCGCCTCTGTCGATATCATCACGGGTAAAAGAACCGTGCTGGAGTACATGTTGAAGCCACTATTAAGCGCTCAAAACAACGCACTAAAAGAGTAAGGACGTTTGATGCTTGATGACGCCTTTCAATACACAGCAAACAGACGAGAGCAGAGGCTATGAGATCTCGGATTTCTCTATTGCTGCTGGTCCTCACCTCTTTTACCTCTATGGCGCTCAATAAGAGCGACCAACGATGGATAGACGCGGTTACTGCAACCTACGGGGAAAGAGCAGGAAAACGAGTAGCAACATGGCGCTCAAATATGACGTCATACGAAGGGTTAAGTGAAAAAGAGAAGTTAGATTCGGTAAATCGATTCTTCAACCAAATGTACTTTGTCGATGACAACATACTGTGGGGAAAAAACGACTACTGGGCAACACCACTGGAGTTTCTAGGCAGTAACGCCGGTGACTGTGAAGATTTTACTATCGCAAAATACTTCTCTTTGCTTGAACTGGGCGTCCCAGATAAGAAATTACGATTAGTGTACGTAAAAGCACTTGAGTTAAACCAATTCCACATGGTGTTGGCTTACTACTCAACACCCAGTGCAGAGCCACTAATTTTAGACAACTTAAACCCTGAAATAAAACGCGGTTCTAAGCGCGGAGATCTGCGACCGATATACAGTTTCAATGGTAAAAACCTTTGGCTGATCAAGTCGGCAGCAGGCAGCGGTAAGTTAGCAGGGAAATCATCAAGACTGAGCTTATGGAACGACCTACGTTCTCGTGAGCGCAATCTAAAACTAAACAAACCCATTATCAATTACGATGAGTAGGTACAATGACTTTATATAAACAGCTTGTGGTCGGGATGGTTGCGGTATTCATACTGCTGATGACGTCAGTTTTTATGATCGAATTCAATACCACCCGTGGATACTTAGAAGAGCAGCAACGCTCTGAGGTAAGTAATACCATCAATACTGTTGGACTGGCTCTCGCCCCTTACCTAGAAGAAAAGGATAAGGTGGCAGTGGAGTCTGTTATCAACGCCCTGTTTGATGGCAGCTCTTACTCCGTCGTTCGATTGATCTTTCTTGACAGCGGTGAAGACATTCTTCGCTCATACCCTGTAAAGCCAACCGGCGTACCACAGTGGTTTACCAACCTTAACTTGTTTGAGCCTGTTCATGACCGCCGCGTAATCACCAGTGGCTGGATGCAGCTAGCAGAGGTTGAGATTGTGAGCCACCCAGGTCCGGCCTACGACCAACTTTGGCAAGCATTCATCCGCTTATTAACCATCTTTGGCACGATCTTCTTGTTAGGTTTAGTGTCTATATCTTGGATCCTCAAACGTGCCTTACGTCCGCTCTCGTTGATCATTACTAAGATGGATCAGATCGCTAAAAATCAGTTTGGCGAACCACTGGCTCGTCCGAAAACAAAAGATCTAACTTTAGTTGTCGATGGTATCAACCACATGTCGACTCAAGTTGAACTGGCATTTAAGAACCAAGCGAAAGAAGCTCAAAAGTTACGTGAAAGAGCGTATATCGACCCAGTATCTCAGCTAGGTAACCGTGCTTACTATATGTCTCAGTTAACTCAGTGGTTAGAAGAGTCCAGCTTAGGTGGTTTAGCGGTACTTAAAGCCGAGTTTATTAGTGAAGAGTACGATGAAAAAGGCTATCAAGAGGGTGATGCCTTGGTTCATCAGCTAGCTGAGCAGCTGCAAGCTTCAATTTCATCACCTGATATCACTATCGCCCGCATTTCTAGTGACGAGTTCGGCTTCATTATGCCAAACATTGATGAGAGCGAGCTTAAACTTGTCGCGAGCAGCATCGTAAACTGTATACAAAGCCTAGGTTCAGACCCAACAGGCACTGCAAATCCACATATTGCTCTGGGTGTGACCTACAGCAACAAGCGTAAGACCAGTACTGAAATCATGTCGCTGGTGGATAACGCTCTTTCAAGTGCCAAGGCGAACCGAGAGCTTTCTTACGGCTACGTAACTGCAGACGATCACGGCGCTGTTATGGGCAAACAACAATGGCGCATGTTGGTCGAAGAAGCGATCATCAACGACCTCATTACCTTCCGTCTTCAAGCTGCAAACAATTCCTTTGGCAAAACCTATCACCAAGAGGTGTTCTCTGCGATTGAAAAAGATGGCGTACGTTACGGTGCCAACCAGTACTTATACGCACTAGAACAGCTTGAAATGAGCCACATTCTCGACCAATACGTTATCGAGAAGATGATTGAAAAGCTTAATACAAAAGAAGTAACGAGCCCTGTTGCTATCAACATCTCACCAAGCAGTATTTCTCAACCAAGCTTCATTCGCTGGATTGGTAAAACACTTGAACAAAACGCTTCAATCGCTCACCTATTGCACTTTGAGATTCCTGAAAACTGTTTCATCAACGTTCCGCACTACACGGCACTGTTGTGTAACACCATTCGCAACGCCCAAGCGGTGTTTGGTGTCGATAACTACGGACGTAATTTCCAATCTCTGGATTACATCAACGAATACCGCCCAAGCTATGTGAAGCTAGATTACCTATTCACACATAACCTTGATGACGAAAAACAGAAGTTCACCTTAACGTCGATCTCTAGAACCGCTCACAACCTAGGCGTCACCACCATCGCGTCTCGAATAGAAACTCAGACTCAGCTGGATATCCTGTCTGATAACTACGTAGAAGTGTTCCAAGGCTTCATTGTTGATAAATAGTTGTAAGGGTTATATCACATGCAAGATCCACTATTGAACTCACTGATCTACGTTAGCCGGTATTACGGGCTAGCTAACTCGCCCGAAGCGTTGATCAATGGGCTACCACTATCTGATGGAAAGCTAACCCCTTTCCTATTCCCTCGTTCTGCGGAGCGAGCGGGATTAGTGGCGAAAGAAAACCGTTCCGACTTAGAAAAGATCCCTCACCTGATACTGCCTGCGGTTTTACTGCTTAAACAGGGCGAAGCGTGCGTTCTCAACAGTATCGATTTAGAAAAACAAGAAGCGGAAATCATTACAGCGGAAAGCGGAATGGTGCCAATCATCATTCCTGTCGAAGAGCTGAAAGAACAATTCATCGGCCGCTACTTCTTGGTAAAAAAACAGTTCCGTTATGATGAACGTTCACCAGAGGTTCTAAAAACTCGTAAAGGTCACTGGTTTTGGAGCACCATTTGGGAATCGAAAAACATCTACCGAGATGTGTTGATTGCCTCCATTTTAATCAACATCTTCGCTATTGCCGCGCCCATGTTCACACGTTTGGTGTATGACAAAGTTGTACCGAACCTCGCCTTTGAAACCTTGTGGGTGCT
Source organism: Vibrio sp. TMPB1044 (assembly GCF_030442075.1). Lineage (NCBI taxonomy): Bacteria > Pseudomonadati > Pseudomonadota > Gammaproteobacteria > Vibrionales > Vibrionaceae > Vibrio > Vibrio sp. TMPB1044. Next base: position 101,997 of record NZ_JAUJED010000012.1, on the reverse strand, counting down.
AGCCAGTGGTATCTTTGTGGTGTTCCTATTCGATTTGCTGCTCAAATTGATGCGAAGCTACTTCATTGATGTTGCCGGTAAGAAATCCGATATCCTCATTTCATCCAAACTGTTCAGCAAAGTTCTGGGCATTCGTATGGAAGCAAAACCTGCTTCTGTCGGTGCTTTTGCCAAAAACTTGCAAGAGTTCGAATCAATCCGTGAGTTCTTTACCTCTGCAACCATCGGCTCGTTAATCGACCTGCCCTTCGCACTGATGTTCTTAGCGCTCATTTGGTTAATGGCCGGAAACCTTGTATTTGTTCCTGTTGTCGGCGTGGTCATTCTGATCATCTATGCACTGTTAATCCAAGGGCCACTGCGTCGTACTATTGAAGAAGGCTCGCGTCTTGCTTCTCAAAAGTACGCGAACTTAATTGAGAGTTTAGCTGGTTTAGAAACCGTTAAACTGTTCAGTGCGCAAAGTCAGTTCCAATTCCGTTGGGAAGAAGCGGTTGCTCACATGGCGAATTGGAATATCAAAAGTCGTCGTATTACCGACAGCATCCAAAACACCGCCGGCTTTGTTCAGCAAAGTACTAATGTAGGTATGATCATCTTTGGTGTGTACCTAATAGCGGAAGGCGAGCTTACGATGGGTGGCTTGATTGCCGCAACCATGCTGAGCGGCCGAGCTATTGGCCCTCTTGTTCAACTGTCTTTGCTTTCTACACGTTACAACCAAGCGAAGTCGTCGATGACTCTGATTGAACAAGTAATGTCGATGCCAGATGAACAAGAAGAAGGCAAACGCTACATTCACCGCCCGATTATTCAAGGTCATATCGCGTTAGACAAAGTGACGTTCCACTACCCTGACTCGCCAGTCGCTTCTATCAGAGACTTAACGCTGCATATTAAACCTGGTGAAAAGGTGGCGATCATAGGCCGAATTGGTTCAGGTAAAACAACTCTAGAGCGCCTGATTATGGGCCTGTACAAGCCTACAGAAGGCCATGTTCGCATTGATGACACCGACATGGAGCAACTGCATCATGTCGACGTACGACGCAATATAGGCTGTGTTCCGCAAGACAGTAACCTGTTCTACGGCTCAGTAAGAGACAACATTACCTTGGGTCGTCCATTGGTCGATGACCGTGATGTAATGGATGCAGCGAACCGTGCAGGTGTTACCGCTTTTACTCAGCAAGATCCAGCAGGCTTAGAACGACAAGTGGGCGAAGGCGGTGGTTTGCTGTCTGGTGGTCAACGCCAGTCGATTGCTATTGCTAGAGCCTTCCTAGGCCGCCCTCCGGTGTTATTGATGGATGAGCCGACCAGTGCCATGGATAATCGCTCAGAGATGCACATCAAGCACCAGCTTAACCAATTGCTACCAAGTGAGACGTTAATTCTGATTACACATAAAACGTCGATGTTGGACATTGTAGACAGAGTGATAGTGATGGAGAAAGGCAGCATTATTGCCGACGGACCAAAAGCGCAAGTTCTATCAGACTTGAAGCAAGGTAAGGTAAGAGCTGCAAGTTAAAGCGCTCATGTGACTTAAAGAATCTAACTAAATCAATATCAGTAAAAAGCAAAGGGGGAGCATCAGCTCCCCCTTTTTGTTTATTCGAATATATAGAATACGGTTCGAACCGATCTAGTCAGAATCATTCAGTTTGAGAGTCTTTCAATCACAATGAGATATCTTCTTGTTCCATCTTGAATGAACATTGAATCTCGTATTGATTGAATGAGAAAACACTGCCGCCGTGAGTTCGCTTCGTCGTGACCGTCTCATCACCAAACTGAATCGTCACTCGGGTATACACCTTTTCGTGTGCCTCGACGGTGGACTCGACAAGGTTAGTTTCAAACTCAGCTTCGAGTGTATCTAACTGCGACTTAGTATTTTCAATCGCAAGGTTGTTCTTTTCTCGTTGCTGATCAATTTCCAACGCTTGCTCTTCGCTTCTCTCCGCTTTTGGTCGCTTCTTAAATTCGAGCTCTTGGCGAATCACATCCATGGTTTGCTCTTGAGCGTGTTTATAGATTTCTTTTAGCTCGGCTATCTTTTGTCGGTAGCCGTCGTAGCGGGCAAAACCATGCACCTTGGTTACGGTATCTCCCTCAACACCTAAGAATACACATTCTACTTTTCCACCGACTTTGGCTTCACCACCGCTGAGCGTACCATGCTTCTTCATGGTATCCATCACAATAAGATTATTACCACAACGAATTTCGTTTCCCATACTGTGTACACCAAGTCGAAGATCGTTGGCCGTTTGTAGCTCGGCATTCTGTGCGTAGCTTGCTGTGATAGAGCCTTTGCTAAATACCTTACAACTTTTTGCCTCGCCCTCTTTGGTCGTATGGCCGATAATCCCTTTGGCGACTTTGATATCACCCTGAGCTTGAACTTCTGCCGATTCGATAAAGCCACCAACCGTAACACTACCGGTCGCTTTGACGATCATTCCCGGTTCGATGTTGCCAGAGACAAATACATTGCCTTTGAATTTAACGTGCCCAGTTGAGACATCGACGTTACTAACACACAAGGCATCATCCACTTCAATGGTTCGATCTTTAATGATGGGTAGTCCAGGATATGAGGCGAGTAGTAAGTTAGGGTCGTCAGGGGAGATATAGGTGCCTTTGCCAGGCTTAATTAAACTATCTTGTCCGGGAAGAGGAGGGATAATTCGACCTTGGACGGTAAAGCCAGCGATACCTTTGGTTGCGGGAGTACGTTTCATTAAGTGGTCATTTTGGCCAACGGTAATGGTTTGTCCCAAGTCTCGCATATCGATCTTGCCTTCGTCTTTACTACGAGGCTTCAAGACTTGGCGAGTAATGTCTTCAACCAAGGCGGCAAACTTAGCGTCTTTACCCTTTACTGGTTGTGTCCCCTTAGCGACTGGCTGAATAAACTTTTCGCCAGGCTTAAGTTTGCTACTCATCATCAGAACTTTTCTGAGCGCTAACTTATTAATTCCTTTTGTTATTTGAGCTTGGGATAAACAATGGATGATGTCGCTGCCACGCAGTGGACGTCCATTATATGGACCAGTGACTACAAGACTCGCGAGCATCTCATCATCCGACAGTTCGACCGTAACACTGGCATTTCGAACTTCGGCAATCAAGATTCCTTCATAAGCTTCACCTTTACCTTCTTTAGCAAGAGTGACGAAACGCAAAACCTCTTCTTCGAAAAGAAAATAGTTTGATGCATTCAAAGCTTCCAAGGTTGGTGGCAGTGTCTTATTATCAAAGCTTGTGTCGACCACAAACCCAGTAGGCAGACATGCCATCACTTGTTGCTTGTCTTCCGACAATGTAACGATGTTATCCCACATTCGAATTGAGTATCCCTAATGACTCAGTTGTTATTCAGTCTATATAATTCGTTCTGCGCTTAGAATCACATTATTGGAATAATCAGCGTCACATCACTTACTTTCGATTCTGCAAACATGACTCATAAATAAGACTGACACATTTTATGATCGGCTTCACCTTTACAAATACATTGGTGAATTTTCCAAAATATTTCGTGCGATTAAATGTTGATTCAAGGTTGGGCCAAATAGTAAAGGCGAATAGGTTTGAAAGATTAGAGGCTGTCATGGAGAGATAAAACAGAAAGGATAAAACAGGTAATGCGGGTACAACAGATTTAAATATTGTGCTTCAGTTTACAGTGTAAATCCAAGATTCTAATTTACACTGTAAATCTAGTTCGTAGCGGTAAGTTTATTAAAATGATGGTCTGTCTATTTACACTGTAAATTTGCTAACAAAGCATCGACATCTTTACGAAACTGAATCTCTGCTTGTTTACGGCCAACGAGATTAAACTGTTCGACACAGGCAACCCACTCTTTCTGCTGGACCACCTTTGCGATAAGTAAGTCAGAAATACTGGCTTCTCGAGCGTTACTGAGCAAAATCAAATTCAATACACTGAAGCTAATCGCATCATAACTGTTGCCGCCATTCACATAACTTCTGACTAACTGAATTTCAAACTCGCTAACGGCTTGTACACTATTTGGCAGCAGTACGCGCACCATGTCGGTTTCAAGGGAAGCCAAAGAACCAGAAACAAGAAAACAGAAACTACGCTCAAAATGATTTTGAATTTGTTTCAGCCAGCTTTGAGGGGATGAGTTAAGCGCCTTAACCATAAGAACCGAGTGACAACCACTCGCCTGATCTCGCTGGTGGCCGATATGCACAGCTTGGAATTCACTACCATTCCAAAAAGAAATCAATTCGCTGGTCGCGCCAAAGCTTGTCGCCAAATAATCTGCTTGCTCTGTTTGTACAGCTTCCTCAGATAACCGCTCTAACATCCAACGGCCAATACCTAAACCTTGACGGCGTATCGAGACAGCAATGCGCATCACTCGAAGACAACGGCTAGTTGCCGCTTCAACAGAACCGAGCTGGTTAGCTAAAAGGACTGGAGCTAGGTGACCTTGCGGCCTGCGCTTTCCAGTTTGAATTTGAGCAATCAACTCGCTATCTAAACCGCCCTCCTCCGTCACCAACATACAACCAAGACATTCATCTTTCTGCCAAGCTGCATATAAATGGATAGCTGGATTATTTAAGAACTGCATTAAGTCGTTCGGCGACGTCTGATAATGCGCATCAACGAGAAGAGAAAAACATTGCTGTAGCTGCTCAGGATTAGCCAAGCATTCTGCTTTTGACAACTCGACCAAGTTTAATTGGTTGCTTTCTTCAGCAGAAAAGCTATCTAACTCATGGACTGCGGAGTCACTTAGCGATACGTCGTTACCAAGCAGGAAGCAATCAAACAACCAAGCTTCTAGTGGATCGTTGTTATTCCAACGAATCGGTTGTTCGAGCTTAAAGCCTTTCCATCCAGGGCGGTGCTCAGCAAGCCAAGCTTCAAACTTAATTCCAAAACCTCGTCCACTGCCTTCGTAACCATGAACTGTGGTTGAAAAAACCATGCGATGATAACTACCGACCATAGATTTAAGCATTGGGATTGGAATGGCAGCGGCTTCATCAACCAACAACAGATCGCAATCAGGCTTAGATTTAAGTAATTCATCTGGCGCGACAAATCTTAAACTTCCACCTTGATAACCAATGTGAGTCGCGTTAATTACTTCACACGTATCGAGTCGCTGTAACGCATGAGAAAATACGGGCTCAATCGCTTTCAAAGACGGAGCGGTAACAATAATATTTAAGCCCTGTCGCTCTGCCAAAAGCTGAGCAGCTGCAATACCCAGAGTTGAGCTCTTACCTCGTCCTCGGTCTGCAGTTAAAATCAGTGGGCGTTTTCGATGTCCCGTGACGACTTTCTTAACTAACTCAATCGCCGTTTTTTGCTGTTCAAATCGGTCAGTCAAATTGTCGTCATTAAGTTTTTGAGGAAGCGAATTAACCGCTTCAATCACACCCGCCTGTTCGTCACTTTGCGAAACAGAAAGTAGTTTATCAAAATGTAGCTTTAACCAACGTTGACCAAAGCTCGCGCTATTTTTAGAGTCATCAACTTTTGGCGGCAACACCAACAACAGCCCGCCACCTACTAATGAACCCAGCGCGGCGCTAAAACCATTTGCATCGAACTGCTCTCTAAAATCACAAACAAGAAGTTGGCATTCGCGACCAAGAAGTTGCTGGCCCTTTTTTACTGGCGCGTAAATCGCCCCTTCAAACGAAGTACCGCCAATCTGGAAGATCCTAGGAGTTTGTGAGTCTTGAAGGAAGGTAAAAACAGCAGAGTTTTGCCAATCAAAATCACCATCAAAGACCACGCCGTAACGGTGATCGTTATGTTGAGCAATATTAGAGAGTGTATGCAGAAAAGTGTTGGTTGGGTTTGTCATAGTTAGCGTCCAGATTTATCTAAACACAGTTTATCACAGCCAAATAAAAAGCCGCATAAAGCGGCTTTAGAGTAGTAATGAAAAACTGTCGACTTAGTCGAGCTTCGATTGTACGAAAGCGAGGATTTCTTCCATTGTCGCATCATCAATTTTCTTAAGGTTCAACGCCAAGTTTGAACCCTTACGGCTGTATGATGCGCGCCCTTTAATAAGCTCAACTTTTGGAGACGCTTTCTTCGCTGGCGCTGGCGCCAATTCAAGAATCCAACCTTCCAAAGTTTCTGTCACGTCTTTAGTTAGACGAGTTACGCCTTGAGCTTCACTACGTTGCCAAACAAAACCTTCAGAAGCATCACACTTAATCAGCAATGTTTGTTGTTGTTCACTCGTCAATCCACCAAACTGCTTGTGCAGTTTAACAATCGTTGGACGACCAAGGTCACTCACATTAGGGTAAGCTTGTAGTAATTCAAGTGGCAAAGCCGCCGCTTTTAATGCGCCACTCACCAAAGCTTCACTGCACTGGAACATTTTCGCGAGTGCTTTTTGATCTTCAGCTTCGCCTTTATCTAGCTTCGCTTGCATCTCTTTGCCCTTCTCATACAGAGAAAGTGGTTTGTGAGCGTTTGCAACATCAGATAAGAACTTAGCGTGTTCGCCGTTAATGCTTTCGGCAACGTAGATAAGGAACTCTTTGTCGGCCAAAATACATGACATACGACGACGGCTACCGTCGAGAACTTCAATCTTGCCGTCTTTGTTCTTACGACCAACCGCTGGGTATTGCTGGCCGCGTTCTTTTAACGTAGTCAGTATGTCTGAAAGCGCATGTTCATTTAAGAAAGATTGCTCACGGGCATTCTCTTCAAAAACAACCGTTCGAGTCGCCACTTCAGAAGCAGGAATTCGAACCAATTCAAATGAAACCAATTCTTCGCCCGCAACTGAAAGTTCAATCACTTGAGCCTGTTCTTTAGCAGCAGTTTGCGCCTCTTGAGGCGTTGCTACACGACGTTTGTTAGCTTTACCAAATAGCTTTGCATTTAAGTCAGATGTTTTAATTGCCATTGTTGTTATCCCTGATTAAGTGAAGGCCAGTTGCTGTGTAATACGCGCTCTAATTCTAGAGCACTTTTTTGTACTGCGTCTTGAGCGACAGCCAGAGTTTTCTTACCACCTTCGAAGTCGCTAACCGTGAGATCGAAAACCGTGCTGTAAGTATCGGCACAGGTTTCAAAAGCACGGCTTCTTGGAATCGTCGCCATCATAACTTGGTCATTCAGCAGGTAGTTCATTTCAGTGAGAACCGAAACCTGCTTCTTGTTGTCATCTTCGAACATGGTTGGCATAAGGCGAACAAACTCAAGCCCTTTCCAATCGTCCGGGAACATCTCGTACACCGTTGGTAAGTGCTGGAAGAAGTTAACCGTTGAAGCCCAGTCCAAACGCTTTGCAGCACATGGAATCAGAAGAGCGTTCGACGCGTACATTGCGTTCCACACTAGTGGATCTACGTGTGGGCCGGTATCAATCATAATCACATCAAAATCATCGGCGATTTTGTCGATAAGCTTCTCTTTCAGAAGACGAACGATATCAAGTGACTGATCTTGAGACAGGCTTTGCCACGCTTCAGCGTTAAACATCGCATCTTCTGGGAATGCAGAGATTGTCTTTAGGTTTGGATACTGAGTTGGCAAGAGTACGTTTTTGCGAAGAAACTCTAGGTCAACTTCTTGGCCTTCAGGCACGTTGTCCAACATGATATCAACGGCAGAATAAATACTGTCGTGCTCTGCACCACTGATTTGTGGGTTAAGGAACAGACGCAGAGAGCCCTGTGGATCCAAATCAATCAGACAAATGCGGTAGCGCTTGTCTAAATTCAGAGACAAACAAGCCGCTAGGTGAACCGCTGTCATTGATTTACCTGTACCGCCCTTCTGGTTTTGTACGTTGATAATCCAAGGTTTGTTGTCTGCATGCTGTTTGCGTTGGTGGAACTTTGGCACTTCCGCCGCGTCCATCAGCATGTGAGCTTCAGTCAATGAAATCGAGTAATGATTGGCGTTGTTCTTTGTGAACTGGTGACCATCCGCTTCAAGCTTGGTAATCGCCTCATCCAATTTTCGACGAGTTAAGCCAGAACGAGTCTCCATCATAGCTTTAGACATTGGAGGGAAATGTTCATCACTTCGCTCTTCCAGAATAATCTCAATTCGGTCAGCCTGAACTTGTTGAGTTTGTTCGGCCAGCTGATAGAGCTTATCAATCGTTTGTTCTCTTTTCATTGCCAGTTTCCGTAATGATTAACTAAGTACAAATTGTACAGCGATTAACAACAAACACAACAAAAACATGAACATACATTTATGAGTAAAATCACATAAAATAGACTGTATTTTTACAGTTTGATGAAACAACGGCTAAGACAAACACAAAAAATGACCGTTTTTGTTATGTATAACCATGCTATTTCTGGCTTACATTTGAAATGTTACAGCATCACTTATTTACAATGTAAATGCAATTCCATCAAAAAACCTTCGGAACGATTGAAATACGACCGTAGATTACGGTTCATGTGATTTGCATTCGAAATTGTGAGCTTTTCAACCGAGAAGTAGTCAAAACCCAAAAATAGCATCGCAAATACGAAACCACGACGAGGTGAAGCGTCACTAGATAAAAGAGAGTTGAACCTAACACGGAAGAATGATCATGGAATACATCACGCGTAAGAGAATTGATAAGGCGTCATTACGAAGCATGATCAAGGTGTAAACTCAGCAATATTGATCCGCACGAGTGACTGTTCGAAATGATCAACTTCCGGAAAAATGATCAAGTAAATATAGTTCCGGAAGCATATAATTTAGGAGCTAAGTTACGGACAAATGCTTTTGCAATGGGGATTCAAGGCCTATAAGGCCTCATTGCTTGGAAATTCAATCTGCACAGACTCAGAATACAGAAACATGACAATTTCGTGATCATGCTTCCTAGATAATGCACGTCCGCTTTAATGACATCCGAGCCAGCCGTTAACACTAACTTCAGAACAAACTTTGTACGTAATAGGGTGGGAACGATAGAAAAGAGCACTTACTTGATCATTGTTCCGATAGATAAGCCATTAAAACTATCCACATTGACGAGTTAGAAGTGACTCAACAGACCATATTCAATTATGGACTGTGGATAAGCTGTACAAGTATAATGATCATGCTTTCGAACCAATAATGATCATGCTTACAATGGCTTAATGATCATCGTTCTGATGCTTTGTGATCATGCTTTCTTCTGTTTAATGATCATAGTTTCGGACTCTTTATGATCATGCTTTCCAAGCGGTTTTTTTTTTATATTTTAAATTCAGCAACTTAAGCGCAAGTTTACGTCCAGATCATTAGATCACTTAATCATTTAAGATCATATTAATCAAAAAGATCAGTTATTTAAAAGCCAATAAATTCTCTTTATTTATGATCATTCTTTCTTTATCATTCAGGAACTATAGTGAAATTACGGTTAGTGTGATACGGATCAAAAATGAAACCAGAAGAGAAATTGTTAATTAAGGCACGAAGCCACAAAGATGGTCATTTATTTGAGGTATCTGAAACAGCCGTTGAATGGATAGAACAATATCAACACTTCAAAGGTGTCACCAAAAGCATAGTTGAGCTTCTTAACCTAATTTCACTTCGTGGGTTTAGCAGCAAAGACGGATACGTTTCAACCACCGAGATTATTGAATCAACCGATGGTCAAGTCACTCGCGCGGCCTTACAGCAAAGGCTAAGAGCCGCAGTAAATATTGGATTGTTCAAACAAATCCCCGTTCGCTTCGAAGAAGGCCTTGCTGGTAAAACCATGCTGCACCGCTTTGTGAACCCAAACCAATTGATATCGGTACTGGGTGCCACCAGCTTGGTGACAGAAAGCGTGAAGCAAAATGAAAAGCAGAAGCGTTCTAAAGCACTAGCTCAAACCAAAGTAAACAAACGCTTACTCAATGAGCATGGACTTAATACTCCCCCAACGATGAAAGATGAAGCGGATCAATTCATTGTTTCGCCAACCAATTGGGCGGGGATTATTGATCAAGCGTTAGCGCCACCTAGAACTCGCAAGAGCTATCAAAAATCCATGGTCTCGATCTCTGGCACTCGAGCTGTGATCGAGACACGATCTTCTAAAAATATCATGACAGTTGACGATCTGATGACGCTATTCGCGTTATTCACACTCACGGTTCAATATCATGATCATCATCAAGATGATTACCATCTAGACGCGAAGCATACACCGAACAAAACTCCACTCTACATCACTGATATTTTGTCTTTACGTGGCAAGAAAGACAGTGGTCCAGCACGTGATTCGATCCGCGACAGTATTGATCGTATCGAGTTTACGGATTTCCAACTGCATGAGCTTACTGGCCGTTGGCTTAGTGAGAACATGCCAGAGGGCTTTAAGAGTGATCGTTTCCGATTCTTAGCTAGAACCATTACCGCATCGGAAGAGGCTCCTACAGAGGGCTCTGACGGCGAAATTCGCATTAAACCGAACTTATACATCCTGGTTTGGGAGCCTTCTTTCTACGAAGAGCTACTGACGCGTGATTATTTCTTCCTATTTCCGCCAGAAATTCTGAAACAACATACCTTGGTCTTCCAAATGTATTCGTACTTTAGAAGCCGTATGGCACGCCGTCATTCAGATTGCATGTTGCTCAGCGAGCTTAACCAGAAGTTGGCGCGTAACATCGATTGGCGTCGTTTCTCAATGGATCTGATCCGTGAGCTTAGAAAGCTTGGTGAAGCCGGCGATCAAGAAGATACTTTCCTGGTTAACCTTTGGGGTTATCACTTGACGATCACCGCGTTGATCGAAAAAGGCAAAACGACGGATTATCAAGTAGATATTAAATGTAATGTGGAAGAAGTATTACGATATTCAAGAGCGCGTACTACCAACGCCGGTAAGCGTAATATGGCGCCAACGCTGCCGAATCCACTTCGTAACGAGATGGTGTCTAAGCAGAAGCTGGAAGAGTTGTCTGAGATTATCGACGGTGAGTTTGAGCCCATTCAGCGTAAAGCACCGTCGCCAAGAGGTAAATTAGGACGTCGAGTTAAGCAACGTAAACATTCTGTTGAGATCAACGCTGACGAGATCATGATTACTCTCTCTAAATATACCTCTGCAGAGGCTCTAGAACGCAGTATAACGGCTTTATCCGCAATGACAGGGCACTCACATGCCTCAATCAAAGAAGAGTGCTCAGAGCTCATTGAGAAGCTTGATTGGTTGAGAGTAGGGGAAGACGTTATTCCGTACGAAACACTGAGTCGTTTGATTGAGCTTTACAACGACCGTGATAGCACCAGCAATCGACACTTGTCCATTGAACGTTTGATCTCTGGTTTAGCTGTGCGTCGTAAAGTGTGTAAACAGGTTCACGAAGGTCACCTTGACGAAAACGTGTTCCTTGCGCTCGATGAAATGGCGATTGGCCACTAGTTATTATCCTGTAGCGATAAGCCTGTATTTACCGTTGATGAATGGATAGTTTTGAACACATTAGATACTGATTAAAATCGCACCTAACGCTGACAAAGTGATGACAAAGTAACGCACCCAGTTGATTATTATTTATTCCGAATAGACAACCTTTGTCCTTTCTTATGATTAATAGATTGGCTCATATTTTGTTACATCATACTGAATAGATTTTTGCGAGTTCCTAAGGGACTCGCTTTTTTTTGCCTGAAATTCAGTGAATCATTAAAATTCAATAGCTTATAGAATTAAACTCCGAAGCATGATCAAGGCTAGATCATGCTTTCTACGGATCTAACTTTGATGAGATTTTGATTTGATGTTTGATCGAGAAGGACTTGATCAGTGGAGGTGGCGTTGAATACTACCTTGATCATTGTTTCGGGGATGGGTTGTCATAAAACGCACATGCGATTCGATCAATTTCTCTGACTCTGCTTTCCAACGTGGTTTTTGCTGTTGGTTCGTAAACTCCAAAGCCAATACACACAAGTGTTGTAGCCGTTGTATACACCACTCTTGTAAGGCTGGTTCTGATTTTGGGTCACATGACACGGCTTGCAGCTTGCTATAGGCAAACATCAGGTATTGGTAGGCCTTTTCTTGATGGCTTGAGTTGATGGCCTTCTGTGAAGCCAACTTCGGATTCGATAAGTCAGCGAGGTGGCGATAGAAAGTAAAGATTCTCAGACATCCGTCTAGCCAACATGCGATGCCTTTGCTTTGTTCATCCGTGATCAAAGGCCCCCAGAGTGCATCTGGAGGCGTTAAGATCAAAGGTTCTAACCGTTCCACTTGATCATGCTTTCGGTCTTTGTACCAATCTCCGACTCGCTCTAACCAAGTGTCTAGTTCATTCATGCAACATTATCCCACTGTTTTACAAAGTGATTATCAGCAACTTGCTTGATTTCATGCTGTATTTCGCTGCTCTGCTCTCGAATACGATCGGCGTCTATGGAATAGTTTGGCTCATTTTTTACGAGTTCGCCAAATGGCAGATCAGGATCCGGCACTGCAGAGATCAACAACTTGGTATATGGGTGCTGCGGATTAGTTAAGATCGACTGAGTTGATCCCCACTCAACGATCTGTCCTTTGTACATCACTGCGGTCTCTTCTGCGATGTAATGAGCGGTCGCAAGGTCGTGAGTAATGTATAAGAAGCCTATCCCAAGCTCTTTCTTCATTTTTTGCATGAGATTGAGCACGCCAAGTCGAATTGAAACATCCAGCATCGAGGTTGGTTCATCGGCAAGAATGACTTCGGCCCCAACCGCAAGCGCTCTGGCTAGGTTAACCCGTTGTCTTTGGCCGCCACTGAGCTCGTGAGGATATTTGGCGAGCGTTTCGACGGGTAACTCCACCAGCGTGAGCAACTCTTTAAGGCGTGCTTCTAGAGCTGCTTTATTGGCGACTTGCTTATGAATCTTAAGCGGGCGAGTTAAGTGGTGCTCTATGGTGTGAGTGGGATTAAGTGAGCCAAACGGGTCTTGAAACACCATTTGCACGCGGCTGCGGTAATCCAAGATATCTTTGCGGCTCTTGAGCGTAGAGATGTCTCTGCCGTTGAACAAGATCTCTCCTTCTGTCGCAGGGTAAACCTTGGTCATCAGCCTCGCGCAGGTGCTTTTCCCGCAACCGGACTCACCAACCAGTGCCAGCGTTCTTCCTGCATATAGGTCGAAGCTCACGCCGTGCAGCGCTCTGAATATCTCTTCTTTGCCAAATCCACCGCCAACAGTGAACTCTTTGACGAGGTTTTTTACTTGAAAAATAGGTTGTGACATAGAGCTCTCCTAGCACGCTGTCGCGTGAGCATGTTCGTGAATATTAGGGAAAGAACTCCATAGCTTTTGGGTGTAGGAGTGCTGCGGATTGTTGCGAATCTCGTAGGCTTGATTGACTTCAACGATTTGGCCATGGCGCATGATGGCAATGCGGTCACACAGTTGGCTCATTAACGCTAAGTCATGAGTAATAAAGAGGATTGAGAAGCCAAACTCCTCTCTGAGTTGGTGTATCTGCTGCAGAATTTCACGTTGTACAACCACATCCAAAGCTGTAGTTGGCTCGTCCATAATGATCAGCTTAGGGTTGAGGGCGAGGGCAATGGCAATCACTAAACGCTGACGCATGCCGCCACTGAATTGGTGAGGGTATTCCGTGAGTCGGTTGCGCGGAATGTTTACCAAGTCGAGTAACTTTTCTGCGCGATCTTTGGCTTGTTCATTGCTCATGCCTTTGTGGTGGCGTAGCACATCAGCAAATTGTTCTTCGATGGTTAATACAGGGTTGAGTGAATTCATTGCACTTTGGAACACCATAGCAATCTCGCTCCAGCGCAAGGTATTCAAATGACTGTCTGATAAGCTCAGCAGATCTTGTCCACCAAACAATATTTGGCCTCCGGATATGAACGCGGGCGGCTTATGCAGACGGTTAATGGCAAACGCGATGGTACTTTTGCCACAGCCAGATTCCCCGGCTAAGCCAAAAATTTCACCTTGGCCTATGCTAAAGCTGACGGATTTGACCGCGTTGAAATCACCGTCATCGGTGATGTAATCGACACATAAATTCTTCACTTCGAGAAGTGGTGTATCTGAAATTCCCACAGACATGATAAATACTCAGTTATGATATTGATAACTATTATCATTAACATGTGTTGGATTTAGTGAAAGCGATCAGCACAAAAAGAATGAAGTGCCTCGAAATTTATCTTGGGTTATTTCACGAATTTTCAGCAGAAAAGAAGCATTGAAAGAGGGGAAAATGAGAGTTGGATCAAACCACATTTCTTATGGGGAATCTTTTAAATGTAATTGCAGAAAATGGCTTTGGCAAAGTTTAAATGAGGCATTTATTAATTAGCTTTGTGAAGCGTCGGAATCATCACATTTCAGTACAGATTTTCTTAACAAGCGAAATAGCATTTGCTACAGATTACCTGTCCATTACATGGTGCTTTTCGGAGGAAAACATGTCCATTAATTCTATCAACCATGATGAAATGACAAATATTGCAAACAAGTGGGATGCTGAAGAAGAAGTATCTTTCAAACCAGAAAAGAAAATGAAGTCCGCTGAAGCTCGTCGTCGTATCGAGGCTCTAAGAGAAATTAGAGAAAGCGGTTTGAGTCTGGAAGAAGCGAGGGAGCTAGGTCTTATTCACTAATAATCCCCATTGCATTTAGAAGGGTGGCACCATGCCACCCTTTGATTTATAAGTGCTTTTCCATAATTCCTGTCTATGTAAAATCAATAGCTTGATTCCCTTCTCTAGCTTGCAGCTTCGCTATGCCCTTTTTGATATCACGTCCTTCAGACTAAAAACACGCCCATGGCATACTCTTTACTCAAGTTGTTTGACAGCAATATGCAACGCCACTAATTTTAAAGTTAAAGCAAAAATATGCGATGTCGTTGGTAAGGAGAAGGCTATGTCTAATTCTGTGGCTCAAGCCAAAGAAGTGCTATTTTATGAACCTGAAGATCCAAACGGATACCTATCAAATTTTGCAGCTTGCCCCATCAAGGTTGATGATCAAATTTGGGCAACTAGTGAACACTATTATCAAGCCATGAAGTTTTCCTGCGAAGTACTTCGCAATACTATTCTGCAAGCTAGCACACCTGCTGAAGCATTCTCTTTGAGTCGTGATTACGAAGACCAAGTTCGTGAGGATTGGTATGAGATTCGCGTTGAAGTGATGCAGTTCATCGTCACCGAGAAGTTCAGACAGAATCCGCAGTTTGCGCTGTTTCTTACCAATACCGGAGATTCGGTGATCAAGGAGCATTCACACAAAGACCATTTTTGGGGCGATGGCGGCGATGGAACTGGCGAGAACCATTTAGGCAAGATTCTGATGGCAGTGCGTCAACAGCTTCGTACTCAGCAACTGCATTTGATTGCTGCGCATTAATCCATTGACCTACGGTTGTTCCAAATTAAGTAGGTCGATTACGGGTAAACTCTTTTAGCCCTTAAAGACGAATCGAAAAGGCCGCCCTATTTAGCTTGTGTGCTTAACAGGGCGGCCTTTTAAGTTTAAGAGCGAGCTAGGCATAGAAGAGAGCTAAAGTGCGTTACCTAAGCTATACGGTGACGCTGTGTTTATAGTGGTTCTGATGTTGCTATAAGTAACTCTGTACGATGTCGTTGAGCTGCCCATCGTCTTTCATCTGGTCTAGACGTTGGTTAATGAAGGTTTGCAGTTTAGGGTCCATCTCAGGGTCGAACGCCAAATGGATAGGGTAGTTATTTATGACAGAACCAAACTCTTGCATCTGGTAGTCATCAATACTCAGCTTCTGCTCGTTTAGGTTGTATTTGATTCGTGATTCCATTTCAACAAATACTGTATCACCAGGTGCACGGTTCAGGACTCGAAAAGCCGCGCTGTAATCCTTAACTCGAATCTCGTTGAGCTTGCCTTGTTGGATGTAAGGTTCTAGGTTCGGATACTCAAACCCCACCAGTAATACCACTGCTTTTCCGTCTAAATCATCAATTGTATTGAACTCAAAGGGCTTCTTACCGCTGCTGAGTAACACATGTTTTACATTGTAAATTGGCTCTTCAGATAGGTTAACAGACTGGATGTTCCCCCAACTCGGACTGCCATAGGTTACCCAGTTTGGGTTCTCTCTCGCATCGAGTTTGTCGATCATTCGATTAAATGGGTAGGTGTGGTACTTGATCTCATACTGGCTGTCATCGAATACCGCTTCAACGATATCAGAAACCATTCCTCTGTGAGATGACCCGTCAGTTTCGATCTGAAAAGGTTGCGCTTGGCTCGCAATAATGTAGTAGTGAAGAGGTTCGCTTGCAAGAGCATAACTGCTTGAAAACAAACTGACTATGGATGCAACGATAAGATGTTTTTTCATAACCTTCCCTAGTTATTTGATGAATGACTACTATTATACTAGTTGAGTAATTGTAGTTTGCTAGGATAACAATAATGGTAATTTGTGTATGGTGAAAAAAGGAAAACGCTATATTGGACTCTCCCGACAGTTGATCGGGACTATCATCGCAATTAGTACCTTATTCACAGTTATAGTGACAGGTCTCGGGTTGTATGTAGAGTATCAAAGTCGAGTTTCTTTTATTAGTTCTCAGATCGAACAGGTTAAGGCTGGCTATCTTTCTGGCTTAACAGCGAGTTTGTGGGTTGAAGATCGAGAGCAGTTGCTTGTGCAAGCTGAAGGCATCTCTCGCCTCCCCTCAGTTAGCTATCTTCTTATCGAAAGCCCTGATGAAAAAATTCTAGAATTAGGTAAAAAGACTGAAGGTCAGTCTTATTCTCAGTCTTGGGAAATGGTTCACCAAATGGCGGGGACAGATTTCCCATTGGCGACGCTCACGGTGCAATCTGATTTGAGCATGATCCTCAATGACTTTGAAGAACGCGTACTATTACTACTCGCCTTCGAAGCCGTTAAAATCTTCTTGTTGTCTCTGGTGTGTCTAACGATAGTGTATCGCCTCGTTGTGAAGCGTTTAATGACCATGTCTTCCCAGATCAATCAGCAACGAGTAGAAGACAACAAACCGCGTTTTTTAACACCAACCGATTCGACTTACAAAGATGAGATCTCGACGCTAGAAAGCAGTTACAACCAGTCAATTGAACGCATTCGTCAACAGTACCAAGAACTGGAAAAAGCCAAAGATATCGCCGAGGTGGCTAACCGTAACAAAAGTGAATTCCTGGCTAACATGAGCCACGAGATCCGTACCCCAATGAATGGGATTATCGGGCTGTCGTCTCTGCTTTCTGAAATGGATATGCAGAAAGAGCAGAAAGAGTATGTCAATATGCTCAACACCTCTTCACTTACCCTGCTAGACCTGATTAATGACATTCTCGATTATTCGAAGATTGAAGCGGGGCGACTAGAGCTTCAGCAAGAGCCGATGAAAATGATGGGCATTGCGGCCGACGTTGAGTCAACCTTCCGAGTAAAAGCGGAACAGAAAGGACTTCGATTCCAATTGGCGATCGACCCTAAGATCCCAACCATGGTGATCGGTGATGGTACTCAACTAAGACAAGTCCTAAATAACTTAGTCGGCAACGCAATTAAATTTACTGAGCATGGTCATGTCACGCTCTCGCTTCGTTTGGAAGAAGTGGTTGAGCCTGAGCAAAAACTCAGAGTGAAGTTCGAGGTTGTCGACAGCGGCATCGGTATTGCAGAAGACAAACAGCAATCGGTATTTGATAAGTTTCAACAAGCCGACGGCAGTACCACGCGTATTTACGGAGGCACTGGGCTTGGTCTAACAATATGCGAGAAGATAGTGACATTGATGGGCAGTAAGCTTGAACTAACCAGTGTTGAAGGTCAGGGCAGTACATTCTATTTTACGGCTGACTTTGACCCATGTTTAGAAGCCGACGAAAGCAATATCGATTTCACTAAGGTTTCGGTTTTGCTAGTGGATGATAGCCAGCTGAACATGCGTATAACGTCTACACAGCTTCAATCCTTCGGCGTTAAGTCTGAGTGCTGTGAAACGGCAAACCAAGCGTTAGAGTTGGTTTCAGAGTCTGTGGCTAAGTCATCGCCATACGATTTAGTGCTGATTGATAAAGTGATGCCGTCGGTTGATGGCTTCCAACTGGCAAGAAGCTTGGTCGAGCGCTTTGGTAGCGAGTGTCCTAAGTTAGTGATGATCTCCGCCGACCCAAGAAAGCAAGATGAAGTTCGCGCGAAACAAGTCGGCTTTGTCGCTTACATCGCTCGCCCTTATCAAGACAATCAACTTAAGTGGACCATCAGTGAGGTGCTTGCGAGAGCCGCTGATACTTCAACCTTCACCTATCCAAATCGAGGCGAGGTGGCGTTTAAAGACAATGAACCGGTACCAGTCACCAAACCTGCGACTGTTGCTAAGCCAGCACAACCAGAGAAAACGGCTTTAAAAGAAGAACCAAAACCTGCGGCGGTCACAACCTCTTTTAGTGGCAAAGTCTTAGTTGTGGAAGATTCGAGAGTGAATCAACAAGTGGCCAAGATGATGCTTAAGAAGCTCGGGTTTGAAGTCGACATTGCCGACAACGGTAAAGTTGGAGTCGATAAATTCAAATACAATGAATATGTGATGATATTTATGGATTGTCAGATGCCGGTTCTTGATGGTTTTGAAGCAACCAAACAGATCCGAGCACTCGAAGAGGGGACGTCGAAACATATCCCAATCGTAGCGCTGACAGCCAATGTAGTGCAAAGGGATAAGCATTTGTGCTTTGATGTGGGCATGGATGAGTTTTTACCTAAACCGGTTAACCAAGGCAAACTGAGAGAGATCGTAGCGAGTTTTTTGTCGGATAAGAGCGAGTTAGCGGGAGAAGGTGAACAGAAGATTGTTTAGTCTGTGCGCCATTACATCCGATTGTTAAACCTCAAAACTCCGACCTAATCCGTCGGAGTTTTTGTATATGCTAGCTTTACTTCCTCCCTTATTGCGAGACCTAAGCCATACGGCGTTACCCGATGCTATCAATGTGGATCACCACAGAATCTGGTCGCCAGTATTCCAATTCACAGTCCATTAGCTCGCCATCTTGTTTGTAGTTTACACGGCAGATCTTCAGCACTGGCTGACCTTCAGCTAGGTTTAACGCCTTAGCGACATGCGCAGGAGCGGAAGTGGGAATGACATCAAAGCGTGATCGTTTGGTCTCGTAGCCGTATTTTTCTCGGTAGATTCCCGTCAGCGACATGGTGAGATTTTCCGACAATACTTTCTCAAATAGCGGTGCTTTCAGTACGTTTTCAACGAACAGTACCGCTCTACCATCAATAAAGCGTAATCGCTCAATCACGTGTATTGGCGTTATCTGCTCTATCTCTAATGCTTTGGCGTAGTCGCCAGCCGCCATCTCTGTGCGAGTGCTCAGCAGTCGTGTTTCTGCAATGCGATCTTGTTCGCGAATCATTTGATGAAAGTGAGAACGAGACAATGGATTGTAGCGAATACGTTCGGGTGACACATACCAGCCTCGGCGCTCCTCTCGGTATATTAGACCTTCAGTTTCTAACGACACCAATGCATCTTTGAGCGTGATTCGTGTGGTGGAAAACAGTTCGCTGAGCTCTCGTTCGGATGGCAGTTTTTGTCCCTCGGTGAAGATACCCGATTGAAGTTGTTCTCTGATGCTCGCCTTAATTCTACCTAGCTGTGTCCCTGATTGCGCTGTTGCCAATGTTCTCATTGCTGATCTAGTCCATAAGTTCGTGTGCTCAATAAGGTAAACCATGGAGTTAACAGGAATGTGACAGTAAACAAAGGCTTACTGTCATATGAGTGAAATATAACTGCCACGAAAATACACTCTAACTGTCAAATAAGTTGCGCGAAAGCGTCACACTTTGGCGATAGCATACAAAACGAACTTACTGACCTAGTCCAGAGGGATAGAGACAATGAAAACTTTGCTTAGCCGTTCAACTGTATCGCCAGCCAAACTGATTGGCGCAACGCTAATAACGGCAACACTTTCAATGCCAGCGATGGCGAAGGATGCCGATCTTGAGTCACTGATTGAAGCTGCTCAAAAAGAGGGTGCGGTTTACAGTGTGGGCATGCCAGATAGTTGGGCAAACTGGAAAGGCATATGGGCTGATCTGAAAGCGAACTACGGTTTGAAGCATCAGGATACTGACATGAGCTCAGCACAAGAGATCTCGAAATTTGAAGCGGAGAAAAGAAACGCAACCGCAGATATCGGTGACGTTGGCTTCGCCTTTGCACGTGTTGCGGTGAAGAAAGACGTGACTCAGCCATACAAGCCAAGTACTTGGAATGATATTCCGGACTGGGCGAAAGACAAAGATGGTCACTGGGCTCTGGCTTATACGGGCACTATCTCGTTTATATCAAACAACAACCTTGTTAAAGACGCACCAAAATCTTGGAGTGACCTACTCGAAGGCGATTACAAAGTCACTGTAGGTGACGTAGGTGTCGCAGCACAAGCTAACAACGCGATTCTAGCGGCGGCATTTGCGAATGGCGGTGACGAGTCGAACCTAAAACCGGCGATTAAGTTCTTTGGTGAACTAGCGAAGCAAGGTCGCCTATCTTACACAGATCCAAGTATTGCGAACCTTGAAAAAGGCGAAGTGGAAGTAGCGATCATGTGGGATTTCAACGCACTGAACTACCGCGACAAGATTGACCGTGAGCGCTTTACCGTAAACATCCCACAAGATGGTTCAGTGATCTCTGGTTACACCACCATCATCAATAAATATGCAAAGAACCCGAATGCGGCGAAGTTGGCTCGTGAATATATCTTCAGTGACCAAGGCCAGATCAACCTAGCAGAAGGTTACGCGCGCCCAATCCGTAGCAACGTTACGCTTCCTCAATCAGTACAAGACAAGCTGATCTCGAACGAGCAATACAGCAACGTTCACCCAGTTACTGATTTCTCAGCATGGGAAAAATCAGCACGTCGTCTGCCGCGTCAATGGCAAGAAAGCGTCTTGATTCACCAGCAATAACCCCCGCTTAACACGCTACCTGTAGTCGGTGGCTTATAGAAACAAGCAATAGAGAATAGACCATGAGCAATAAGGTTATCCTTGTTGTTCTAGATGGACTGAATTATCAGGTAGCCCGTGATTGCATGGGCTACCTGAACGGTCTTCTAGAGCAAAGTGATATGTATGAAAAGCTGGGCAATTTGCATGAAAAACAGGGCGATTCGTACAATAAACAGAGCACGCAAAAAAACAAGCTGCGCGCCACACTTTACCCAATGCAGTGTGAACTGCCGTCTATGTCACGACCACTGTATGAGTGCATCTTAACCGGAGTTCGCCCGGTTGAGAGCGGCATCGTTAACAACCAAGTCGTACGTTTGTCGAATCACGAATCGATTTTTAGTTTGGCTAAATCACAGGGCAAAGTAACGGCCGCTGCGGCGTATCACTGGGTGAGTGAGCTGTATAACCGATCGCCATTTGATGCGGTGCGTGATCGCTTTACCAACGACGAAACCATGAACATTCAACATGGCTGTTTCTACCACTGGGACCACTACCCAGATGAAGCCTTGTTCTTGGATGCTGAGTATTTGCGTGTAACCCATCAGCCGGACTTCTTGCTGATTCACCCAATGAACATTGACGACATGGGCCACAAGCACGGGTTGGACTCTCGCCAATACCGTAATAGTGCACGTGGCGCCGATATCTACCTATCGAACTACCTTGAGAAATGGGTGGACGAAGGTTATCAGGTGATCATCACCAGTGACCACGGCATGAATAATGACTTATCACACGGTGGCATTCTGCCTGAAGAGCGTGAAGTGCCATTCTTTGTGATTGGCGATAAGTTCACACACCAAGCCTGTTCAGTGAAACAGACCGACATCTGCGGCAGCGTGTGTCAGCTACTCAACCTTGAACACGATAAATCTTACACTCAGGAATTGTTGGCCCTATGAGCAGTTCTGTAATCATGCAGAGCGATGGCTCTGCCCTTAAACCTCAAACCAAATCTTGGTTCAAACGCTTCAAGCCCGCTTTGTGGTTTGCGCCTTTCGCCCTGTTTTTCTACCTGTTCCAACTGGCTCCTATGGTTTGGGTGTTGATCAACAGCTTCTTCTACGACGATGAGCTTTCTTTAGAAAACTACTCTGAAATCTTCGATTCAGCCTTCATGATGCAGGCCTTTGGCAACAGTTTATGGCTGTCGATTTGGTCGAGTATCTTTGGTTTGGCGATTGCGACCCTGCTCGTTTCTTCACTGCGCCGTGTCGACTCTAAAATCCGCGACGCGGTGATTGCCTTTACCAATATGAGCAGCAACTTCTCGGGTGTCCCTCTGTCGTTCGCCTTTATCATCATCTTAGGCACCAATGGTGCAATTACCTTATTGCTCAAGCAGTACGGATTGCTGGGAGACTTCGACTTGTACGGCAAGTGGGGCTTACTGGCGATTTATATCTACTTCCAGATCCCATTGGCGGTGCTGTTGCTGTATCCAGCGTTTGATGCCCTTAGCGACGACTGGCAAGCCGCCTCAGCGCTGCTTGGTGCGAAAACCTGGCAATACTGGACTAAAGTTGCGCTTCCTGTGCTGTCGCCGGCTTTATTTGGCACCTTCATCATCTTGATTGCTAATGCGATTGGCGCCTATGCAAGCGTGTATGCGTTGACCTCGGGTAACTATAATGTGATTACGATTCGTATCGCGAGCTTGGTATCGGGCGATTTGTTCCTAGAACCTAACCTAGCTGCGGCAATTTCCGTGATTCTGATGGCGATGCTGGCCTTTATCACTGTGATTAACCAATGGCTGATCAGCAAAAGCTACGCAGGGAAGAGAAAGTAATGAACACCGTAAATACTCACTTTCATAAAACCGTGGTCTATTCGATCGTTGGCATCATGATGATCCCGATCTTAGCGACCTTCATCTACTCGATCTCTTCGCGTTGGGGCGCCACGATCCTGCCGGATGGTTTTACTCTGGATTGGTACATCAACCTACTGACGGATCCTCGCTTCTTACAAGCCTTTGGTCGTTCACTGTTTATCTGTGTGGCGGCGCTGTCATTGAGTGTGGTGTTGGTTCTACCTGCGATTTTCGTGGTGTTTTACTATTTCCCGAAACTCGACAAGGTGATGAATATCCTCATCTTATTGCCGTTCGCAGTACCGCCAGTAGTATCGTCTGTTGGCTTGCTTCAGCTGTATGCTGATAGCGAAATCTCCTTGATAGGCACGCCATGGATTCTGATTGGTACTTACTTCACTATCGCGCTGCCATTCATGTATCGCGCGATTGCCAACAGCTTTGAAGCTATTAACTTACACGACTTGATGGACGCTGCTCACCTGCTTGGTGCAAGCACTACTAAGGCGTTCTTATTGATTATTCTGCCAAACCTTAAGAAAGGCTTAATGGCGTCGCTGTTCTTGTCGTTCTCGTTCCTACTGGGTGAGTTCGTGTTCGCCAACATCTTGGTCGGTACACGCTACGAGACACTGCAAATTTACCTATACAACATGCGTCAAACCAGTGGTCACTTCACGTCAGCCCTTGTGATGACGTACTTCCTGTTTATTTTCTTACTGACTTGGTTGGCAAGTCGTTTCAGCCAGGGAACAAAATAATGAGCTATGTAAATGCGAAAAACCTCACCAAGAGCTTTGGTGACAACACAGTATTTGAAGACATTGAATTTTCCATCGAGAAGGGAGAGTTCATCACGTTGCTTGGCCCAAGTGGTTGCGGTAAATCAACCCTTCTGCGTAGCTTGGCTGGTTTAAATCCGGTCGATGGTGGCGAAATTTGGGTTAATGGTGAGGAGATTACTCACCAAGTGCCGCAACAGCGTGGCATCGGCATGGTGTTTCAATCTTATGCGCTGTTCCCGAACATGACGGTTGAGGGCAACATTGCGTTTGGCCTCAAGATGAAAAAGCTTGCTGCTGACGAGATTAAGCGCGAAGTCGCGAAAGTGATTGGGCTGGTGGACTTAACGGGCAAAGAGAAGTTCTACCCGCATCAGCTATCAGGCGGTCAGCGTCAGCGTGTGGCTTTGGCAAGAGCCTTGGTGGTTAAGCCTCGTATATTATTACTCGATGAGCCGCTTTCAGCGCTGGATGCGAAGATCCGTAAGCATTTGCGCCAGCAGATCCGAGACATCCAAAAAGATATGAACCTGACCACGATCTTCGTGACTCATGATCAGGAAGAAGCGATGATCATGTCTGACCGCATCTTCTTGATGAACAAAGGCGAGATCGTTCAAGCAGGTACACCAGAAGATATCTACACTCAACCTGCCAATGAATTCGTGGCGGGGTTCATGGGTCACTACAATCTGGTGCAAGCCAACAAAGCTAAGCAGCTGTTTAATATTGAAACCGAGTGGAAGGTGGCGATTCGACCTGAATCTATCTACGTTAAAGAGCAAGGCCGACAATATGGCGAACATATCTCTGCGCCGAAAACCGGTACCATTCGCAATCACCAGCTATTAGGCAATGTGATTCGCTACCAAGTGGACGTTGATGAGTGTGAACTGACGGTCGACCTGCTTAACCGTTCTTCTGAACGACTGTTGGCAAACGGCAGCCAACTTGAACTCCTGTTTAACCTTAACGAAATTCAACCTGTGAGAGCCTAAGATGTTCAAACCTTTGTATGTATTTGATATGGATGAAACGCTGATCAATGCCGATGCAGCGATGCTCTGGAATGCGTTCTTGGTTGAAAAGGGCATTGCCACTGCGCCTAACTTTATTGAAGAAGATAAGCGCTTAATGGGCCTGTATTCGGAAGGTAAATTGAACATGGAAGATTACCTAACATTTTCCATGCAGCCACTGGCCGATATGCCAACAGAGCAAGTCAGCGCATTGGTGGAAGAGTGTGTCGAGCAGCATATTTTGCCTAAGCAGTTTAAACAGTCTAAACCTTTGATTGAACAGCTTGAGAATGATGATATCGACATGTTGATCATTTCAGCCAGCGTGACTTTCTTAGTGGAAGCGGTCGGTCGTCAGATAGGTATTGAGAACGCACTCGGTATCGATTTAGTTGAAAACCAAGGCCGTTTTACTTCTCAAATATCAGGTGTGCCAAGCTACCGTGAAGGTAAAGTAACCCGTTTAAAAGAGTGGTTGGATAATCAAGAAACCAACTACTCAGACATTCACTTTTATACCGATTCAATCAACGACTTACCTTTGTGTGAACACGCTGATTTTGCATATTTGGTCAACCCGTGCCCGCGTTTGAAAGCGTTAGCTGATCAACCGAATTGGTCGATTCTCAACTGGGATTAACGCTTAACCCATCTCTGAATCATGTTCGTCTTAGAACTCATCAAGCCGCTGACTACAGCGGCTTTTTTGCATCATCAGGCTAATGTTTGATTTATCACCGTAGCTGACAAAAGGATGTGCGTAACAATTTAATAACATCTCTTGCTCTGCTGTAAATCAAACCACCATCTTTCAATCCCTTGATAGCACTCATTTTGTTGTTGTGAGGCTCTTTGTGTAACAAATATTTTACAACTTGACGGGTTTTTAGCGTTATTGCCCATTTCCTTCCATCCATTCCAATCTTTCCGCTTGTGGGCCAAATTTAATTAAGGACAAAAATTTCACAAAAAGCGTAATACAAAACCAATAGGTACAAGGAGAAAGTTCATGGTGGATACATACAACCCGCTTGGCACGGATGGATTCGAGTTTGTTGAATACACGGCCGTTGACCACAAGGGAATAGAGCAACTTAAAGCGCTGTTTGTGTCACTTGGTTTTGCTGAGATCGCCAAGCACCGCTCAAAAGAAGCTTGGCTGTATCGACAAGGTGACATCAACTTTATCGTTAATGAACAACCACACAGCCAAGCGGAAGCGTTCGCCAAGGTGCATGGGCCATCGGTCTGTGGCATGGCTTTTCGTGTCAACGAGGCAACGGCTGCTATGGAGCAAGCATTCAAGGGCGGTGGTGAAGAGTACAAAACAGAAATAGGGCCGATGGAACTGAGCATTCCTGCCATTTACGGCATTGGTGAAAGCCTGCTCTATTTTGTGGATCGCTATGGCAAGCAGAGCATCTATGACGTCGATTTCCGATTCTATGACGATGCGGAACAGCGCATGGCCGAAGCTAATGTTGGCTTGTATGAAATCGACCATCTCACGCACAACGTGAAACAAGGCAATATGGACCTGTGGTCTGGCTTTTATGAGCGTATCGGTAACTTCCGTGAGATTCGTTACTTCGATATTGAAGGAAAGCTGACAGGCCTTGTGAGCCGCGCTATGACCTCACCTTGCGGAAAAATCCGCATTCCTATCAACGAGTCTTCAGACGACAAATCACAAATCGAAGAGTTCATCCGCGAATACAATGGTGAAGGCATTCAACACATCGCACTTGCGACAGATGACATCTACAAAACAGTGAAAACTCTGCGTGATCGCGGCATGGACTTTATGCCAACCCCAGACACCTACTACGAGAAAGTTGATGAGCGCGTTAAAGGCCACGGAGAAGACACTGATCTGCTGCGTGAGCTTCGAGTTCTGATTGATGGCGCACCGACGAAAGACGGCATCTTGCTGCAAATTTTCACACAGACGGTTATCGGGCCTGTGTTCTTTGAAATCATTCAGCGTAAAGGCAACGAAGGCTTTGGCGAAGGTAACTTCAAGGCGCTGTTTGAATCGATCGAAGAGGACCAGATTCGTCGAGGAGTATTAGACGATGCATAAATGGATCTCGTTTCCTCATCGGGAGGGGGTGTGCTCTAAACAAGCGCATGCTGATTTCCCCGAAGAGGCCATCTATGAGCGAGAGGCGGGCCGAAGTGGTTTCTTCGGCCCTGCCGCTCACTTCCATCACCAACATGCGCCGACAGGTTGGTCTGAGTGGGAGGGCGACTTACGCCCTCGCGCTTTTGATTTTACGCTGGTAGAAAAAGCCAGCCAGATAACCCCTTGGGCTGTGCCTCATCTTTTGCATAACGCGGACTGCAAAATTCGCGTATGGCGCATGGATGAGAAGATGGATTTCTTGGTACGTAACTCCGATGGCGATGAGCTCCTGTTCATTCACCAAGGCAGGGCTGATCTCTATTGCGACTATGGTCATTTAGAGGTGAGTGAAGGGGATTACGTGATGATCCCGCGTTCAACCAATTGGCGCTTGGAGCCAAGTGAGCCGATGTTCATCCTAATGATTGAGAACACCGACGCCGCTTATTCCTTGCCAGAGAAGGGCATGGTTGGTAATCACGCGGTGTTTGATCCGGCGGTTCTTGAAATCCCATCGATCAACGATCAATTCCGCGCTCAGTATTCAGAAGATCAAACTCAAGTGCAGGTGAAACGCCACGACAAAGTCAGTGTGATCACTTATCCGTTCAATCCTTTAGACGCGGTTGGCTGGCATGGTGATTTGGCTGTGGTGAAAGTGAACTGGCGCGATATCAGACCGCTGATGTCACATCGCTACCACTTGCCACCGTCTGCACACACCACTTTTGTTGGCGCGGGCTTTGTGGTGTGTACCTTTGTGCCCCGTCCGATAGAGAGCGATCCTGGCGCATTGAAAGTACCGTTTTATCACAACAACGATGACTACGACGAAGTGCTTTTCTATCACGCTGGAGACTTCTTCAGTCGCGACAATATTGAAGCGGGCATGGTGACTTTCCACCCTGCGGGCTTCACTCATGGACCTCACCCGAAAGCCTTTAAGGCTGGGCAAGCGTATAAGAAAAAGTTTACCGACGAAGTGGCTGTGATGATCGATACCCGCCATGCACTGCAGTTCTCTGACGAGCTCGATAGCGTTGAGAACAAAGAATATGTCTACAGTTGGCAAGAGAAGTAAGGGGCAACAAGGATGAAATTAGCAACCAAGAAAAATGGTACTCGCGATGGTCTGTTGATGGTCGTGAGTCGAGATCTCAAACAGTGCGTGCCTGCGACGGAGATTTTCCACGCGATGCACCTGGCGCCAACTATGCAAGTCGCCCTGGATAACTGGGACAGTGTGGCACCTCAATTAGAGGAGCTATACACCTCGCTCAACACTGGTCATGTGACGGGCAGTGAAGTATTTGCCCCTCAATATTGTGAATCGCCTCTGCCACGCGCTTATCAATGGGCAGATGGCAGCGCGTATGTAAACCACGTCGAGCTGGTGCGTAAGGCTCGTGGTGCTGAAATGCCAGAAAGCTTCTGGGTTGACCCGCTCATGTATCAAGGTGGCTCAGATGCCTTTATTGGCCCACGTGACAATATTGAATTTGCCAGTGACGAGTGGGGTATCGATTTTGAGGGCGAAGTCGCGGTGGTTACCGGAGATGTGCCAATGGGTGCCAGTGCCAAGCAAGCGCACGATTCGATTCGTCTGCTAATGTTGGTGAATGATGTGTCGCTGCGTGGTTTGATTCCGGCCGAACTCGCCAAGGGCTTTGGTTTCTTCCAGTCTAAGCCCTCTTCAGCGTTCTCTCCGGTTGCCGTTACGCCTGATGAGCTCGGTGAACAGTGGAAAGGGAGCAAGGTACATCTGCCACTGACTTCAACTTACAACGACCAGCCTTTTGGTTGTCCGAATGCGGGCGTCGATATGACTTTCAATTTTGCCGAACTAGTTGTCCATGCAGCGAAAACTCGGCCGCTGTCGGCTGGTGCGATCATTGGCTCGGGCACGGTTTCCAACAAGCAAGGTACTGACCACGGCACCTCAATTGCGGAAGGTGGTGTCGGCTATTCATGCATTGCTGAAGTTCGCATGATAGAGACGATTAGAGATGGTAAACCCTCGACTCAATTCATGTCGTTTGGTGACTCGATCAAGCTTGAGATGTTTGACGCGGCAGGTGACTCGATCTTTGGCGCGATTGATCAGAAAGTCAGTCAATATAGACCACGCTAGTGATAGCGGCAAAAGTAAGGCGAGAGAGGCATATTATGGACAAGGGCTCTTTATGAACAAGAAGGTCACACTCTATGGTTATTGGCGCTCTTCGGCAGCCTATCGAGTGCGTATTGGGTTGAACCTAAAGCAACTTAGCTTTGAGTCGAAATCAGTGCATTTGGTGCGTAATGGCGGCGAACAGCATGATCCACAATATCGCGAGCTCAATGCCAGTGAATTAGTGCCTGTGCTGGTGGATGGTGATGTTCAACTCAATCAGTCGCTGACGATATTGCAATACTTGGACGAAAACTATTTGTGTGAGAGCAGCCCAGACTCCTTGTTGATTCCAGAGCAATCACCACTGCGCTATCAAGCGTTGGCGATGGCTCAGGATATTGCGATGGAAATTCACCCTCTGAATAATCTGCGTGTGCTGCAGTATCTGGAGCGAGAGTTGTCGTGTGAACAAGAGGCGAAAATGGATTGGCTTCATCATTGGATGAGCCAAGGTTTCCATGCTTTAGAAGAGAAGCTAGCGAAGCACAGAAAAGCGCACGGCGACTCGGTATATAGCCTCACGGATTCACCTTGTATCGTTGATATTTGCTTAGTGCCGCAAGTTTACAATGCCTTGCGATTTGATCTTGATATGTCGCCCTATCCGCTGATTAACTCGATTGTTGCAGCGTGTAACAAATTGCCCGCGTTTATTGGTGCGATGCCAGAGAATCAAGGAGATGCAAATGAGCCCATGTAGAATAACTGATGTAAACGAAAATACTCGTCCCTTACACTACCAAAACCGTTTCTTGAAAGAAGCGGTTTCCAAAATTAAATATTAGCTATTATTGAATAAATACAGGTATGGAAAGTTATTCTTTTAGTACTCATAACTACCAGAGATGAAGAACAAAACTCGTATTTATAATGTTAATTAAATAGATTAAATGCAGTAAGTGTATGAATATTTATCCCGTTTAGTACTAATATGACCTTAATAAAAAAGCCTCGTTATTAAATAAGAGGCTTTAACCAAGTTTTTATATTGGTGGTGATTCTCATTCGAGAATATTAATAATAAATAATACCTTCGCCTTTCGTAATCAGAGTACCAGCTTCATTGGTAATTATTTTATCTAAATCAAATAATGAACCAATCGCCGCATTGCCTAATCCAGCTTCAACGAATTTACAAACGGCATCAATTTTTGGCCCCATAGAACCTGCAGGGAATGAAAATTCAGCTAAACCAGCAGGCGTTGCTTGCTTCATTTCTGCTTGGTCTTCTTTACCATAGTTACGGAAAATCGAACCATCGGTTAAGATAATAAATAAGTCGGCATGGATTTTTTCAGCCAGTAATTCAGCCGTAAGATCTTTGTCAATCACGCACTCTACGCCACTACTCTTACCCTGTTCAATACTCACGGGAACACCGCCGCCGCCACAAGCAATAACAAGGTTTTCTGTATCTAGAAGTGTTTCAATTTGCTGAATTTCCACAATGTTTTTTGGCATAGGAGAAGGCACAACACGACGGTAGTATTCGCCATCAGCTTTAAACTGCATTGTGCTCTGAGCCATCAACTCTTTAGCTCGTTGCTCTGTATATACAGGGCCAACAAATTTAGTCGGGTTAGCAAACGCAGGGTCTTTTTTGCATACTTCAGTTTGTGTGACTAGCGTCGCTACGTCTAATTCAGGATCAATGTTTCTGAGCTCTTGCTGTAACATGTAGCCCACCATGCCACAGGTTTGAGAGCCTAGTACATCCATTGGGTACGGGGTCGTCTCTGGTGAGTATTCGCTATAAGCTGCGTTTTGTTCCATCAATAAACCTACTTGTGGGCCATTACCATGAACGATAACAATCTCATGCTCGCGTGCGATCGCGGCAATACTCGCCGCTGATTTTATTATATTTTCACGTTGGTTCTCAGCCGTTAATGCTTGGCCTCTTGCTAAAAGAGCGTTACCGCCTAAAGCTAATACTATGCGCATGATAATGTCTCCGATCATTTAATAATGATTTTATTTTACGTAGGGGTGAACCGCTTGTTATTTCTAATTGAATTAAAGCTTATTAATAACAATGAATAGGTTTTTAATTACTCTTAGGTAATTAACATGCCGAGATAGTATGGGAAAATAACCGTTCTAAATGTGATAGCTATCAAATTATCATTTCACTAGAAATGGGCCTGTGTAAACGGAAATTGTTATAATCCGATTAAATATCCATAAGCTTGAATACAACCCAGTGGTGGACTCTTTTTTTGTATAAATGATTCGTCTTTAGTGAATATTATCTCAGGCTATAAAATGATTAATTTTCTATTTTTGTTTTAAATATGACGAGCAGATCGCATTAAGAGCTTTAGAAAAGGCAGGGGGCCATACTGAGGCGAGGATTCTCGAGCTTAAATAGTCGTTTAGATTCGGTTTTTATCGACCAACCAAGGGCTGCTTAAAGTGTCCAGTATTTATACTTCTCCTGTTGTTTGTTTCATTCAGTCATCGGTTTTCAATCGGTTGCCTTTACTCCAGATGTTATCTGACAGCCAAGTGAAAATTGGAGATAGTTAGCCACTTTCTAAGGCTCTACGTTAAAGCGAAACAGCGTGTTTTATCTCTTCCAAGACCTCTGCGTTAGCGATAGCCCCTAGGTTTTCTACATTCTTGCCATTTACTACCTGTTTCACCGCTAGCTCCACCAGTTTTCCTGAGCGTGTTTTTGGCACATCGCTGATCGTAAATATCTGGCTTGGCACATGCCTTGGTGAGCATGATGATTTGAGCTTACTCTTGATGGTTGCTAATAACGTTTCATCTAGATCTACACCTTGCTGTAGTTGAACGAACAGCCATATCTGCTCATTACGGTCGATGTCTTTACCGACTGCGATGGAATCGATGATGCCCTCTATGGTGTTCACTTGTTGATAGATCTCGGCCGTACCAATCCTTACTCCTCCAGGGTTGAGTGTGGTGTCGCCTCGCCCGTAGAACAGATAGCCGCCATGCACGCTCTGTGCGACTTCGTCCCCGTGATGCCACACATTATCGAACTTGTCCCAATAAGTGCTGTGATAGCGCTCTCCGGTGTCATTCCAAAAGCCTGCGGGGAAGTTGGGTAGTGAGTTTGTACACACTAATTCGCCACGTTCGTGATTTACCTTATGACCCGATGAATTGAACACCTTGATGTCGACTCCAAGCCCTGCTTGTTGGCACTCACCGCGATACACAGGTGAGATAGGGTTACCTAAAACAAAGCAGCCACAAATATCCGTGCCGCCAGAAATGGACGCTAAATGCAGATCTTGTTTGATGTGTTTGTAGACGTAATCGAACTGCTCAGGGTAGAGCACAGAGCCCGTCGAGCACAGTGTTCTTAATTGAGGCAGAGAATAGCTGTCGATAGGTGAGAGTTCCGCCTTCTCAATCGCTTCTAGGTACTTGGCTGAGGTACCGAACAGCGACACATTCGCGCGCTGTGCCAAGTCCCACAGTATATTGGGTTGCGGATAAACCGGGCTACCATCAAAGATCACCAAACAGGCACCGCTCGCGAGTGCAGAGACGTGCCAGTTCCACATCATCCAACCACAAGTGGTGTAGTAGAACACGCGATCTCTCGGTTTAATATCGCAATGAAGCTGATGCTCTTTTAGGTGATTGATGGTAGTGCCACCAACCGAATGCACAATACACTTTGGCTTTCCTGTCGTACCGGAAGAGTAGAGCACAAACAGTGGTTCATTGAAGCCGACACGAGTAAATCGCACAGGTTGTGGCTGATAATTATTGATGATGCTGTGCCAGCTTCGGGTCGACACAGCATGTTCAACGTTGTTCTTCTCTAAATCGCTCTTCTCTAAGTCATTACTCGGTTTCAAATAACCGATCTCACACACCTGTTTCAATTCGTTTAAGTGTTCGATGATTTCACGGTTCTTGTCCGTCATATCGAACGTTTTGCCATTGAAGGTGTAACCATCACAGGTGAACAACACTTTGGGTTTCACTTGGCCAAATCGCTCAATTACACTCTCGACGCCAAAGTCAGGTGAGGTTGATGTCCAAATCGCCCCTAAGCTGGTGGTCGCTAGCATTGCGACCACGGTTTGTGGCAGATAAGGGGTATAAGCGGCAACTACATCACCTTGCTCCACGCCACAATCCAGGAGCCACTGTTGAACATTAGAGACTTCCTCACAAAGGGTTTGCCATGTGTAGCTTTGTTGCTCGCCACGTTCATTCTCAAACCAAATCGCAAGCTCGTTTGGCAACGTTTTTGATGAATGCAGCAAGTTTTCGGCGTAGTTAACTTGAGCATTGGGAAACCACACCCCATCACGATTTGATTTCGGCTGCTGCCAACGGCTCTCACCTTGAGTTTTGATGGTCTCGCTTTCTACTTTATTAATAGAGTCTTGCGAACCAACCATTCCACAGAACTGCCATACGTTTTGCCAAAACGATTCCGGCTGATCCACAGACCATTGATGGAATTCCGTGTAGCTTTTTACGTCCCTATCTAGGTTTAACCCAGATTGTTCAAGGCTATCGATAAATCGGGTTAAGTTGGCATCGTCTATACGCTGCGCGCTTGGCTGCCAAATGGGCTTATTGCTTTCGTGCATTCCTTCACCTTTAACAAAAAGTTAACGTTTTCAGTCTGGTATTTAGGTTTTACAAAGTCAAAAGTTCAGTAAAATAAGCATTTGGTGGAATTGTGTAAATAAAATGTTACACGCCCGACTGTTTCGAAAAATCGCTCAAATTGGCGGATATAAGGAGTGGAGATAGGCTTAAAGTGAGACATTCGAAAGGAGGTGTGTAATGACTCAATATCATTCTAAGCCCGTGAGCCAAGAGGGATGGGTTGAGTGGAGCCTCGAAGAAGATGCCATTTGGCACGACTTGGTGAAAAGGCAACTGGACGTCATTAGTGACCGCGCTTGTGATGCCTATTTGCACGGTTTGACTCTACTGGATCTGCCATTAGACAGAGTTCCCCAGCTTCCAGAGATAAACAAAGTGCTAATGGAAACAACAGGTTGGCAGGTTCAGCCTGTTCCGGCGTTAATTGATTTCGACCGTTTCTTTGATTTGCTCGCCAATAAGAAATTCCCCGTTGCGACATTTTTGAGAACGCGAGACGAGTTCGATTACTTACAAGAGCCTGATTTCTTTCATGAAATTTTCGGCCACTGTGCCATGCTCACTAATGCTGATTTCGCAGCATTCACTGAGCATTATGGAAAACTAGGCCAAGCGGCGACATCCAAACAGCGCGCTTATCTTGCCCGTTTGTATTGGTTTACGGTCGAGTTCGGTTTAGTAAAAGAAGGCCAACAACTGAAAATCTATGGCGGTGGCATTCTTTCGTCTCCAGCGGAAACTATGTATGCGTTGGGAGGGGATTTGGCCGTTCGCGAACGGTTCGATCTGCAAACGGTTTTAAGAACGCCTTATCGCATCGACATCATGCAGCCGAAATACTATGTGCTCGATGAGCTATCTGAGCTATTTGAAATCAGTCAGGAAAATCTATTACAGCAAGCTGATCTCGCGATTGAAGCGGGATTACTACCACCACTTTTTGAACCTAAGGAACCCACACATGTTGAATGAACAAAAATGCGAAGCCTGCAGTATCGATGCGATTGCACTCAGTAAAGATGAGCAACAATCTTTACTGTTGGAGTTGTCTGATTGGCAGATCATCGAAAGAGACGGCATCCCGCAGCTTGAGAAGGTGTTCAAGTTTAAGAACTACAAACAAGCATGGGCATTCAGCAACAAAGTGTCAGAGTTGGCAGAAGAAGAATTCCACCACCCTTCGATCTTATTGGAGTGGGGTAAAGTCACCGTCACTTGGTGGAGTCATTCAATCAAAGGCCTGCACAAAAATGATTTCATCTGCGCCTCACGTTGTGATGTGTTAGCGGTGAGTGAATAGTCTTTTTGGGCTGAGAAGCTTTCTACAGCCCTTGCGATGCAATTACCTTATTATTCGGCTCATTCGGTGAGTCGAATAATGGCTTAAACGGCTCATAGTATGAGTTGAATAAGTGATACTTTCACATCAAGGGACATAAGTTCTCTCAAACTAGCTTGACCTGCATCAGTGACTTGCTTGGTTTCTTGTCTCATAAACCCTTTCTGTTACTCATAGTATTGGTTTTATGAGCCTGCTCTATGATATATTTCTCGGCCAAGTGTATTACAGACGAAGGCTAATAATGTCTATCAACCTTTCACTCCTTCCACCCAGCGAGAAAAATAAAATCGAACTGGATAAGCAAGCATCGTTTCTTGTATGGAAACTGAAGCAAGCGAAATGTGGCCCTGAAGCCATTGTTGAAGAAGCAATGAAGCTAGGTGACCCAGATGAAAAGGTGTGGTTTGAACAGTCTGTAGAAAAATACAAACGGGTAATGGGTGTCGCATAAACGCAGACAAACCTTGCCCAGCAATGCTGTAGAATTGAAATGACACAGTAATTTGCTAGAATTTGCACCGTTAATTGAATCAGAGAGAAGATCCCGATGGGAAGAAGTTTTGAAGTGCGCAAGGCCTCAATGGCGAAAACTGCAGGCGCAAAAATTAAAGTTTATTCTAAATACGGTAAAGAGATTTACGTACTGGCTAAGAACGGCAGCTCTGACCCAGACATGAACCTACCTCTTAAGCACCTGATTGCTAAAGCGAAGAAAGACCAAGTACCAGCTCACGTTATCGACAAAGCGATCGATAAAGCGAATGGCGGCGGCGGTGAAGACTTCCAACCTGCTCGTTACGAAGGTTTTGGCCCAGGTGGCACAAGTGTGATCGTTGACTGTCTAACTGATAACGGCAACCGTACTTTCCAAGACGTTCGTCAATGTTTCGTTAAGACTGGCGCGAAA
This sequence comes from Vibrio sp. TMPB1044, assembly GCF_030442075.1. Classification (NCBI taxonomy): domain Bacteria; kingdom Pseudomonadati; phylum Pseudomonadota; class Gammaproteobacteria; order Vibrionales; family Vibrionaceae; genus Vibrio; species Vibrio sp. TMPB1044. The sequence goes on along the minus strand of NZ_JAUJED010000012.1, from coordinate 66,196 downwards.
ATCGGTGTTGAAGGTACTGTTTCTCACATGTTCGCTCACCAAGCTGTATTCCAGTTCAAAGGCGAAGATGACGAGATCATCCTAGAAACGCTTATGATGGAAGACGTAGACGTGACTGACGTTGAGCTAGAAGACGGTGTAATCACTGTATTCGCTCCAACGACTGAGTTCTTCAAAACGAAGACTGCACTAAACACTGCGTTCCCAGAGCTAACTCTAGACGTTGAGGAAATCACTTTCGTTCCTCAAACAACTACACCAGTAGCTGAAGAAGATTCTGAGAAGTTCCAGAAGTTCTTAGACATGCTTGACGACTGTGATGATGTTCAGCAGGTTTACCACAACGCTGAGCTGTAATCTTTACAGTAACAACAGTTATAAAAAACCGAGCCTAGTGCTCGGTTTTTTTATGGGTCTAGCTAAAAGGTTAGAGGAGTGTATTGCAAAATGGTGTGTATGTTTCTAAAGATAGTATTGTCAGTCGCATTACACCCTTCTTCCCTTGATCATCGTTCCATGATCTATAAATTAGCAAAGCGTTCCCGGGCGACAAATCCATGCTGATAGTTTTCTAATCAAAGGAAGCACGGTCAGGTTGAGCACGATGGCACACGGCCAAGCAAGGAAGAAGCTTTGTAGCCAGATTGGCGGCCATTCGTGGCTAAACCCCATTTTGTAGCCAGAAATTAATCCAGACATGATCGTCGCCATGGTGAGTGAGGATAAAATCGCGGTTACCCAAAATTGTTTGTTGTTCATAGTATGTTCTCCCGTGATTTTCTGTTACTGATGGGATAAGGTTACATCTATCCATTAATGAGAAAAATAGGCACATATAGAAGTATGAATTCCATATTTGGAAACATTGATGATCTGTTCTTATTCTGTGCAGTGGTTGAAGAGGGCTCTTTGCTATCGGCTTCGAAACGGCTGCAACTGCCTGTGTCGACTATGTCACGTCGGTTAACCGCATTGGAAGATCGCCTTAATATCCGACTTTTGGAAAAGAAAGGTCGTGAGCTGGTGGCCACTAAAGACGGTGAGGCGGCCTTTGCTGCACTGAGCAGTGGCATGGAGTCTATCCACCAAGGCTTTAATAGTTTGTTGGAAGAGCGTGATGCTATCCAGGGCAAGATTAAGCTCGCAGTGCCTCATAACTTCTACAGTGGTTTTCTACGCTCGACGGTAGAGCAATTCCTAACTCAATATCCAAACGTTCAACTCGACCTAACTCTGAGCCAGCAGCAGCTTGTTCCACAGACCGATCGTGACTTACTGATTACGTTTAAGATCTCGGACATGGAAGGCATGATTGCTCGGCCACTTTTCAAAGCCAAACACGGATTTTTCGCGAGTCGGGAATACTTAGATTCACGTGAGATAATTGAAAAGCCGGACGATTTAGAGCTTCAAGACTGGATTAACGTCGATGATGTGTTTGATATGCCGCTCTACAAATCTGACCGCTTAGAGCAGATGATCACGATAAAACCCAAGTTCATCGTTAACGATATTCATGCAGTGGCGGCCGCGGCGCAAAAAGGCTTGGGGCTTGCCTCATTGCCTTTTCGTCATGTATCCCCAGAGATGAATCTAGTTCAAGTGCTTCCTGAATATCATCGGGGTGATCGCCAAGCGTATTTAGTGTACAAAGAAAGAAAATATCAGCCAAAGGCTTTGACCTTGCTTATTGATGCATTGATTGAGAGTGTTCGATCTTTTCATAGCGATGACTTGGTCAAATAAAAGGAGAAAGAAATGAAAGTAAGTTTTATCGGGCTAGGCGTTATGGGGTTCCCAATGGCAGGTCATCTAGTCAAAGCCGGTTTTGAAGTCACGGTATTTAACCGTACTCATAGTAAAGCGCTAGACTGGGCTGATAAACACCAAGGTAAAGCGGCAGAGTCTGTGGCTGAGTGTGTAGCCGAAGCTGATGTAGTATTGGTCTGTGTTGGTAACGATGATGACGTACGCAGCATGACAACCAGCGAAACAGGCGCATTGGCTGCAATGAAGCCAAACGCGATTCTTGTCGACCACACAACAACGTCTGCAATCCTGTCTGAAGAGCTTGAAGTAGCTGCAAAGGAAGCAGGTGTTCGCTTTATGGATGCACCAGTGTCTGGTGGTCAAGCGGGCGCAGAAAACGGCGTACTAACTATCATGTGTGGTGGTGAACAGGAGCTATTCAACGACCTTCAACCTGTATTTGAAGCTTACGGCAAGTCGTCAGTTCTAATGGGTAAAGTCGGCCAAGGCCAACGTGCGAAAATGGTTAACCAGATCTGCATCGCGGGCGTACTGAATGGCCTTTCTGAAGGTTTGGTACTTGCTGAAAAATCAGGTTTGGATATCCCAACTCTGGTTGATTGCCTTAAAAACGGCGCGGCAGGCTCATGGCAGATGGAAAACCGCGCTACCACAATGGCGCAAGATAAATTCGATTTCGGCTTCGCAATTGATTGGATGATCAAAGACTTAGGCTTCTGCTTAGATGAAGCAGAACGCCAAGGCATCCAACTTCCGTTGACGGAAAAAACCAACAACGCATACAAGACATTGTCTGCCGAAGGACAAGGCCGCATGGACACATCAGTATTGATGAAAGCTGTAGTTGAAGAGACGAAGAAGTAGCAAGACAGAAGTAATTGAAGCTTCGTTTAGATAACTAAAAGTAGCCGCTGATTAGCGGCTATTTTTTTGTTTGTGTTAGCTAACTTTATTTAGAACTTTCAGGTGTGTTGGTGGCTTTAATCCCTAGATGTGCTAAAGGCAGAAGTAGCTCATTTGACATCACGTTGTGATAGTTACCTTTATGAACCAAATCTTCATCACTTTCATCAAGAACCAGTTCGATATTGCTTGCCAGATCCGGAAGCAATAAACGAAATGTGTATTCCTTTACACGATTTAAGAAATCAGCCCCTAATTGCGTCAGTTCATCACCAATTACCACTAAATCAGGGTTTAATTGGTTAATATTGTTCACTAATCCATGTGCTAAGCACTTAGCTAAGTAATCAACCGCGTTTATCGCAGCAGATTCTCTGTCATGAAATGCATTTACTACCATTTCAAAGTCCGCGGATACTAATGAGGCCTCTTCCTTGTAACGTTCAATCAAGGCCGTTGTTGAACTATACAGCTCAAGGCAACCTAGATTGCCACACTTACATTGCGGCCCTTGAAAATTGATCGATGTGTGACCAATTTCTCCAGCCGTCCCTAAACTACCGTGATAAACCTGCCCTTCAATCACTAAGCCCGAACCTACACCTTGCCCAAGAGAGACATACAGTAAAACGCTTGCTTCATAAGTGCTTTGTAGCTGGCGCCAAACCGCGAGTGCAGCCAATTTTGCATCATGGCCTGCATAAATTGGATAGTCTGGAAATTGCTCTCGCATGTGGGAAATAAAATCAACATCTTGCCAATTTTTTGCGTCGGTCATCAGTATAATTTTATTGTCTTGCTCTAAGAATGGGCCGGGCATCGCAACAGAGATCCCTAAAATATCACCTTTCTGATCATTCAGAACATCGCTCACTTGCTTGGTCAAATACTCGATCAGCTCTTCTGGGCTATTATCTGTATTAATTGGTTTGACTATGCTGGTTAGCGAAACACCATTGAGATCGTAGGTATCAATTGAGAAGTTAGTACGCTGTATTCGAACGGACACAATTCGCAGATGTTGGGTATTGAACCCCAAATAGATAGAGCTTCGACCACGTGCCGCTTTTCGCACACCAGTTTCAACAATAAGTCCTTGTTCTATTAGAGGTTTTATCGCTCTAGTTACCGTCGCTTGGTCAAGTCCAACCAATTGGCTGATCTCTTTTCTGGAGCAACTACCACTATTGTGAAGTGCATTAAGAATGACGCGCTTATTATGATTTTGTACATCATCTAACGAAACGCCCAGTCCGCTTCTCATAGGCTTATTCATAGTTCTCCTGACCAATTTGATCTGCAATAACGTTCCAATGGATCTACACAATATATAGAAAAAGTTAAGTTTCAATAAAATCATATAGTTAGAAATTGAGTCTACTTTACTTATGTGAGCGCAATCTCAAGTTCATCATACTATATTTGTTAGCTGCAATTAAATGAAATATATTTGATTGCAGGTTGCAATTAAATATATTTCGATAACATTGGAGGTCCTTGTGGTATTCGATAAGAAGAAGCATCAGGCAATTATTGATCAAGTTGAAGAATACATCGCTGAGCATAAAGATACGGTTAAGCAGCACCATTGGCGTGAGCATTACCATTACCAAGCACCGGTAGGCTGGATTAATGACCCGCATGGACTGATTCAATATCAGGGTAAATATCACCTTTTCTATCAACACCATCCTTTCACTGGCAAGTGGGGAACCATGCACTGGGGACATGCAGTCAGCGAAGATCTCATTCACTGGGAAACACTGCCAGAAGCTTTAGCACCAAGCGAAGAATATGACGGCTGGGATGGCGGAGGTATCTTCACGGGTAGTGCTGTGAATAACGATGGTGTGATGACTCTTTTCTATACGGGATGTGCACAAGCTCGCCAAGTTCAATGTATGGCAACGTCGACTGATGGCGTAAACTTTGACAAATATGACGGGAACCCAATCTTATCTGATCCACCAGAGGGAATTAACCTACATGACTTCCGCGATCCAAAGGTTTGGAAGCATGAAGGTTCATGGTACATGGTGACCGGTGTAACAGATGGCGTGAGCGATCTAATTAACCCATCAAACTACGAGACCAATGGATTCGGTAAAGTCTGCCTTCACAAATCAGACAATTTAACCGATTGGGAATTCGTAGGTTATTGTGTAGAGAGTATGGGCGAACTCGGGACAATGCTTGAGTGCCCAAATATCTTCAAATTGGGTGACAAACATGTCCTTATGTATTCACCTATGGGTATGCAGCAACGCCAAGTAGTTTACCTTGTTGGTGACCTTGATTACCGAACCGGTAAGTTCCATTGGTCAACAATGGGCTCATTAGATTGGGGCTTTGACTACTACGCACCACAAGTATTTGATGATGAAAATGGGCGTACCCTAATCCAAGCATGGATTGGTTCATGGCCATTCATGCCATGGTGTGATGGCACTTACGATACCAGTGAACTGGGTTGGTACGGTAGTATCACTTTGGCCCGAGAAGTCTCTTTATGTCACGATGGGAAACTGAAGTTCACGCCTGTGCAAGAAGTTGAAAAATTGCGCCATTCTCCAAAAAGACATACAGAGCTCCAGTTAAACGATGGTGAAAAATTCGCATTTGAAGCTGGTGATAATGTTCACTGTGAAATCATTGCGGACATTGACCTAGCTGCAAGCGATTGTGACAGCGTTGTATTTGAAATTCGCAGTAAAGGTGAGCAGAAAACACTGATTGAGTTGGATCTAAAGAAAGGCGAACTGGCTTTTGATCGCACTCAATCGGGCAGTCGTTCAGCCTTACGTAGAACATGTCCACTAGAGTGTGCGAGTAAAGATCGAGCAAACATCCGTATCTTTATGGACAGTATTTCTGTTGAAATCTTTACCGATGGCGGCCGTACTGTGATGACCAATAACATCTTCTCTGATGAAGACAGTGCAGGTCTCTATGTATACGCTAAGAACGGTAATGCAAGAATTGAGACACTAAAAACATTCGGTATGAAAAGTGTTGCTGAGTAACTGATTCAGCTTTCTCCTTCTTCTTTTTAGCCCAGCTTATTGCTGGGCTTTTTTGTACCTCAAAAAGTATCCCCTAAAAAAAAGTCCTTTTTATCCAACTCAAATAACGATCCTCAAAACAAAAACACGATCCTTTTCACATTCTAAATTCTATTTAATTGTTTCTTGCAATTAAATTAAGTAAATTTAATTGCAAGAAACAATTAAATCACTTTGGAGAAGAAAATGGCTATCGTTACACTAAGACAATTACTGGATCACGCAGCAGAAAATGGTTACGCAGTTCCAGCATTCAACATCAGCAACATGGAGCAAGGGCTTGCTATTGTTCGCGCTGCAGCAAAATGTAATTCAGGTGTCATTCTGCAGGCGAGCATCAATGCTCGTAAAAGCTACGCTGGTGACGTGATGCTTTATAAGATGGTTTGCGCTCTCGCTGAAATGTTCCCGAAAACACCAATCGTTCTTCACCAAGATCATGGCAATAGCGAAGAAACATGCTTGTCAGCAATTCGCCACGGTTTTACATCGGTAATGATGGATGGCTCATTGGAGCGTGATGCTTCAACACCAAGCAGCTACGATTACAACGTAGATATTACTTCTCGTATCGCTCAATCTGCGCACTGGGTAGGTGCTTCAGTTGAAGGTGAGTTGGGTTGTATTGGCTCTTTAGAAACTGGTGAAGCGGAAGCTGAAGATGGCGTTGGTGCTGTTGGTATCCTTGAAAAGAGCCAATTGCTAACAGACCCAGATCAAGCCGTTGATTTTGTGAAAAGAACAAAGGTTGACGCACTAGCTATCGCTTGTGGTACAAGCCATGGTGCTTACAAGTTCACTCGCAAACCGGATGGCGATATCTTAGCGATGAACGTTATCGAAGAAATTCACTCGAAGCTCCCAACGACTCACCTAGTTATGCATGGTGCCTCATCGGTTCCTCAATACCTTCAAGATATGATCAATGAGAATGGCGGTGAAATGCCTCAAACATATGGTGTGCCAATCGAAGAAATTGAGCGCGGTATCAAACATGGTGTTCGTAAGGTAAATATCGATACTGATTGTCGTATGGCGATGTCTGGTCGCTTTCGTGAACTCGCGATGAAAAATCCGCAAGAGTTTGACCCACGTAAGTTCCTGTTAGCTGGAATGGACGAATTAACGAAGCTTTGTTTAAACCGATTTGAACGATTTGGTTGTGCTGGTCACGGTGACAAGATTACACCAATTTCTATGGATGATATGGCTGCACGCTACGCTAGCGGTGAGCTGTAATTCAAAGGAGTTCTACGTATGGGAAATTGTGTATTTATAGGCAGAAGCACGATTGATTTGATGAGCTTTGTTGAAGTGATGCCTGAACCTGATCAAAAGGTGAATGCAATTGCTGATTTTATTGGTGGTGGTGGGTCCGCACTCAATGCTGCCATTGCATGCAACGCATTAGGCTCTGATGTACACCTTTGGACATGTTTAGGTAAAGAGCACCTCTATAAATCGATAGTGACAGCAGAGCTTAATGAACACGAAATTTCGGTTGTGGATTTAAGTTTAGACGATGAATACCAGCTACCACTATCGAACATTATCTCTGCAAAGCAAACGGCATCTAGGCTCATCGTCAACGCTAGTCAGCCCGATTGCGAAAAGGTGATGAGTTTAGACCCGAAATGGCTAGATAATGCAAAGCTCGTATTACTTGATCAATATGAGCATCCGTTTGTTAGCGCAAACGTACAAGCTTTGGCTGAGTTTACTGGGGATATTGTGTTAGACGCTGGTACTTGGAAATCGCACAGCGAACAGTTTTTATCTCTCTGTACTATTCCTATTGTTTCAGAGGAATTCACCAATGGTGACAAAGATAAAATGCAGGCACTTTGCGACCAACACGGGATCAAAAAGTGGGCAATGACGCTGGGCGACAAAGGTGTTTTTTATAGTGATGAGTCCGGTAGCGGGTTAATCCCAGCACCTAAAGTGGATGCTATCGATACGCTAGGTGCTGGAGATATTTTCCATGGGGCTTTTTGCCATTACTACTTGGAGAGTCAAGATTTCCGTGACTCTCTGAAGAAAGCCAGTCACATAGCGGCATTATCATGTACCGAATTAGGAACCAGATCATGGCTAAAACACATTCGTTAACGGTTGATGACATTGCAAGCGTTCCTCAACTGGTCGCCAACACCTACCAAGAGTCTGGGAAACAAATTCTTGTCATCGGTATCTCTGGTGCTCCAGCGACGGGTAAATCAACATTGTCTGAATCCCTACTGTCTGGACTGTCACTGTTAGGATTTAAAGCCCAACTGTGTCCAATGGACGGCTTTCACTACCCCAATTCGGTACTGAAAGAGAAAGGACTGACGTCAGTCAAAGGTAGCATCGAAACATTTGATGTAACCTCATTAGCACATTTGCTTTCCAAAGCGGTGACGCCAAACACTGACGCATTCTTTTGGCCGAAATACTGTCGTGAGTTACACGATCCCATTGCAAAAGGTTTTTTAATTGAGCCAGACACTCAAATTATTTTACTCGAGGGCAATTACATCTACTCAACCGACGAAGACTGGCGACCAGTCAGCGATTTAATTGACTTGAAGATCTTTCTCACAGCAAGTGAAGAAGTACTCAGAGAGCGATTAATATCAAGACACCTAGCTGGTGGAAAGTCGAAAAAAGAGGCGCTCGATAAAACCGAGCGCGTGGATCTAGTTAATGCGTTAAAAATAAAACAATACGAATCAAACGCAGACTACGTAATCCAGACGCACTAGAACAGCGTCCCATGTACCCTACAATTCTCATGGAGAGATCAAATGATTCTTAGCGAAAACAATAAGAAGATGTTCTTTTTAACATTCATTTGCGCTGCGGCAACGATTGGTGGGTTCCTATTTGGAATGGACACTATTGTTATTGGCGGCACGATCACGCAAATCACACAACAGTTCGAATTATCGACCTTACAACAAGGCTGGTATGTATCATCAGCGCTTGTGGGTTGCTTATTTGGTAGCATAATCGCAGGTCCTATTGCTGACTATGCTGGGCGTAAAAAACCTCTGATGCTAGGTGCTTTACTAGCTATCGTATCGGTGCTTGGCTGTATGTACGCAGACTCATTCAACTTACTGATCTGGGCACGTATCATTGGTGGCTTTGGCATCGGTATCGCGACCGTGGTTTGCCCTATGTACATTGCAGAAGTAGCTCCAGCAAGGCATAGAGGAAAACTCAGTAATCTGTTTCAAGTTGCCATTGTGATCGGTTTAACTTGCTCAGTGATCACCAACACATTGATTGTTAACTACAGCCAGGCTGCCGTTGTTACGGGTCATTACCTTGACCATTTCTTTATTATTGAAAACTGGCGTGGCATGTTCTCTGTTGAATTTTTGCCTGCAGTTATTTTCCTTGGTTTGGTAGCATTTTTTCCGGAATCTCCTCGTTGGTTGATATCTAAAGCTAGAGAAAAAGAAGCGGCTAACATTCTGAGAAAGTTTTTAACCAAGGGTGAAGCAGAAGAAGCGATTATTGAATGTCGTCAGGTAATTCGCTCAGAGAAAGCAGGATCATATAAACAATTAGTCAAAAATCCAGTGATGCGTTTCGGCTTGATGACGGGTGTATTACTAGCAATATGGTCAGAGTGGTCTGGCGTAACTGTTGTGATGTACTACGGCCCTGTAATGCTAGAAGAGATAATGGGCAACCAAGGTTCTGCACTGGGAGGTTTTGGTTGGATATGCTTAGTAAGCGTTATATTTACCTCTTTATCAATGGTATTCATCGATAAAGTGGGTCGCAGAAAAATGCTAATAACCTCTGCACTTGGTTGTTTTACTTGCCTGATTGGTTTGGCAATATTCTTCGACAGACCTGATACTCCACCTATGTTGATAGTTGGCTTAATGGCGTTCTTTGTTGCCTTCACAGCTCTCGGTTTAGGTCCTCTGAAGTTCACGATTTCAGCTGAGATTTTACCAACTTCAGTCCGTGGTCGCGCGGTCTCAATAACAACGGCAGCAATCTGGATTCAAGGTGTTATCTTGAACTCATTTACACCAGCTTTTAGAGAATCATTTGGAACATCGGCACTGTTCATCATGTTCGCGATTATCCTGCTTGGCCAAGTTTGGTTTGCGGTAAAAATCCTTCCTGAGACAGCAAATCGTAGTTTAGAAAGTATTGAGAAAGAGTTAAAGCAACGATTTGATATAAAAGAGGTCGAAGGTAAAGAACTTCAACCAAAGCAAGTATAACGATTTAATTAATACTGTTATGAGTAGAGCCTCCACCATATAGGGGGCTCTTTATTTTCAAAAAACTCACCACATACATTCCCCACTCCTGCCCCAACTCAACCATTCACTCCTCATTATTACTATTCGTCGCATTGATAAAACGGCGTGACAGTTTGTGGCTAACCTTTCAACGTCAATCTTTGAAAGGGATTAGAAATCGCGAGTATTTGGGCTGTTATTTTTCTCTATTCGAACCAACTTAATCGTTCCATCGTTTTCACCTATTGAATCTATCGTTATTTCCCATTAAACAAATGTAAACATTGAAGTTATATTCTTTGTGGGCAGAAAAGAGCTTTTGAATATCCATTAACCACTCGACTGGTTTGATGGTTAGCACGCATTGGAGAGCAACCATGCAGATGTCAAAAAGCTTTTTATTAATTACAGTTGGCTTAGCCAGCACATCTCTACAGGCTCAAACCCTGACCAGAGACAACGGTGCACCAGTAGGTGATAACCAAAACTCCATAACAGCAGGTGAGAATGGCAGTGTATTACTGCAAGACGTCCATCTGATCCAAAAATTGCAGCGTTTTGCCAGAGAACGTATTCCTGAGCGTGTTGTTCATGCTCGTGGTACGGGCGCACATGGTGAATTCGTCGCTTCTGGTAATTTTAGTGATTTAACGGTTTCCGACCCTTTTACTAATAAAGGTAAGGTGACTCCTGTTTTCGTTCGTTTTTCGACCGTTATTCACTCAAAAGGATCACCAGAAACACTTCGTGACCCACGTGGTTTTGCCACCAAATTTTATACTGAACAGGGTAACTGGGATCTGGTAGGGAATAATCTGCCTGTGTTCTTTATTCGTGATTCGATTAAGTTTCCGGATATGGTGCACTCTCTAAAACCGTCTCCAGTCACCAACGTTCAGGATCCAAACCGATTCTTCGACTTCTTTAGCAGTGAGCCGGGTGCGACCAACATGTTGACTTGGGTGTACAGTAATTTAGGTACGCCAGCGAGTTATCGCACAATGGATGGCTTTGGGGTTCATGCCTATAAGTGGATCAATAAGCAAGGCGACGTGAACTATGTGAAGTTCCAATGGAAGAGTCAGCAAGGTGTTAAAAGCCTTCGCCCTGATCAAGTCACTGAGATGCAAGGTAAAGAGTTCAACCATCTTACCAATGACCTTTATGCTGAAATTGGCCGAGGTAATTACCCTCAATGGGATCTTTACGTGAAGGTATTGTCTCCTGAAGCATTGAGCAAACTTGACTATAACGGACTCGATGCAACCAAAGTATGGCTGAATGTGCCAGTTCAAAAAGTCGGCACTATGACGCTGAATCGTCTACCAGAAAATTTCTTTTTAGACACCGAACAGGCGGCATTTGCGCCTTCGAATCTAATTCCTGGCATCGAGCCATCGGAAGACCGTTTGCTGCAAGGTCGCTTGTTTGCTTACGCCGATACACAGCTTTATCGCTTGGGCGCTAACCTGTTCCAACTACCCGTTAACCGACCGTTAGCGCCAGTGAGCAGCCATAACCAAAATGGTTTGAGTAATAATGCATCACTAAGCCATGGTGCTGTTAACTATGAGCCAAGCCGAAAGCTAGAGTTGGCAGAAGATGCTCAATTCAAAGCCGTAGAAACCAAACTTGTTGGTACGGTGCAACAAAAAGCGATCAGTAATCCACGAAACTTCTATCAAGCGGGTGTGCAGTACCGCAGCATGAGTGAACAAGATAAAAGTGACTTGATTACAAACTTAGCAGGTGACCTAAATAAGGTTATGGATAAAGAAGTTAAGGAAATCATGGTGAGCTACTTCTATCGTGCAGATAAAGAGTATGGAACGCGTTTGGCTAAAGCAACTGACACCAGTATCTCACAAGTCAAAAAACGCTCCCAAGTGAACGACTAGGCAGTACTGTAAGGCGTAAAGTTTTGGCCTACGGGAGATTTATCTGCTCTTTTCTGCCCGAAAATCAGGACTCCTGTAGGCCATTCTCTAATTATGTTAGTGAGGGGGAATAAATGAAAATCGTATTTTTGCTTAGTTCCATTGTTTTTTCTTTGAGTTTATCGTTCAGCTTATTGGCTGCAGATAACCAACTGGAAGAGGAGTACCAATCTCTGGTTGGGCTGTTCTTTGATGCCGCACGCATCGGCAATAATGAAGTGGTCGATGCATTTGTTTCGCAAGGTTTCCCTATTGATCAACGTAATAACCAAAGTTACACAGCACTCATGGTTGCGGCTTATCAAGGAAATAGAGAAACCGTCCGCTTGCTACTCGATTCTGGGGCGAATGCGTGTTTGCAAGATAAGCGCGGTAACACAGCTTTGATGGGAGCACTTATAAAACGTGAAATTGGTATAGCGAAAGATTTGTACCAAGCGGAGTGTGCCTCAGAACTGCGTAATAAAGCAGGGCTTAATCTGAAAGAATTTGCTGAAATCTATGGTCAATCTAATGTACTAAAATCCCTTAAGTACTGAATGAAGAGTACTAATAACAATAAAAGGACGTAATGATATGAACAAAACAACATGGCTTGCTGCACTCACCCTTATTTCTTCTTCTGTTTTCGCTGAAGCGGTGAGTGTTGAAATGATCGATCTTGGCTCTGGTCAGTCAGCCGGAACAGTGATGATAAGCTCAAGTGATTACGGAGCTGTCTTTACACCAGAATTGAAAGGCTTACCAGCTGGTACGCATGGCTTTCATGTGCACGCGAATGGTTCATGCGATAGCATCACAAAAGATGGCAAAACCATACTCGGTGGAGCTGCAGGAGGACATTATGATCCAGAGGAAACGGGTAAACATGGTTTCCCTTGGACGGATGATAATCACCTTGGCGATTTACCACCGCTTTACGTTAATGCTAATGGAGTAGCCGACCAGCCAGTGATGGCGCCAAGAGTTACATTGGATGACGTAAAAGGCAGAGCCTTGATGATCCACGCAGGCGGTGACAACCACTCTGACCATCCAGCTAAGCTTGGCGGTGGTGGTGCACGCATTGTATGTGGCGTGATTAAGTAATCCCCTTTTTAAAAGTCGTTAAAACGCTCCAATTTACTTTGGAGCGCTTTTTGTATTCAGAGGTGACACTTATCTCTAACGCAGAACTATTATTAATCACTTAGACTTCTGTTTGGATGGACGCTCTTCAAAGGCTCTAGCTTTTCAATTAAAAAATCAATAAACAAACGGATATGAGGTCTTGGGTATTGAGTGTTTTTATATATTGCGAATATTTCACCACTCCCTTGCTCACTGTGCATTGATGTCCAGTGAGGGAGTAACTCCGTTAACTGTCCATTTTCCAAGTACGGTTGTAGCATCCAGTCAGATAGTAAAAGAACGCCAACTCCGCTTAGCGCAGCATGTAAAAGAGGTGAGCCGCCTTTTGATATCAAATTGCCTGTCACTAACACTTTTTTGTTAACTGCATTTTTCTTAAAGTACCAATAGTTTTTTTGCCGTTCATGACTTATCAACAAACAGTTGTGATCTTGCAACTCTTCGGGTTTATCGATAGTTCCATACTTTTCAATATACGACGGGGATGCGACCAATGACGCGTTATTTGTCAGTAGATGACGAGCCTTGAGTCGACTGTCTTGTGGTGTACCAATACGGATAGCGACATCAATATTTTCACTATTTAAATCGACCACGTTGTTATCCAGCTCTAACTCAACTTGTATCTTAGGGTATCGTTCAAGGAACTCTGGAATTAGTGGAGTAAGACACAAATTGCCAAAGCTTTCAAAAACTGAAATTCGTACTACCCCTTCTGGAGTGCCTTGATTACCTTGCATTTCTTCTAACAGTCTATTGCTATCTTGTAAGATCTTGGCCGACTGTTGGTAAAAATACTGGCCTTCTTCAGTCAGCAATAGCTGTCGTGTACTGCGTTTAAAAAGCGAAGATTTAATCTTACTTTCCAGGTTGTCTATATTTCTTGCGACCGAAGATGGAGCCATATTGAGAGCTCGGCCTGCCTGAGAAAAACTTCCAGACTCCACGACTTGGTCAAATATTTTTATCAACTCTAACACACGTTCACCTTTGCGTTTGATGCATAACTAATTCACATAATATGTGTATTCCGCTTATATTTCGAGTTGTGCACAATAGCCCTGTCGCATTGATAGCGACATCCATCAATCAAATTAGGGTGCCAAAATGTTAAAACGTATCGATCTCGCACAAGTTCAACCTGATGCTTTAAGTGCAATGCTGTCTATCGAGGGCTATTTATCTGATGTTGAATTATCTAGCGAACTAAAAGAAATGATCAAAATCAGAGCGTCAATCATTAATAAATGTGCTTACTGTATTCAAATGCACACAACTGAAGCATTGAAGATCGATATCTCACAGCAGAAACTGTTTGCTCTGTCAGCATGGCAGGAGTCACCACTGTTCAATGAAAAGGAGCGAGCAATTTTGAGCCTAACGGACGAAATGACGCTGATTTCAAATTCGGGTGTTTCGGATACGACTTATCAGCAGTGTCTAAGCTTATTAGGAGAAGAGTTACTCGCACAATCTATGATGCAAGTAATCATGATTAATGCTTGGAATCGCTTTGCACTTGCTACAAAAATGACTCACGAATAAAAATCAGAACAGATTCAGATAGCTGTCACTTAAAAAGGTTACAGGCTCTTTTGAGCTTGTAATCTTCTGAACTAATTAGACCTATTTTTCGTAAGTTTTGGTACTAGGGCTGAAAAGCGTAATTACTTGTACTTTTGGTTTATCGTTCTCCCCACTCACACCCTCTCCAAGCCATTCACTCCTTATTATTACCATTCGTCGCATTGATAAAACGGCGTGACAGTTTGTGGTTAACCTTTCAACGTCAACATTTGAAAGGGATTAGAAATCATGACTACTTCACACTCATTAAATTCAGGCTCTACCACTTCTTTGTTTAAGCGTTCATTACTGATTGCGCTTGTTTCGTTTGCTCCGTCGTTAGCTTTAGCGAACCCGAGTTCAGACGTGCTTGATATTTACAACCAAGCGGCGCAAGGCAATGAAGATTTGGTTGAGGTGGCTTACGAGCGCCTGAATGACACGCTGCAACAAGACGGTGCGACGCCACTGACCTTGGTCTACTTAGGAAGCACAGAAACCTTAATGGGGCGTGATGCGTTCTTACCTTGGAATAAGATGAAGTATGTGGAAAAGGGTTTATCGACCATCGATAAATCACTGGTTCTGCTTAAAGACGAAGACCAACCGATTCATGAGCAACCTCGTGTTCAAGGGCTACCAGATTCGTACCTAACTCGCGCTATGGCTGCGGTGACTTACACCTCTCTACCAGACATGTTTAATCACTTTGATCGCGGTTATGACCTGTTCCTTTCGTTACTCACTGAAGAGGACTTTCAGCAACAACACTTCTCTGCGACCTCGTGGATTTATCGCTACGCCATTACCGCTTCGATTCGTGCTGAAGACCTTAAGCAAGCACAAACGTGGCTAGAACAAATGGAAACAGCCGATGCTGGCAATATCGAAACTATGACTGCGAAGGCCCTAATAGCGAAAGCCAAGTAATAGTTGCGAAAGCGAAATAAAGGGCATTGAAGCTAAATAGTTGGCGAGTAATCAGAGGACAAAGGAATGATTGAATTTAAAGGTATCGGCAAATCGTATGTGACTGGCGGTCAACGTGTTGATGCATTAAGCGGGGTCGATGGACACATCCAACGCGGTGAAATGGTGGCGTTGTGTGGCCCTTCTGGGTCAGGGAAAAGCACGCTGTTGAACATTCTTGGTTTGTTGGATATGGACTATCAAGGCGAGATAAACATTGATGGTAAAGCGTATCCGACTGAGCAAATTGCCGCTGCGCGTTTTCGTCGCGGGTCACTGGGTTTTGTATTTCAGCGCTTCAATCTGGTTCCTGTAATGACTGCGCTTGAAAACGTCGCTTATCCATTGATGTTGAACCAATGTTCGAAACAAGAACAGCAGACCAGAGCGCAAGAGATGTTAGAGCGTGTTGGGCTAGGAGATTACGTTCATCACCGCCCAGACAACCTTTCAGGCGGTCAGCAACAACGTGTCGCGATAGCCAGAGCACTGATCCACAACCCAAGCTTAGTGATTGCCGATGAGCCGACCGCGAGCTTAGACAGTCATACCGCAAACCTTGTGATCGACATTATGAAAGAGCTTGGCCACGAAATGGGCACTACCTTTATTGTCGCAACGCACGACCCAAGAATGGCGCAGCGCTGCGACCGAGTGATTGAACTTATCGACGGCCAACTGGCACCACAAATCACAGCAACGGAGGCGATCTCATGGGCAAGTTAACACAAAGAATGAGCACGTTTTTACTTCCAACTTCGGTGCGTTTGGCGTGGCTTAATCTATTAAGAAATGGTCGCCGCAGTCTGCTTTCGGTGTTGATCATCGCCATTGCCGTTTTTGCGCTGACTAGTGCGGGCGGTTATGGGCTTTACACCTACGAATCCTTGAGAGAATCGACCGCGCGCGATACTGGCCACCTTACCTTGAGCACGCCGGGTTATTTTGAGCAAGATGAAGACATGCCGCTGAGCAATGGTCTGGATAACGTTCAAGCGCTAACCAAGAGCATTATTGGCGACAGCGATGTGCGTGGGGTGCAGCCACGAGTTTACTTTAGTGGTTTGGTGTCTAACGGCAGTAAATCGACCATCTTTATGGGAACGGGCGTTAATGAGCGCGAGTTCGACATGAAAGGACCTTTCCTTGATGTGCGCAGCGGTCAAACCCTCTCGGATGTGAAATCACCAAGATACGACAGCCAAGAGCCGCAAGTGATGCTCGGAACCGACCTTGCTCGCAACCTCAAAGTGGCTGTTGGTGATTGGGTTACACTGCTTGCTACCACCAGTGATGGCGCATTGAATGCCTTTGATTTTAAGGTGCAGGGCATTTACTCGACTGGCGTACCTGAGCTCGACAAACGTCAGTTGTACGTACACATCACCACCGCCCAAGAACTTTTAGCGTCAGACAAAGTCAGCACCTTGTCGGTATTTCTTTTTGAAACTAACAAGACTTCGACGGTTCAACAACGCATCCAATTGGCTTTGGACAAGCAAGTTGGTCAACAGGGCTCAGAGATCGAGATTACTCCGTGGCAAGATCGCGCGTTTTTCTACACCAAGGTTAAAGATCTTTATGACCGTATTTTCGGCATCATGGGCGCAGTGATGGCATTGGTAGTGTTCGTATCGCTGTTTAACACCATGACCATGTCAGTCACAGAGCGTACTCGTGAAATTGGCACCTTGTCGGCTCTTGGTAGTTACCCTTCTGAAATCGTCGCAGGCTTCTTAAAAGAGGCGGGATTACTGGCGATGATTGGCAGTGCGATAGGCGCGCTAGTGAGTGGTTTAGTGTCGGTATTATTGCTGGTGGTTGATGTGCAAATGCCACCACCTCCCGGCAGAACAGAAGGTTACCCACTCAACATTTACTTCTCATTAGAATTGGTTGGTTACGCGACGTTAGGTGTGCTGACGATATGTTTGCTGGCTGCTTATTTCTCTGCTCGTAAAGGCGTGAATAAGCCAATCACGGAGGCGCTGGTTTATGTGTAAATTAACTCGTTCATTCAATACATTGGCTTTCGCGTTGGGCTCTGTTTTAGCTTTGGTTCTAGTATCGACACCAAGCTGGGCAGTCGATTCACAGCAAGTTACCGAGATGATTGCCAAGGCAGACAGCTACCGTTTGAACAGCGAACAGGCGTCGAAAGTGGTTTCTCTGGTGGCGTTATATCAAGACGAACAACTCGATAAAACACGTGAGTACAACGTCTACACAAGACCCAATCGAGAGTCGTTAGTGGTGTTCAAGTCGGCTGTCGAGGCGGGTCAAAAGATGCTGATGATAGAAGACAACTATTGGTTATTGATGCCGAAATCTCGTCGTCCAATTCGTATTACCCCGATGCAAAAATTGCTTGGTGAAGCTTCGGTTGGTGATATCTCAACGCTCACTTGGAGCG
The DNA here is from genome assembly GCF_030442075.1 of Vibrio sp. TMPB1044. Classification (NCBI taxonomy): domain Bacteria; kingdom Pseudomonadati; phylum Pseudomonadota; class Gammaproteobacteria; order Vibrionales; family Vibrionaceae; genus Vibrio; species Vibrio sp. TMPB1044. The sequence goes on along the minus strand of NZ_JAUJED010000012.1, from coordinate 48,189 downwards.
AAGATTACCAAGGTGAGTGGGTTGTCGAACAACAGGTTGAGGTGTCAAGTGGTGATCTGCTTGATACCCATCACTTAAAACTCACCGCAAAAACTAAGGGCGCGAGTTATCAATCCATCGATCTGTGGTTAACGACAGAGCGCGCATTTCCAGTTAAAGCGGATTTGTATTTGCGTTCAGGAAAACTAGCCAAGCAAGCGTGGTTTACTGAAGGCGTGCGTGATGGCTTGCCGAGTGTAGTGTCAATGACCTTACTTGATAAGATTCAACCAAGTAAGAAGACCGTGATTGAGTACCGCGAAGTAAGCGAACAAGCCTTGGCAGACAAATACTACAACCCAGCTTACTTATCGCGTAATAGCGTATCTGGGCTTTAGGGGGATGCCATGAAAGCTTCTAGTCGTAAGCCTTACATCAAGTATTCAGCTGCTATTTTGCTTGCTTTGTCTTGCGTAAGTAACACGATTCAAGCGGATGAGCTGAGCTTGGCTTGGGATTGGCAACTCAGTGCCGAAGCGATTGAATCACGAGAGTCACCATTCACTCCTTTAGCATCTGATAATCGCCAGTCGTTAAATGGTTTACTGGATCTTGAGGTTGGTTATAACAATTGGCTTGGCCTGTTTGCAGTCAAAGCCAACGATATTTTGAGTAACAATCCTCAAGGACAAGAGGCGAGCTTTGAATCGGAATTCATCGTGCGCGAGTTGTTTTGGCAAGGTGGTGTTGAGGTGTCTAATTCTATAGTCGGTGACCACTACCTCGATGTGACACTCGGCAAGGTTCGCCTCGATTGGGGCGTGGGTTATGGCTACCGACCGCTAGACATCATCAAGCCTTATCGCCAAAACCCAGTAGGCATTGTCGCTGAGGAGGGGGCGGGTGTTGCGTCGGCGTCACTGTTCGATATGACGGGCGAATGGACACTGCTTTACAGCGATTCGTCATGGACTTCTCAAGACGTAAATGAATTCGAAAAGCAGAACCAGCAACAAGGATTTGGCTTACGTCGTTACAACCTAGTGGGTGACCATGAGTATCAGTGGGTCGCTTATTATGATGATGTGCGCCACGGCTTGCTTGGAGCGAGTTTGGTTTCGGTCTTAAACCTTGCATGGGAGTTTCATGGTTCGGTGGTCTATCAACAACAAAGCCTTGGCTACAGTCAGCCGGATTCAATGCTTAAACCGGTTTATCTTGAAGAGCAGGGCGAAGCTTATCAAGCGTTAGCAGGACTAACATGGGCCAATGACACGGGCCACAATGTGGTGTTGGAATACTGGTTTGATAGCCGAGCGTGGAGTGACTCTGAGTGGCAAAGCGCAATAGAAAGTGCCGAGCCTTTGTCAGTTAATCCGATGACAGCATTGTTGGCAGGCTCTTACGCGCAAGGTTATCAGCACGCCAATTTGGTTCAACACAACATCATGTTTCACTGGTCTTTGGATTCGACACATGGCTGGCTTGAAGATATCACGCCAACATTTGATGTGATGTTGTCTCCACAAGACGGTGGTTTTATTGCTACTCAGTGGCTCAACTATCAGGCGTTAGATAATGGTGATTCATCGTTGGAATTGGAACTTGCTGCACGCTTTCTAGGCGGTAAAAGTGATTCTGCTTACGCCAACTTACCCGATAGTCATATGATTCTTATAAATATCAAAGGACGATTTTAATGAACACTTCTTCAAACAGTCGGTTTTCATGGATCAAAAGCTTTGCGTTCACCACGCTATTTTGTGTTCTTATTGCGATTACAACCCATACGATTTGGGGCGGCGGATTAACGGTTAATCTAGCAATCAGTTTTGGCTTTGGCTACAGCGCGGTGGGTTCTTCTTTCATCTTGGTTAAGTTGTTCAAGAGAACATCCCGCACGCTTGAAGTGGGTATATCAATGGTGATCGCGATGACCTTTGGTACCTTGAACGCGCACTATTGGTTGAACGGGTATTTTGGGTCCAATATCTCGGACCTTAAATCTGTCGTGTTGCTTGGTGTGATCTTCTGTTCGGTTTGCTATTACTATTTCTACGCACGAGAGCAGCAGTTACGTGCCGATAACGAATTAGAAGTGGCCAAGCGCCGTCAGGCCGATCAAGAGAAGGTGGTGGTGCTGAGTCAGCTTAAACAACTACAGAGCCAAATTGAACCGCACTTCTTGTTCAACACGCTTGCGACCATCAATGTATTGATTGAGAGTGACAGCGCGAAAGCCAAGTTGATGCTCGAAAAACTGACCGACTTGTTGCGTGTGACTTTGAAGAATAGCCGCACTGAGCAATCGACCATCGCACAAGAGGTCGACTTGCTGGATGCTTATCTTAACATCCAGAAAATTCGTTTAGATGAGCGCTTAGCCTTCTCGATTGAAACGAACAACATTAGCGATCAGCAAGTGATTCCGCCCTTCTTAATTCAACCCTTGGTTGAGAACGCATTAACTCACGGTATTGAGCCAAAAGCCGCAGGTGGCGAAGTGAATATCCGTATTACCCAGCAAGCTGAACAGTTGAAGATTGAAGTGTCAGACAGTGGTGCTGGGTTGAAAACGCCCTCTGCGAATACGGGGCACGGTGTTGGGTTAAGCAATATTCGTCAAAGAATCGAAACCCTTTATGGTGATAAGGCGAGTCTAACTATTACTGAACAAACTGAGGGCGGGGTAGTGTCGACGATCCTGTTACCACTGACTGACGCAGTTGTCTAGAACTACGCACCAGAAAGTACAGAACAGTGACGAAAAATAGACGATTTACAGTGTGAATTTAAAGGATTAACCATGAACAACCCAGCAATACAGCCGAGCGTAACGGCGATTATCGCAGATGATGAAGCACTGTTAAGGCATCACTTAGACAAGAGCTTGGCTGAGGTTTGGCCGGAGCTAGAGATCGTCAGCAAGGCACAAAACGGTTTGGAGGCGATGCAAAGTATTCAGCAGCTTAAGCCCGACGTGGCGTTTCTCGATATTCGTATGCCTGAGCTGGATGGAATCTCACTAGCGAAACAACTCAACAAGCTAGATTCGCCGCCATTGATTGTGTTCATTACGGCTTATGATGAATACGCAGTTAAAGCCTTTGAACACAATGCGATGGATTACCTGCTTAAGCCAATCAATGAAGAGCGCCTACTTGCTACCTGTCAGAAGGTGCAAGCGCGTCTGTCGAGTAACCAATCGCAAATAGGTAACCTCCCCGAACAACCTGATATCACGGCGTTAATGGCTCAGCTTCAACTGCTATCCCAATCGACCTCACAACAAGTTCAGCCTCCTTATCTATCGCAGAAAAAGTATCTCACGTGGCTCAAAGCCAGTGTTGGGGAAGACATTCACCTAATCGCCGTCGATGATGTCGCTTACTTCAAAGCAGAAGACAAGTACGTCTCGATATTCAAAAAAGGCCAAGGCGGCTCTCTAGAGGAGTTTATTCTTCGCGTGTCACTAAAAGAGCTGATCGCCCAACTCAATCCTGATGAGTTCTGGCAGATCCACCGCTCGGTGGTGGTGAAAGTCTCCGCCATTGATAAGGTGAAGAAAGGCCTCTCAGGCCAGATGTCGGCTTATGTGTCAGGGGAAAAACTACCGATCAGCCGTGCTTCGCAAGCGTTGTTTAAGGGGATGTAGCGAACAAATACAAGGCGCTACATATCGGCTTTATAATTAATTCATGTAATTTATAAATTAAACACTTTCATACTTATATCGAGTGACTCTAAAATTTTAGTCGTTTGATTTAATGGTGAATTATTACACTTTGGCGATCGGATATATTGGAGCAAAGCCCTTCAAAGAGATCGTTATGAAAGCATACTATTTAGTCGTCGTATTGAGCTCCACATTGCTAGGTTGCACTTCTACTCCTCAGCAACAGACGTTATTGAAATCTGACCCATACTGGGTCACAGGCGAATTAGACAACGGCTTAACCTACCATGTTTACCCTGATCAAGAACAACCGGTATCGGTACGCTTACTTGTGCATGCTGGCTCTTTTCAAGAGAGTGAACAGCAAAAAGGTTATGCCCATTTTGTCGAGCATATGGCGTTTAATGGCAGCAAAAATTTTTCAGGAAACGATGTAGTAGCGTTGTTTGAGCAGTCTGGTGCTAGTTTTGGTGCTGACTTGAATGCTTATACCTCTTATCAAGAAACCCTCTATAAGTTAGATCTACCCGACAATAAGAATCTAGATAAAGCGTTGGCATGGTTTAGAGATATTGGTGATGGTTTACTGCTGTCCGGAGCTGAGATCGAAAAAGAGAAAGGTGTGATATTAGGGGAATTTCGACACACACGAGTTGAAGATAAACCTCTCTCATTTAAGTTCTACGATCATATGATTGAAGGCACGAATTACCAAACCAATGATCCCATTGGCAACAAAGAATCCGTTTCTAATGCGAATGTTCAAGAATTAAATAACTATTACCAAACCTGGTATCAACCTCAGTTAACCGAAGTGATTGTCTCTGGCGATATTACTCTAGCAGAAGTGATCCCTTTGATTGAAGAAACTTTCTCTGGTTGGCAAAGAGGCACAACACTGGTTCCCTTGAAGAACACGTCAGCGGATTACAATACTCAAGATTTTGTGGCGTATGGAGCTGGGAGCGAGCCACCGAGCATCGGGATAGTGATTGAGCGTGGGCAAAGAGTGACACAGAGCCATGAGCAACAACATCAGCTTTGGCTAGATGATATTGCTCAACAACTCATCCAACAAAGGTTGAATTCAGATTTTGTTGACGCTGCATTGCCAGTGCAATGGGTTGCTTCGACTCCCTATTTCTTAGATTACCAACGGTATTCCCTTACTACGGTTGGCTTTCCTGTCGATAGTCGAGAGCAAAGCCAACAGCAGTTTATTTCTACTCTTGCCTCATTGCGTGATCATGGTGTGAGCGAATATGAGTTTACGAGTGTGATACAGCAATACCAAGCGAACCTTGATGACATTCAAGCTAACTGGGCGAGAATGGACGCAGTAGCTCATGCTGACGGTAAGTCGACGGCGCTGGTGATCAACCAGACGGTTCAATCACAGCTTGATTATAAATCGAGTTTGAAAGCGTTTCTTTCGAGTACGGATCTGGAAGCCGTAAATGATAATTTAGATGATTTACTTTCTAGCCCATATATTTTGGGGTTAGGTTTATCTTCTAAAGAAGACTTGCAGGCTATGAATAACGAGCTAAAAGGTGTCAGAAAAGCCTACAAAAAGACAGGTAACAGGCCATTGCTCGTTACCGCAAGCTCGGCGTTTAGTGTGCCAGCGTCTCAAGGCGAAATTGTAAAGCAAGTTCAGGTGAGTGACGATCCTAATTTGAAGCAATGGACATTGAGCAATGGCATTGAAGTTTTGTATCTCCGTAACTCTGAGGCTGGTAATAGTGTTGGGGTTTACTATGCCAGTGAGGGCGGAAAAGCGGCGCTGGATCCTTCACTGTTTCCTGCTGTAGAGATTGCTCTGCCAGCTTCGATTCGTAGTGGTGTTGGTAAATTTAGTGGTTCGGAGTTAACCGCTCACTTGAGACGCAAAGACATTGAAATCTACCCCTTCATCAACTTTACTCATCATGGCTTGGAAATAAGCGCCACGAAAAAGACGCTTGCAGAAAGTTTAGCTGCGCTGCACACCATTGTAACCGAACCTAAAATAGACAACGACCAGCTTGAGGCTGTGAAGGCTGAATTTGCTCAAGATCGTTCAGCATATTTAGAAACACCTGTGGGGCAGTTTATTCAGATGGTTAATCGCAATAGCTATCAAACAAGCAGCCGTCACATGATGCTTGAAAGCGGCGATGTTAAGGCTGTCACGTCGCAAGATATACTAGACGTACAGCATCAACTCTTTCAAAAATTAAGAGACAATACGTTAGTTATTGTTGCTGATATTAATCCAGCTGAAATTAAGCCTCTTGTACGTCAATATGTTGCTTCATTGCCATTAGAAGTCGTTGAGTCTCCTGATTATCGGGTAGCTTATAGTACTGATTCGAAAGAACGAATGGATATATCCATCAATAATGAAGACAGCAGTCAGTATTTATTGCGTGTGATTTCCCTGCAAGCTCGGGATAAAACCGCAAAAGATGTGTTTATGGACGATATGCTTCAGCGTGTATTGTCGAGTCGTCTAACGGCTTATGTTCGTGAAGAGTTAGGTTTGGATTATGCGCCTTATGTGTATTCGGTCGCACAAGACAGTGAGCCTAGTTATGACTGGCTAATCGGCTCTTTAACGGCTCCAGAAAACTCAGATAAAATTGAACAGGCGATTGATAAGGTCATCGCTGAAGCGGCAAAAGGGATTTCTGAAGATGAGACTCGAACAGCCGCTAAGCAGCTTGTAGCAGACCTCACTCCACTAAAATACAAGCCCACTCAACAAGCTTGGTTTATTTCTCGTTATTTGATTCATGATTATGGTTTTGAAGCGTTGTTCGACCTACAGGGAACGACTGACTCAATTTCTAGCAAAGACATGACAGAGTACGCTGAAGAAATTTTTGGTGATAACAGCTATCAATTGAAGAATTTGTTAAGACCACAAGGGTAAGTCTATTGAGGTAAGTGATTTTTCATGAAAGCCGCTTCTACTCTCTATATGTGGATTTACTTAGAAGCCAAATGTTCAAGCATTTGGCTTTTTTATTGCGCTGACAAGCGAGTCTAAAATAGATGTAATAGGCTCTTATCTAAATACCGCTTTAAATGAGCATAGGCGATCTTACATAACGCTCAATGATTTATAAAATAAAGATCCAGATCACAAAGATACTCACCCGGTTCAATATTAAATAATAATCGTTAACTCAATCTGTATATTGTCGATGAATGACATTAAGAGGTTGTTATGAAAACATATTATTTAGCGACGGCTCTATGCCTAACTTTGGTTGGCTGTAGCTCAACACCAAAAACCACCGAAAACTTAATCCAGCCGGATCCTGCATGGAAGTCAGGTCAGCTGGAAAACGGTCTTACCTATCATGTTTATCCAGATCATGAAGCATCGGTATCTGTACGTCTAGTCGTTCACGCGGGTTCGATTCAAGAGACTGATCAGCAAGAAGGCTACGCGCACTTCTTGGAACACATGGCATTCAATGGCAGTAAGAACTTCTCTGAAAATGATGTGATTCGTCTATTCGAAGATGCAGGCGCTAGCTTTGGTGCAGATATTAATGCCTACACCTCTTATGAAGAGACGGTCTACCAGTTAGATTTGCCAGATAACATCCAATTGCAGTCTGCTCTAACGTGGATGCGTGACATTGGTGATGGTCTGGATCTATCAAGTTCAGAAGTTGAAAAAGAGAAAGGCGTGGTTCTTGGAGAGTTTCGTATGGCTCGCCTCGATGATAAGTCATTTGGAGAGATATTTTATGATCACTTCATTGAAGGAGGTCCTTACGAATCTCAAGATGCATTAGGGACTAAATCGTCGATTGTTAATGCCACTCCTCAAGGTATCACTAACTTTTATCAGACTTGGTACCAACCTCAAATAGTCGAGCTGGTCGTTTCTGGTGATGTGGACATCAAAACCGTGATTCCACTCATAGAAGAAAAGTTTTCTAGTTGGGAGCGTGGTGACACGCCGAGACCAGAGAAGCAGAAAGTGACCTCGTTCAATGAAGATGATTATGTTGAATACGCAGGAAGAGAAGCACCAAGCATCACTCTGACGTTTAATCGCGGTTTATATCGCATCGAAAATCATGATCAACAGCATCAACGTTGGTTAGATGAAACCTCGCAACAACTCATTCGCCAGCGACTCGAAGCAGTATTCAATGATGCAGCGTTGCCGACTCAATGGATAGCGTCTGATAGCTATCGAATGGGCTTTCTGAACTATTCGTCAATAAGTGTTGGGTTTCCGGCTGGTGGTCGTGAAGTTATCCAACAAGAGTTACTCTCTACATTGGCATCACTGCGTGACTTTGGCGTGTCGAAAACGGATATCGTCGGCGAGCAGCACTACTACCAAGACTTGCTGGATAACATCGAGCATGATTGGGATAAAATGGACAGCGTTGAACACGCGAATTACAAAGCGAGTGCGCTTGTAACTGGGCGAATTGTCCAATCACAGAAAGACTATCAAGCGAGTTTGGAAGCTTTCATTGCTAACTTAAGCCTGGAAGCGATCAACGACAACATCACAAATCTGCTCTCTGATGATTACTTTCTTGTTATTGGCATGGACGATTCTGAAGATAGAACAGCTGTCGTTAACTCTCTAGATAGCTTAAAAGCGACTTACAGCGAGCCTGGAACCCCGCCGCTCGCTATTGCTTCTGTAAGTGCCTTTGCTGTTCCTAGTTCGAAGGGCGAGGTTGTACTTGCTGAACAAATGTCCATCGATCCATACATCCAAAAGTGGACGTTAAGCAATGGTATCGACATGTGGTATTTACGTGATTATGTTGCAGGTGACGATGTTGGCGTGATGTACATGAGCCTCGGTGGAAAAGCTGCGTTGGATCCGAGCTTATACCCCGCCGTTGAGGTTGCGTTACCGACTTTCGCTCGAAGTGGCGTCGGTGAGTTTACGGGTTCTGAACTTCTAGCGTATTTTGACCGTGAAGATATTCGAGCTGACAGCTTCATTGGGAATACTCGTCATGGTATTGAATTTAATATCAAAAAAGATGGGCTTAAAGATACGTTTGCTGCGCTTTATACTTTCATCACAGCGCCTAAAATTGTTCCCGAGCAGTTAGAGGCAGTGAAGCAGGAGTTTGTACAGGGTCAAGAATCTTTCTTGAGCAGCCCTGCTGGACAGTTTGAGCGTGCAATAAACCAGAATATCTACCGTCAGGAGAGTCGTCACCACTTTGTAGATAAAGAGCGTGTTGAAGCGGTTTCTGTGGAAGATATCAGTAATCTTCATCAGCAGCTGTTTGGTCAAATGAGACATAACCAGCTAGTGATTGTGGGTGATATCGACCCAAGCGTATTGAAGCCTTTGGTTCAGCAATATTTGGCTTCGATTCCATTGGAAAAAGCAGTTGTGCCTGACTTTAAGGTGGCTTTCAAACAGCCATCAGAATCACGCATTGATTTGGCCATCAACAATGTTGATAGCGCAGAGTACGTCTTACGAGTCATCTCAGAGCCTGAAACCGAAGAAGGCTTTACGGCAAAAGATATCTTCACGGAAAGCTTGTTGGAACGACTGCTGGCGACTCGTTTAGATACTTATATTCGCGAAGAGTTGAGCTTGGATTACTCGCCTTATACGTATTCGGCGTCTGCAGACAGCGAGTTGAGTCATGAATGGGTCATCGGTGCGATGATAGCGCCTGAGAACGTTGATAAAGTGGAAGTGGCGATTGATAAGGTGATTTCAGATCTTCTACAAGGTGTTTCTGAAGAGGAAATGCGAGCGGTTGTGAAACAGTTTGAAGCTGACTTCACGCCTCTCGAGATGAGCTCTATCGACCAAGCGTGGTATGTGTCTCGTTATCTACTTTATGGTTACGATATCGAAGCTTTGTCTCAAGTTGAGCGAGTGGCGAGATCAATCTCTGCAGAAGAGATGAATGAGTTAGTACAACGCATCTTTGGTGAAAATAGCCGTAAGGTTAAGAACATCATGCGTCCTAAAGCTTAAAGCTTGAAACCAACAAAGAGAGATAACTCAAAGCCAAGCGAGTGTCGCTTGGCTTTCTTGTTTTTCGCTATTCATAACATCTATCCATCACCTGTTGTTAAGTCGTTTTAGATCTATGTAAATCTAAATTGCGAGAACGCTTAATCGGTTGCATCGAATCATTTTCTAAAAAAATGTTTTAAATCAAGACAGCGTTTCATTTGTATTGTAGATTGACGATCTACGAGAATGTTGTTTGGATATTAGATTGCTTAAACTGGGTACCCGATTAGTCTTAATGTTGTTTTTACTGAGCTTTGGCTTAGTGAATTCTAACGGCTATTCGTTTCCTTCTAAGCCATTTCAAATATACTCGGCTCAAGAGCAATCTTCACAGAATGACCTGTGTAAACAAGCCGCTACGGATAATCCGTCGAGCTACTTAGAGTGCGATAAGGCTCAGTTTGGCACAGTGCCTTCTGGTGACAGTTCTAACTATCACGACACTGAGTCTAGCCTTCAAGCAGCAAACTTCAGACGTATGCTCAGCAATGAACAAGAAAGCGTGGCTGATCTTGAGCCTGCTTATCATCTACTGATCGACTTCTCTCCCCCTTCATTACTGGCCTCTCTGCTTTTCAATACACCGTTGTTGGATTCTAAGCAGCACTGGACCAGTATTGTGAGTTCTCCGTCTTCCCGGCTTTCTGGGTGGAAAGAGGGCAACATTCAATACTCGCATTTTCGAGAACTTCTTAGCTAATCGTTTGACCCTAAATTGGTCGTATCGATGGTCACTTGTGCCCGTTGAACTCGCCAGTTAACCAAAACAAACATAGCGACATCAGCTTTAGCACCACTATCTTTGAATCAGCTTGTTCTGGTTGTGATTAGCCATCGCTCGTGTTCGCAAAACATTAGACATACCAATCGTAGTAAATAACTGGTCACCCCAGCTGGTTAAAATGCTCGATCACTGCTTTTTTTCGGTGCTATTTTTGAGCACGTATTTACGGTGATTGGTAAAAAGAAGAGATCTTGACTGTGAAAAAACGCATTCCAAGAAAACAAATTAACCACTACTCAAAGTGGAAATACGTGGTGCTTATCGCCACTATCATCATCATGATTCTAAGTGCCTTACCTTCTTGGTATGGTGAGAATGCATCGGTTCAAATTAATAATCGTTCTGAACAGACCATCGATGCGAGTCAAATTACCCAATACCTTGCTAGCGAAGGCATCCAAGCCAAATCTGCATTTCAAAAAGACAACCGTTTGGTTGTGATCTTGGAAGATGCAGAACAGCAAGCGAAGGCCAAGGAAGTACTTAACGAACGTCTTCTAGACAAGGCAACGGTAGCGCTAGCGATGGAGCCTGCAGCACCAAAATGGCTGACTGATATGGGCTTCGCGCCGATTCAGTTAGGGCTTGATTTACGTGGTGGTGTGCAGTTCCTACTCGAAGTGGACATGGAACCGGTTTACCACGCACAAGCGCAATCTGTGGTCGACGAGATCACCAGCCAAGTGCGTTATGCACGCGGTAAAGTGGTCAATAACCAAGTTGAATTTAACTTCCGCACTGATGCAGATTTCGAGAAAGCACAAAAACTGATTCGTGAAGAGTTCCCACAATGGCAACGTGACCGTTCAGATAAATCGCTAACGTTAACTCAGTCTGAAGAAGAGCAAAGAACGCTCCGTAACCTAACGGTTCAACAAAACCTGCAAATCATGCGCAGCCGTATTGAAGAGCTCGGCATCACTGAGGCATCGATTCAACGCCAAGGTGAAAGCCGTATCCGTATCGAACTGCCGGGTGTCCAAGACCCTGCAGCCGCGAAAGACGTGATTGGTGCAACGGCATCATTGGCGTTCTACTCTGTTTACGATAACGCGACGCGTAACACTCAAACGCTAAAAGATACGGATGGCAACCGTGTCGTTGTTGCTCGCAAAGCGGTACTGAGCGGCGAACACATTATCGATGCTCGTAGTGGCATTGGTGAGATGGGCAGCGCAGAAGTAAACATCACGTTGGATTCAGCGGGCGGTAAGAAGATGTCTGAGTTCTCTCGTCATAACATCGGCAAGCCAATGGCAACCGTGTACAGCGAGTACAGCCGTGATAGAGCCGGTAACAGCGAGAAAACCAGTGAAGTGATCAGTGTGGCGAACATCCAGTCTCAATTGGGTAGCCGCTTTAGAATCACAGGTGCAGGCAGCATGGCTGAAGCTCAAGAGCTGGCTCTATTGCTTCGTGCGGGTTCATTGACTGCGCCAGTAACCATCATTGAAGAGCGTACCATTGGCCCGTCTCTGGGTGCTGAAAACGTTACTAACGGCTTTGCTGCTTTGGCACTTGGCCTTGGTCTAACTCTCACGTTTATGGCGCTATGGTACCGCCGCCTTGGTTGGGTTGCGAACGCTGCATTGGTCGTCAACATGACCACACTATTTGGTTTGATAGCGATGCTACCGGGTGCGGTATTAACCCTGCCAGGTATTGCGGGTTTAGTACTGACCGTCGGTATGGCGGTAGACACTAACGTGCTTATCTTCGAACGTATTCGAGACAAGATGAAAGAAGGGCGCAGCTTTGCTAGCTCTATCGACCGTGGTTTCGATAGCGCGTTCTCTTCAATTTTCGATGCTAACGTCACCACCATGATCGTTGCTGTGGCTCTATATACCATTGGTAATGGACCGATTCAGGGCTTCGCCCTGACACTGGGCTTAGGTCTTCTAACCAGTATGTTCACGGGCATTTTTGCTTCACGAGCAATCATCAACTTGGTTTGGGGGCGCGACCAGCGCCATGATGTAAGGATTTAAGCATGAGTATTTCAAATATGACTATTTCAGACAGCAATATGACTCGCCTTCGCAAGGTGATGTCTGTGATTTCTATTGTGCTGTTCATGAGCTCTGTGATGCTTGTGGCAGTGAAAGGTTTCAACTGGGGCTTGGACTTTACTGGCGGTGTGGTGGCCGAAGTTCAGCTTTCTGACCAAGTAACTAAAGACGATTTAAAAACAAAACTTGATGCCGCTTTCCAACAAGACGTGCAAGTGGTTGGTATGGCAGAACAAGACCGCTGGACACTGCGTTACAGCCAATTGACGGATGCACCTCAGCCTAACCTAGTGGATGTTTTGTCATCGGTGAGCGACCAAGTACAAGTGCTTAACAGCAGCGTGGTTGGCCCTCAAGTGGGTCAAGACATGGTTGACCAAGGTGGCTTGGCGGTATTGGTGTGTTTCCTAATGATCATGCTGTACCTGAGTGTTCGATTTGAATGGCGCTTGGCACTGGGTGCGCTTGCCGCGATAATCTATGACGTGACGCTTATCTTGGGTCTGTTCGCTTTTACTCAGTTTGAGTTCAACCTGACCGTATTGGCAGCGGTGTTGGCGATTTTGGGTTATTCATTGAATGACTCGATCATCATTGCCGACCGTGTACGTGAAATGCTGCGTGGTAATCCAAACGGTGATACAGATAACCTGCTTAACGAATCAGTTAAAGCGACGTTCTCACGCACCATGGTGACTTCAGGTACAACGCTAATCACTGTATCAGCGCTTTGGCTACTTGGTGGCGCGGCACTGCAAGGGTTCGCTATTGCATTGGTGGTTGGTATTGTCAGCGGTACGTGGTCTTCAGTTTCTGTCGGCATCACACTGCCTAAGTTACTTGGCCTACAGCCTTGTCACTACCAAGTGAAAGCACCAGTAGAAGTTGAGGGTGAGTACCCTTAAGGTGTTTCTTAGCTAACAGCACGAGTTCGTGAGTAACGTCAGTAAAGCCCTTCGTTTTTAATAAGACGAAGGGCTTTATTTTTTATAAGAGTCAGACAGTTAGTCAAAAGAGAGGCTATTTCAAAAAACGATGGATTGAATAGGCAACAGCGTGTGATATGAAGTATGTTTATATGACGTTAGTAGAAATGAGGCAAGTGAATGGAATATCGACATCAATGTCATGTAGGCGATCATGGGGATGCACTTAAGCATCCAGTATTGAGTGCACTTGTTAAATCATTAATGCAGCAACACTCACGCCTCAATGTTATCGACACACACTCAGGCACAGGGTGTTACGACCTAACCACTGCACCAAGTAATCACGCGGGCGAGTTTGCCGAAGGGGTTGGGTACTTATGGCGAAATAAGGCTTACTTGCCAGAGTCATTTTCTTCTTTTATGTCGGTGCTGGAATACTACAACCCTAATCAACTTATCACGCTGTATCCCGGCTCGGCAGCCATTACCTATCAACAAGGCCGCAGCCAAGATAGCTTCTATTTTTCAGATATTCAGCAAGATGAAGCCGATTTATTGCAAGCCAATATTGAGAAGTTGCAACGCAATCTTGATGTCTCAAGTAAGCTCACCATTAGCGCAGGCGATGGGCTTAAAGCGCTGCCTGATGATGTAGCTAAGCATGATAACCATCATTTGATCGTGATCGACCCACCCTATGAAACCGATGCTGAATATCTCGCAGTGATTGACGCTTTGGTGAAGGCTTATCAGCAATCTGAGAAAGTCTCTGCGCTGATTTGGTATCCGCTGTACACCGATGATAAAAGCTCACTGATTTTGAACCACTGCGTGACAGCGGTGAAAGATGGTTTGCTACCAAGCCCGATTAAATCGGAATTACGACTGCGCGATCCTAAGGGCGATGATCGCCTCATCGGTAGTGGGTTGCTACTGTTTAACCCGCCTCAAGGCATTGCCGGAAAAGTGGCTGACACGCTCGATTATTTACACAATCAGCTCGCAACCAATGGTGAGGGTTATTGGCAAATGAGAAGTCTATAAATCTGATTTATATGGGATTTAAGATTAATTTCTAGACGCTGTTCACTAAATCACTGTTATTTATGTGGTTTAAATTGACCAAACGCTAACTTTTATCGATTGATTAATTGCAGTGAATCATTTAAAAATAGAATATCAATGCGCACAAGTGCATAATGGCTCATAAGTTAAATAATTAAACTAGATTGTGGTTTACCCCCTAAACTGCATAAGGCTCGCACTAGTCACGCGAGCCTTTCTTTTGCCTGAAAGAAATGTTTAAAACAGTTGCTCTTCAATCTTTAGTGCTTTCTCAATGAGTTGTGCGTTGAACTTTACGGCATTTATAGAGTAGTGCGCTTCACGATGACAGGTCGGACAAAGTGCAATCACGTTTTCAGGACAATCTGCACCACCATCAGCCAACCGTGTCAGGTGATGCACTTCTAGGTAAGGGCCTGTCTTGGTCTCAAAAGGCGAAGGCATTTCACAACCTTCACAGATACCATTTGCCCTCTTTTTCGCGTAAAGCTTAATGGCTTCACTACGATATTTTACGTGTGCGAGTTGTTCTTTGGTGTCAGTTTGAAGTGGCGTTGAAGCTAAAGCGATGTCTCGTAATTGCTTCAAGGATTTACTTTTAGTTGGCTTCGTTAGATATGAAGCTTTTGGTGTTTGAATGGTATTACTGACACTTTGTGGGACGATATCTAGATGGAAAACTATTGCATCACGAAGTTGATCGTTCTTGTCGGGGCGTTGCTCAATGTGATGACAGATGTAGTTGCAAACTCCGACGAATCTAACAAAACCAGTTGAGACAGATTCAAACAAGAGAATCTCTTTAAGGTTGTTTTGGTGTTTAAAGATGGCCAAGTTTCCTTTAACCATTTTCATATCACCTTCTTGGCCTTCTCCTGTATATCGGAAAGTGCCGTCTGCACTAAAATCATCAGAGTAGCCAAATTCTTCACCAGCATCGCTAGTGAAGATAAATACATATGGGTGGGCTGCAGGCGTAGCTATACCACCATATTGCTGACCTTTGTAGCGACCGTGTATATCTGTGCGTCGATTGTAAACCTGTCCTACGTTGAACAATGGAGAGTCCTCGTTTCAATTCTAATTATTATTGATATTTCTATAATTTAAATTTGATGTAAAGTTCAAATATAACAGTGGTTTAGGTCAAAATATGCAAGTGAATTTTTGAGTGTGAAAAGGTATCGAATCGGTCACGTTTCTAAAGAGGCAAGCCTGCAGGACTCATGCAGGCTTGGTGTTTATTTAATGTTTTACCACTACAACGTTGGGTAATCGATATAGCCTTTTTCGTTGCCGCCAAACAGAGTAGCACCGTCGAGATCGGATAGTTCGCTGCCGTTTTGTAGGCGTGATACGAGGTCTGGGTTCGCTACGAATGGGCGACCAAATGCGACGAGATCGGCGTAGCCTTTGCTTAATACTTCTTCGGCACGCTGTGGTGTATAGCTGCCAGCGACGATGATAGTGTTGGAAAATAGTTCTCTTAGTTCCACTCGGAAGCTTTCAGGTATCACAGGCGCGTCATCCCAGTCTGCTTCTGATAGGTGCAAGTAAGCGATATCACGTGCTTGCAGCGCCTTTGACGCTTCTAAAATCGTTGGCACGATGTCTGGGCAGTTCATGTCTTTGAAGGTGATGAACGGAGCTAAACGAACACCCACCTTATCGGCACCAATCGCATCAATGACTGCATCTACCACTTCAATCAGAAAGCGAAGCCGATTCTCACGACTGCCACCGTAGTTGTCGGTGCGTTTGTTTGAATTGGTTCTTAAGAATTGATCGATGAGGTAGCCGTTACCACCATGGATTTCGACACCGTTGAATCCTGCCTCTACCGCTTTTTTCGCTGAGTTAGCAAAATCTTGAACAACACGGTTGATGTCTGTTTGGGCCATCTCTCTTGGTTGAATGCAATCCACCATGTTGCCGTTTCCATTCTCATCAGAAATCCAAACTTGAGTTTCTACCGGAGCCAGTGCCGAAGGCGCGATTGGCAGTTCACCTTTTTGGAAGGTTGGATGAGACACTCGACCCACATGCCATAGTTGGCAGAATATCGCAGCACCTTGTTCTTTAGCGGCAGAGGTGACACCTTGCCAGCCTTTCACTTGTTCGCTTGTGTAAACGCCGGGCGTGAATGAGTACCCTTGAGAGTCATCTGAGATTTGCGTGGCTTCGGTGATGATTAAACCTGCACTGGCACGTTGCTGGTAATAGGTTGCCATCATATCGTTTGGCACGTTTCCAGGTTGGCTAGTGCGAGCACGAGTCATGGGTGCCATAACGACACGGTTTTGCAGTTCTAGGCCTTTGAGTTCTGATGTTTCGAATAATTTGTTCATGGTATCTACCTTGTTTTAATTCAGTGTTTTTAGTTTTGTGTTCGGCTATAAGCCGCGTTATTTGCTTTCTGCTGGGCTGAAAATCGAGTTGCTCTGAGGCTTGTCAGCTCGATTGGCTTTAGCGATAAGTAGCAAGCCAATGACAGGGACGACAACGGCTGCGAACGGAATCATTCCTGCGCCCAGTTGGCTGTCGAGTACCATGCCGCCAAGGAATCCACCGAAGGCATTAGCCAAGTTAAACGCTGAGATATTCGCTGTTGCTGCTAGCTCTTGGCCTTCGCCACCATGGTTCATTACTCGAAGTTGCATGGCAGGAACGTTCGCAAATGATGCAATACCAAAGATAAATGCAGCGGCAACGAATAGGATTTTGTTGTCTATCACAAGGCCAACCACAACCAATGACACGATCATTGCGACTGCCCAAAACATGGAAGCTTTGCCGAGGTTTTTATCTGAAGAGCGACCGCCCAAGGTGTTACCTATGATTAAGCCGACACCAACAATCACTAAGATCCAAGTTACTGACTCTTGGCCGTAACCCGTGATGTGCATGGCGATTGGCGCAAGGTAGCCGTAAAGCGTCATAAAGCCAGACCAGGCAAAAGCGGTGATTGCCAAGCTGATAAGCAGCATTGGATTTTTGAACGCCATAAGCTGAGTTTTGATGTCTTTCGCTTCGCTGTGACCTGTTGATTTGATTGACGTTAAGATTGAAATCATCGCAACTGTGCCAAGTGCCGCAACGGTAAAGAAGGTGGTGTGCCAACCGAATTGCAAGCTCACCCAAGTACCGGCTGGAACGCCAAGAACGTTAGCGAGCGTTAAGCCTGCGAACATTTGACCAACGGCGCGACCTGCCATTTTCTCAGACACTAAATTAGTCGCGACAACCGCCCCAATGCCATAGAAAGGACCTTGCACTAAGCCTGCGATAACACGGCTTGCCAGTAGAAGTGGATAGCTTGGCGCTAAGGCGGATAACACGTTGCCAATAATGAACAGCGCCATTAGCCCAATCAGCACCATCTTCTTATTAAAGCGTGCAAGGTAGATGGTTAAGATTGGCCCGCCGATAACGATAGCTAGCGCATACGCACTGATTAGATAGCCCGCTTGGCCTTCGGTGATCGAAAGGGAAGTCGCAATTTGTGGAAGAATGCCTGCGATAACAAACTCAGCCGTGCCGATTGCAAATGCAGCGAGTGTCAGTATCCAAACTTGGAATGGAATCTTTTCTTTATGGATAGTTTCTTGGTGGACGGTTTCTTGTTTCATGATGATCTACCTATTTAAATTCTTGTTTGTTAGGACGTTTAGATACACGTCCTAACGATTGTTCTTTGTGTCTTTGCGAGGTGTCTTTGCGAGGTGTCTTAGCCGAGCTGCGCACCGCCATCGATGTCGATGATTGAGCCTGTCACGTATGGGTTATTGATCGCGAATAGGTAACCCATGGCGATCTCTGAAGCTTCGCCAACCTTGCCCGTGGGTAAGTTGTTTTTGGCGTTGTCGTACATGGCTGAGCGGGCTGTGTCGTCCATGTTTTTGTAGGCTGTTGTCATGGTTAAGCCCGGACTTACGGCGTTGACTCGGATTGGCGATAGTTCTTTTGCAAGCACCTTAGTTACGCTTTCAAGTGCAGCGTTGATGGCGGTTTTTACGTAAGTGCCAGCGACAACTTTGCGTGACAACATGCCTGTGGTGAGTGTGATAGAACCGTTGGGCTTCATGTAACGTGCAGCATGCTTAGCAACGTTTAGGCTGCCCCAGAATTTGGTGTCAAATGCCGTTTTCGCGTCTTCAATAGCAACGTCAGTCACCTTTCCAGCCGGAGCGGATGAGCCTGCCGTGACCACCAAGTGATCGAATGGACCAATGGATTCGAAGTATTCGCAAATCGACTTTTCATTGCTGATATCAACACCGGTGTGTCGGCTGGCAATGTGTACTGTGTTGTCTTCGTTTCTCAATTTCATCGCCAATGCTTTACCGATACCTGACGTGCCACCAATGATGACGAAAGTGTTCTTTTCTTGGTTCGCTAGTGTGTTGTTCATGGTCTGAATTCCTGCGTGTTCTGCTGATGGTTGTTATTATATTTGTTCGACTAAATTTGATAATTGGCTAAAATACAAATTCATTATTCGGATTAGCTGAATAGTAGGAGAGGTGAATGGACAAGTTTTCAGATATGGCGATGTTCGTCAGTATCGTAAAGCATCATGGGTTAGCGGCGGCGGGGCGAGAGTTAGGACTTTCTCCTGCGACCATGACAGCAAGGCTTCAGGCGTTGGAAGAGCGTTATGGTGTGAAGTTGTTGAATCGAAGCACAAGACATGTGTCTTTGACTGACTCAGGCGAGCTGTATTACAAGGCGTGTCTGGAGATATTGGATAATGTCAGTGAGGCTGAAAACCTGATTCAAAATGGCGTCAAAGAAGTCAAAGGCCCACTAAAGATCGCGGCACCGAAAGACATAGGCAAGCAGTACATCCTGCCAATCTTGTCGGAGTTTTGTCAGCAGTACCCTGATGTGGTTCCTTACCTGTATTTGAACGACAACCTGTCGAATATTGCCGAGTCAGGTATGGATATTGTGATCCGCTATGGGGAACTGGTCGACAGCAGTTTGATATCTCGACGTTTGTCTCCTAGCCGACGTGTGTTGTGTGCCTCTCCTGAATATCTTGCCAAGCATGGGACGCCATTGACGCCACAAGATTTGGTCGAGCACGATTGTTTGGCGATGCTGCGCAGCAATGAAGAACTCAAGACATGGCACTTCCAAGACCACGACATGAAAAAGTCGATTACCGTAGTGCCAAAGCGATTCTCAGACGATGGTGAAGTGATTCGTTACTGGGCATTAAAAGGCGAGGGTATCGCGCTTAAATCAGTGCTGGATGTGCAAGATGACATCAATAACCAACGCCTTGTGACTTTGCTTAATGGTTACATGAAGAACTTCAATACCTCGACTTCCGTATCAAGTGCCGACTTGAATGTGGTGTACATCAGCAAGAAATATCAGCCAAAGCGTATTCGACTGTTTTTGGATTATCTTCTTGAGAACTTCAGTGGTTTGGTCGAGAGGTCAGACAAAGAATAGACGCTCATCTACCCATGACGGATCTCTCGAACTCAGCGCCAGCTAACGGACAGAAAATACCGGACTGGTTATGATACCTGCAACATAAGGACGTGATTGGAGAGATAAATGAAAGTCGTCGGTAACACGGTTATCCAACCTTTTCACAAAGCCACCTGCCATTGTGGCGCAGTCGAATTAGAACTCAGCCTACCTAACGGAATAGAAAAGCCACGCCGATGTGATTGTTCTATCTGCCGTCGTAGAGGCGCGATTGTGGGCTCTGTGGCGCTGGATGGTATTAAGATCCTCAAAGGCGCGGAGCATCTCAAGCTTTACCAGTTTAATACCAATACCGCTAAGCACTACTTCTGCTCAAACTGCGGTATCTATACGCATCATCAACGCCGCTCAAGCCCAAATGAATATGGTTTTAATATCGGTTGCTTGGAAGGGGTAAACCCTTTTGATATTGGAGATGTAGTGACCAACGATGGTGTCAATCACCCAGCTGATCGATAATTTATTGAGCATTAAAAAGGGAAGGAATTATGTCTGAATACGGAGCAGTCATTCGCTGGCAAAAAGCGGAAAATGAAGCCTTTAGCGATAATCAGTACAGCCGCGGCCACACATGGGAGTTCGATGGCGGTGTTACTGTGCCTGCTTCGTCCTCTACACATGTTGTGCCACTGCCGTTTTCGGTGGAAGCGAATGTTGACCCTGAAGAAGCCTTTATTGCGGCACTTTCTAGCTGTCATATGCTGACGTTGTTGGGCATTGCTGCAAAACAGAAGTACGTAATTGACTCTTATGTCGATGATGCGATAGGTGTGCTGGAAGAAGATGAATCAGGCCGCTCATCGGTTACCACGGTGACTCTACGACCTGAGATTGTTTTTTTAGGTACTAAACAACCCACCGCTAAACAACTCGACAAGCTTCATCATTTGGCGCACAAAAACTGCTTTATCGCTAATTCGGTCAAGACTGAGATAAAGGTAGAAACACGAAATTAGTTTGTACTTTTCAGATTATTTTCTAAAAGCTTCGTCTTTTTGATTATGCCATCGTCTTAAGGGTATTCATGCAATCCAGTGGATTGTAAAAAAGACCGAACAACCTATTTGAGGGCTCCTCCATGACAGCGTTTAAGAGTACATCTAACTACGGTGAGAATGCGTTTATCAAAAGCAAACCGCAGATGCTACAGAACATTTATAACACCACAGATGTATTCCCATATTGGGTTGCCGATATGGATTTTCAGGTCGCGGAACCGATCACTCAAGAGCTGAATCGTTTGGTTGAGCGCGGTGTGTACTCTTATGAGTTTCATGAGCAAGCGGTGTTTGAAGCGCTTTCTCAATGGTACTCAAAGCGTCATGGTTTAAACCTTTCGGCTGATAAGTTTGTTCAGGTGCCGGGTGTACTTTCTGGGATCGCATTGTTACTGCGCCAATTCACCAACGAAGGCGATGGTGTGCTGATCCATACGCCGGCGTATCACCAGTTTTCTAACTTGGTGAATAAAGCAAATCGTCAGGTGGTGAAGAGCCCATTTATCAATGATGAGCAAGGCTACCGCATTGATTTCGATGGTATGGAACTGCAGATCATCGAACACAAAGTTAAAACGATGATTTTCTGTAATCCACATAACCCAACAGGTCGCGTGTGGACGCCGCAAGAAGTGACACAGGTTATCGAGATTGCTAAGCGTCATGATGTGTTGATCATCAGTGATGAAATCCACTCAGACATTATCTTTGAAGGTCACGCTTTCACGAGCTTGACCAGCTTTGATTACGACAAGGTCATCACCTTGATTGGCTCTCCGGCCAAAACCTTCGGTATGCACAGCATCTCAAACGGCTATGTGTACACGAACAACAATGAGCTATTTGAAGCGTTCAAAGCTAACGTAGCGGCGATGTATCTTGACCATGGTAATGCCTTGACCACGTTTGCGACGATTGCCGCCTTTGAAAAGGGTGAAGAGTGGCTAGACGGCATGTTGGTGTATCTGCAAGACACGGTTAAGTGGATCTCTGAGTTTGCTGCGCAGCGCATCCCTCAATTGAAAGTGTTCCAACCGCAAGGCACTTATCAAGTGTGGTTTGATTTCTCTGAGTTAGGTTTCTCGGAAGAAGAGTTAAAGAACGTGGTGTTTGAGCAAGCTAAAATGGGGTTAACGCCGGGCGGCTGGTTTGGCGCTGAGAGTTATCATTTTATGCGAATGAACATCGCCACTTCGCATGACAATATTGAGCAATCATTTACTGCGTTGGCTGATGCGATTGATTGCTTTGAGCGAGGCTCTGTGGTGAACTCAAATTGTTGCGATAAAGGCAATTCTAAAAGCTGCTGCTAAACCTTAAGGATAAACGGCAAGCGTTGAAATCAGAACGCATAACGGCACAGCTTTAAAATCCGATTAGAATAAAATAACCGCGAGTCTGCATAGCGCATGACTGGCGGTTTTTTTGTGTCTGTGTAATCCTACTCATGGTTTTATTGAGTTGTGATTGAAGTGCTGAGTCGCGAGTACATAGCGCTTCATGATTGATAGAGATTGGTTGGCAGAGAGTTATGTTTAGCGTCCCACTGAATAGTTTTGTACATCGTGTGAGTGATAAAAGCCAAGTGATGGCGAATGCGACTGAGTGTGGATGCCAGTTGAAGCGAGTTCGTCGTTCACGCAATTGGTTATTGGTGGCTCAAGAACATCAACTTATTGAATTTAAAACCCTGCTCACCCATGAAAAAGACGGTTGGATAGCAATTGCAATCGACAAAGTACTGCCTAAACCTGTGGTGTGTTTGGCTTCGCTGTTAGAAGCAACACCTACGATGACGGTCGCTCAGTTGGTGATGGAATCTGGATGTTCAATGGCAGAAGCAAGGCGTGCTATTGATGAACATGAAGGATTATAAACGCGAGCATTAAGTATGCCGGTCGTGTTGTAAAAAGAGAATCGCGAGTAGCAAAAAGCCCGTAACGATATTACGTTTTTCAGCGGAATATCGTTACGGGCTTTATCATCTGTGTTGCATTAAGCTAAGCCACGTGGCTTATCAAGCGTGGCTCGATTAAGAGTTCGCTACTTTTACACGAATCGTGTTTTTGCCAAGCTTAGTCATGTTTAGCTTGTTTAGTGCTGCTTTAGCTTCTTCGTGCTCTGGCATTTCAACAAAAGCAAAGCCTTTTGAGTCGCCAGTTTCTTGGTCTAAAACTAGGCTGCACTCTTTTACTGAACCAAACTCAGAAAATAGCACACGGATGTCTTGCTCAGAAGTAGAGCGCGATAGGTTACGAACTAGAAGTTTCATAATAAACCTTGAATATGAATTTACGCCGAGTATTGTCGCACATTTTTGTGCCCACCCTGACATAATAATTTGAGATCACGCTTGCTTGGTTTTATTACGCAGAGCCAGCGCTTTTGAGTAGTCAAACGTGATTATTCGTCGTCGAACTGTTTGATGGTGAACGCATCTTCGATTCGGTTAAGCTCTTCTTGTTCTTTTACTCGCTTCTCTTCTTGAAGAGTCGCTCTCGTTTCGTTGAAACGTTTTTTCTCTGACTTAGTCAGGAATTTTACAGCTTTTTTGTTGGTCAGTGCGTAAGCAACTACGTCTTCACCTTTTTCTCTGCGGTCGTTTACGCGTTGTGAGAAACGTTCATTATCGCGAGCTTTACGCTCCGCTGAGGTCAACTTGCTCATGCTTTAAAGCCTTTTCAATTATTCATGGTAGGGGATCTACGCTAAGCGAAACAAACAGGAACTACTGAGTATGAGTCTAGCCCATTTGCATGCTGGTGGCGCATCTTAGCACAGAGGCTTAAGCATACAGGTATGCTATTCGAGGGATTAAACAAAACAGCCCACAATTTTCGTTATGGGCTGTTACGTACTGTAGTTGTAGTTATTGCTTTGAAGCTGACAGTCAGAAACGGCAGTTAAATCAAATCTTCTCGATGTATAAGATGACCTCTCCCACTTTAAAGCCAAACTTGGACATCTCAGTTTTGTTGAACAAGCGTTTGTCGTCCATTAAGAACATCCAATCATCGAGCACCACCTCATAAGTGCTGCCGTCTACTTGGATTTCTAGGTCATATTTCCAATACAGAGCCGAACCTTGGGTCTCGCCATAGGCAGTACCCACTACATCATTGGCAGTGCCTGAATAGGTGTTTTCACCGGTTTTTATCAGATTCCAAACGCGAGTTGAGCGCTCGCCATCAGCAAAAGAGAACCACTCTTTTATCTCTCCGTTGTCACCGTCCCAAGTCGCGATAAGTTTGGCATCAAAGCGGCGCAGTAGGTTACCAGAGCGGTCGAGTACCATGCCGTAGGCCATTAGCTCGCCATTAAAAAAGGTTTCAAGTTTGAGCTCTGGCGTAGTGTCTACGTGATCTTTTAAACTTGCAGAGCCACATCCAGCTAGCCAAGTGAGAGAAAGCAGTGTCATAGCGAATTTTATCATTGTTGTTTTTGGATTCATTTATTTAAACCTAATAGTTGTTTGCGAAGACCGGGCTCGGATGTGTTTTCAGATAACCAGATCGCTAAGAAGGCCTCACCAAATTGTTTGTCTTGGATTACCCCAATTGGTTGCTCATCAAAGTAAAAGCGGCTGACATTATCTTCAGCTACGCGAATCGTGAGAGTGCTTCCTGCTTCTACGTTTGGCCACATCGCGTACAACGGCTTCAACCAACGTTGAATGTTGATGTTAGAGTAGCCAAGCTTGTTCCATTGATCTTCGGTTGCATCGACTAAGTCTTTGCTATCGATAGCGCGGTAATATTCAAGCTTGAGTGCGCGCTCGGAATTGGTTGGTGTGGCATAGAATTCAGCAGAGTAGAGTGTCCAAAATAGGTAACTCATTTCGCCTTGGCCGCGTTTATTTAAGTCATCGACGGCTGAGGCTTTTGCGCTTCCGGTAAATAGAATCGCTGCAAGGATTAGCGATAAAGTGATGAAGGCGAAGAGTTTGTTTTTTAGTTGTTGATGAGCGCGAACAATAACGCTCTCAGGTTTGAACGTTTGTCTCGGGTTGCGTGGATAAGCCATAAGTCACCTCGATAATGCCATTTTAGGTTGTACTAAGTTGGAGTAGGCGGCCACCAGTAAGGGCAACAAAATCCCCCAGCTTATTGCAAGGGCAGCAACTACCGATGCATCTGGCCAAGTAGTCAGAAGGGCACCTGCTTTGATGCCTCCCCAATAACTACTAGTACCTGCTACGAACCCTATGACAAACAAGATCACTTTCGAGCATTTTAAAAGCCAATTTAGGCTGTGATTGAAGCTGATTAAAAACATGACCCACAGGCATACAAGCCACACTGGGAATATGGTTTGATTGGCGATATCAGGATCAACAGCGAACACGCCAAAATGAAGCATCAAGCTATCGAGCAGTAGCCCCAAAGGTAACAAACAGAGGATTTTGAGATCGCTACTGCGAGTCGGTGATAGGAGGAAGTGAACCACTACAATCAGTGGTGTGACGAACGGGGCTTGCGCTGTAAAGAAGGCACTGCAAACCCAGGTCGCTTGAAACAGTACGAGATTAATAATCCAAAACCGTTTCATCTTTTGCTCCAAAGTAACGAGGTTTTCTTGCGACTAAATGGTGAGTGCTGATCACTCGCTCTTTGAATGCACCTTCACAGTAGCAGAAGTAGAAGATCCACAAGCGCTTAAACTCTTCTGAATAGCCGAGAGACTCAAGTTCTTCCCAGCTATTTTCAAAGGCGATGTTCCAGTCGTTAAGCGTTCGAGCGTAGTGTAGGCCAATGTCGTCAATCTTTTGAACCACAAGGTCGGTACTGGTCGCAAGGTGTTGTGTCATGACTGAAACGGAGGGTAAACAGCCACCTGGGAAGATGTACTTCTGAATAAAGTCGACGCCCTTACGGTATTTATCGTAACGGCTGTCAGCAATCGTAATTGCTTGAATCAGCATCTTGCCTGAAGGTTTGAGTAGCGACGAACATTTTTCAAAGAAGGTTTGTAGATATTCATGGCCGACCGCTTCTATCATCTCGATAGAGACCAACTTGTCATACTTACCTGCAAGGTTGCGATAATCCTCTTTAAGTAGGGTGATTTTGTCGGTTAAACCAAGTGCTTTGACTCTCTGTTCTGCAAGTGCGTGTTGGGCATCTGAGATTGTGGTTGTAGTGACATGACAACCGTAGTGTTGCGCCATGAAGATGGCTAAGCCACCCCAGCCAGTGCCTATCTCAACCACGCTATCCGATTCCGAAAGTTCTAAACGCTCGCAGATGGTTTTCATCTTGTTTTGTTGTGCTTTGGATAGGGTTTGTGCATCTTCGCTATAGATAGCGGATGAGTATTGCATCGAACTGTCTAGGAAGCGTTCATACAGCTCGTTACCAATGTCGTAGTGAGCCAGAATGTTGCGTTTAGATCCTTGCTCGGTATTGGCATTCTTACGGCGTAACAGCAGATTTTTGATGCGAGATATCCACTGTGTTTTGTCGTCCAACTCGTCTAGTTGCGCTTGGTTGCGCGCCATGATCTGAATAACACGAGTCAGATTCGGGCTAGTCCATTTACCATCAATGTAGGCTTCGGATGCCCCGATACTGCCGTTGATGACAACATCTCTAAAAAAGGTCGCGTCATGAATCACGATTCGACCTTTCAATTCGGCTTCTCGATCACCAAATACCGAATGTTGGTCGCGCTCAATGATCTCAAGCGTGGCGAATTGTAGGCTTTCTAAAACCTTGAAGATTAAAGCTCGATATTTACAGTTGCTTGAAACAGCAACGGCTTTAGCTTGTTGTTCAATGTTGTTGTTTTGTTTGGCAAGCTGTTCCATGTAAACCTCGCTGATAACTCATTCTAATATTTTGTGCCAACTAAGCTGGGTTATGCCTCTTGGTTGGAGCGAACCCAAGCTTGGGTCGAGTTCTATTATTTAGTTGCTGTTAAGACGCTTAAGATGTTGAGTCTGGATGCGCCACAAACGGTACTTTTTTCAGGAATAATTTGAGAGCCTGATAATAAATTCCCATCACGACTTTTATCGTCATCGCCGGAATCTTGAATACTGTCCGTCTAATGTTTGTCTTGGTTACTGACTGTTTTGTCAGAGCTAGTGTCGCATCGAAAAGCTTGTCGTCTCGGCGGCTTTCGATGTGGACTAACGTGCGTTTCGCTGGTGGCTTAATCTTCCAAAAATAAGTCATGTTCAAGTCCATGAACGGCGAAACGTGAAACTCTTTTTTTACCTTTAATTCTTGGTGCATGTCGATGAGATAGTAATGTCTTTCTCGCCAAGGCGTGTTACTCACCTCAGCCAGCATGTACTTACAATCTCCAGTCTCGTCATAACAGAAGAAACAGTTGATTGGGCTGAAATAGATACCTAAACAGCGACACTGAGCCAGCATCGTCACACGGTTTGAATCAGACCAAACACCATCAAGTTGTTGCACTTTGGAAGCTATACGTTGCTTAAGTGATTTTGGTTCATCCGTTGAGACATTTTCTTTTTTTTCAGCGAGATAATCCGATTCGACAAAGCGAATCGGGTTATACCATC
Source organism: Vibrio sp. TMPB1044 (assembly GCF_030442075.1). Taxonomy (NCBI): domain Bacteria; kingdom Pseudomonadati; phylum Pseudomonadota; class Gammaproteobacteria; order Vibrionales; family Vibrionaceae; genus Vibrio; species Vibrio sp. TMPB1044. Next base: position 20,684 of record NZ_JAUJED010000012.1, on the reverse strand, counting down.
GAGTTCCGAACAGAGCACTGCGCGCTGTGGTTTGGGGCAGTTCATCAAGATCTAACCCCATCATATAAAGCTGATAACTGAACTCGTGGGTGATGTCGCCAAAACGGCGATGTCTGACATTACCCCAATAGATACCGCTGAGCTCTTCACTCTTTTCGGATGTGATCCCCATGTCGGGTGTCATGGTGTGCGTGTTCATAATGTCGAACTCGTACTCAAATCTAAGCCGAAGCGTTTGGTCACATCAAGCGCGCTATGAACGCCATCTTCGTGGAATCCGTTGTACCAGTAAGCGCCTGCGAAATGCGTATTCTGTTTACCGCAAATTCGATCTCGCTGTTGTTGTGCGTTGACCGTGTTGGAGTTCAATACTGGGTGGTGATATACAAAGCTGCGAATGATTTTCTCTGGGTCGATGGCTTCGCTTTGATTCAAGGTGACGCAGAAGGTGTCTTGGCTTTCGATGCCTTGCAGAATGTTCATGTTGTAAGTCACACAGGCAGGTCGTTTACTGTCGCCATCCAACATGTAGTTCCAGCTTGCCCAAGCCAGTTTTCTGTCTGGTAATAAGCGAATATCGGTGTGCAGAACCACGTCATTGCGGCTGTATGGGATCTCGCCCAGTACCTGTTGCTCTTGCTCTGTCGCATCACCAAGCAGATGTAAGGCTTGGTCTGAGTGACAGGCAAAGATTACTTCGTCGAAGTTTTGTGTGCTGCCATCTTCAAATTCAACCGTGACACTCGTTTCTTGGCGAGTGACTTGTTTAATCGATGTATTCAGTGCAACAGGCTTACTCAAACGTGAAAGGATAATTTCAACGTAAGAGCGCGACCCTTTAGGAATCACATACCATTGTGGACGGTTCGCGATGTCGAGTAGCCCGTGGTTGTAGAAGAATTGAATGAAGAATTTAAGCTCAAATTCTTCCATCTCCTCTAAGCTTGTCGACCAAATTGCCGCGCCCATAGGTAAGATGTAGTGCTGGCTGAAAAAATCGGAAAATTGATTGTCGCGCAGGAAGCAGCCCAAGGTAACATCCGGTGTGAACTTATTGCTTTCGAATTGAGCCTTACACAGTTTGTTGAACTTGAGAATGTCAGATACCAAAGACCAAAATTGAGGTTTGAAAATATTACTTCGTTGAGCGAACAGAGAGTTGATGCTGTGGCCGTTGTATTCAAACTTAGTCGTTGTGTTGTGAACGCTGAAACTCATCTCGGTAGGTTGCCTTTCAACACCGAGTTGTTCGAGTAGCTGATTGAAATTTGGATAGGTTCGATCATTGAATACGATGAAACCGGTATCTATCGAAAACGCCGAGCCTTGATGTTCAATATCAACGGTGGCTGTGTGGCCCCCAACATAATCGTTTTTTTCGAATACGGTCACATCGTGGTGCTTATCTAATATGTGTGCGCAAGTGAGTCCAGAGATACCTGACCCAATAATGGCGATTTTCTTCATTGTTATACCATCCTTGAAGCGAGTTTTTGCCAAACTGGAGTTGGAAGCATTCTTAGTAGCTTCATCAACATGATGAATCGTCTTGGGAAATCGATTTCACTCTTTCCTTGAGCAATACCATTTACGATTCGCTGAGTTGCGGCCTCACTACTAATAATCATAGGCATAGAGAAAGTATTTCGCTCGGTTAATGGCGTTTCAACAAAGCCTGGGTGCACAATTGAGACATGAATATTGTGCTCGGCCAGATCAACCGACAGTGTTCTGCCTAAGTAGGTGAGGGCTGCCTTTGAAGCGCCATAAGCCTCGGCTCTTGGCAAAGGTAAAAAGCTGGCGCTGGAGCTTACTAAAACCAAACGGCCGCCGGGCTTGATGTTTTTTAACCAGGCTTTAAGGGCGTAGCCAATTGAAATTAAGTTTATGTTGATGACGCGCTCGAAAAGCTCGGCATCAAAATTCACTGGGTCGTCGATGTACTCACAATCACCCGCGTTTAGAATCAGTAGATCGAGCGGCTTGTCTTGGTCAATTTCTGGGAAGTTGTGGTAATCGGTCAGATCGAAACAGAGCGGTGTAATTGATGAATGCACGATGTCTGTCTCGTGAGAATCAACTAATGCTTGCAGCTTGTCTGAGTTACGGCCACAAGCAATCACCTGATGCCCTTGTTGAGCGTAATCGATAGCGAGTGATTGGCCGATACCTGAAGTCGCGCCTGTAATCATAATACGCATTATCTGCTCGCTCTCTTTTTGATGGATTTAATCGCGCAGCCCAGTACTGGAATGTGCTCATACAACATAGAGCCGACGTCGAGGTAGTCTCTGTGGTAGACCACTTGATCGTCGAGCATCTTAAGGTGACTGTGCCCTTGTACTTCGATCGGTTTTTGCCCATTTAATTGCTTGTGAGCAAACTGCATCGTCCAATAAACAGAAGCTTCGTCGTTCGCTTCGATAGTGTGCTCGATATGAAAGTAACAGCTCGTTACCTGGGTGTAGAGGTTCTCGAAGTAGTGAGTCAACGCCGAGATACCGCTGACATGGTGCAGCGGATCTTGGAATTCAATATCAGGGTGATAAACCGTCTTAAGTACGTCGAAATTGTCGGTTCCGAGTTCTCGATACATGTTGAGAAAGTTATCAAGCCATAGAGAGTTATCCATAATATTCACTCTAATTATTTGAAGAAGGCTAAGGCTCTCAATCGTGCTTCTTTGTGCTCAACGATGGGTTGCCAGTATTCGCTGTCTATTCCGTTTTTAGCGATAAAGTCATGTGGAAAATGTACATGCTTATCAGGGATATTTTGCAGCTCTGGTATGTACTTACGAATAAAAATTCCTTTTGGATCAAACTTTTCACTCTGGGTGATTGGATTGAAAATTCGGAAGTAAGGTTGAGCATCACAGCCAGTACTTGAAGCCCATTGCCAGCCACCATTGTTGGCACTAAAGTCACCGTCGATCAGGTGCGACATAAAGAAACGTTCGCCCCAACGCCAGTCAATAAGCAGGTGCTTGGTCAGGAAGCTTGCCACCACCATTCTTAGCCTGTTGTGCATCCAGCCCGTTTCAACCAGTTGACGCATTGCTGCATCAACCAATGGATATCCTGTTTTTCCTTCGCACCAAGCTTTGAAGCTTGGATGATCGTGATACCAATCTAAACCATTGTATTTTTGCTGAAAGTTCGCACCTTTAACCAGTTTAGGATGGTGGAACATCAAATGCTTATAAAAATCTCGCCAAATCAATTCATTGAGCCAACAAAAGGCCGGTAATTGCGTATCAAATAACAAATCGGGTTGTTGCTGAATCAATTGAATCGCTAACCAACGTGGACTCACTGCGCCAATCGCTAAATAAGGCGATAGGCCAGATGTTCCTTTGACTGAGGGAATATCTCTCAGACGCGCATAGTCGTTGACTTTATTACCTAAGAAATTGGGGATCACATTGCCTAATACGTCTTGGCTCAATGGCCAGCGACTTGAATCAACACGAGGAAAGTCGAAATCATAGTCAGCGGAGATTGTTAAGGCTTGTAAGTCGTCAGGAAGTTGCTCTTGTGAAGGCTGTGTTTGTTGAAGCTTAACGGGCGCGACAGGAGCTGGGCTACAGATGATGCCTTTCACCTGAACTTCTTTTAGCCACGCGTTCTTAAAGGGCGTAAAGACTTTGAACATCTCGCCTTGTTTGTTAAGAACACTACCTAATGGCAGCATAACGTCACAGTCGCTTATCTTCAGGTTTAGGCCGCTTGTTATCAGCTTTTTATCGCGGGCTTGTTCATCGACCTCAGGCTCTGAATTTGCGTACACACACTTGGCATTAAGTTGTCCGTATAATTCGATGAGCTGTCGGGCTTGGTCAGCAAAATCGCTGGCTTTGAGGTGCAGCAGTGTAATCCCATACTCAGCGAGCTGAGATTTGAACTGTTCTAGGTGACGATAGATGAAATCAGCTTTGATTGGTGCAAGGTTGTGTTGCTGCCATTGCTGCGGGGTTGAAATGAAAACGGCGGTCGTAACACCGTTTTCAACTGCCGCGACGAGCGCTGGGTTATCGTGAATCCTCAGGTCTCGTCTTATCCATAGAATGTTGCTCAATATCCGTATCTCAGTTTAAGTTCTTGTGGGTGAGGGTTTAGGTAAACCTGTGACTCCAAGTACTCGTTTGGGTATTCCATTAGGTAGTGGTTTATCAACGTTAGGGGCACTAGCAGTGGAATTACGCCCTCTCTAAATGATGCAATCTGATTGGTGAGCTCTTGCTTGTGCGTGCTGCTCAATTGCTTCTTAAAGTAACCTTGTAAGTGATGCAGAGTATTGGCGTGACTGCCTCTATTGGCGTGATGCGATAACGCCGTCATCAAGCCTTCGATGTATTGAGCCGCCAATTCGTCAATCTCTAACTCATTACCCGCTAACAGTTTGCCTAAGCTTTTGTAACTCTCAACGTGGTGACACATTACCAAGTACTTGTGTGCACTATGGAATAGGATCAGCTTGTGCTTTGTTACACCTTCATCCACAAGATCGAGCCATTTTTGGTAAGTGAATACTCGAGTCATGAAGTTTTCACGCAAAATGGGATCGTTAAGGCGGCCGTTTTCTTCAACGGGAAGTAACGGATTAGCGTCCATAATTTGTTGGGTAAACATGCCTACGCCAGTCGATTCAGAGCCGCGACCATGGTGGTGGTACACTTTCACTCGCTCCATGCCGCAAGTTGGGCTCTTTTGGCAAACAATGAATCCAGCAATGTGCTGGTTGTTCTTCGAGTAGTTTTGACCGAATTCGATCAGCTCCTGGGTTACATCACCAGAACCGTCTGGACGGGAGACGTGAATGATATCGTCTAACATCCGTGTCTGACGAATAGTTGGGCGAGGCGTTGGCAGTCCAACTCCCATTTCAGGGCATACCGGCTCAAGTTCTACATAATCTGCAAGATCGTCTGTGCAGAAGCGAGAACGTTTGTGTCCGGTATCGAACCGAACTTTATGACCGGCGACACATGCACTGATGCCTATTTTTATTTTCTTATCCATTGGTCAAATCCTCACGTTCATTGCTCATCGTTATTCTTATGTTATGTGGTTTATTACTTATTTCGCGTTGCTTTAGTTAGGTTATTATTTTTCTACCTAGCCAACTTGACGCGTCAAGTAAATGTGCTCAATCTAATAAATGTATTTACCTAATGGATTGAACAGTTGACTCACGCCTTTAGTGAAGTACAAGGCATCACTTGAAACCGTTAAACACACACATCCTTCTTTAGTAGCCGGTTGGTGAGTATGATTGCCATCTAGCCAGATGAAGTCGCCTTTGTTGTAGACCCCCATCTCGTCTTCGAAGCTACCCTCTAAAAGAAGCGTGATCTCGAAGCCTTTGTGAGTGTGGCAAGGTACTTGTCCATCTTTATCTATGTGCAACAAACTGGAGTGGTGTGCTTCGTCATCGAAATCGAGTCTTGCTCGTGAAATTTTGCCTAGGTTCATCCAATCTTTTCTCGCCACTGAGTTCAGAGCGCGGGGGATTGTGAACGTGGTATCTGCAACGGTAACTTGTTCTACCTTTGGCTCAACTTCGACCGACTGAGATAAATCAGCAGTGATTTGATCAATCGCGTCGAAATCAAAGCCCATATCGTCCATTGAGAAGCTATTTAGGTCATCGCTTGAAAATACTGAATCCGCGTCGAATACGTTATTCGCCGCTTCAGCGGTAAGCTGCTTAACTTGCTGTTGGCAGTGTTCACACAGTTCTACGTGACTAGAAACAATCAAAGAAACAGAGTCTGCGAGCGTGCCATCGACAAAATCTTTCAAAATTTCAGCATTTGGGTGATGTTTAATCATGACTTTGTTCCCCCATATGAACCTTAAGTTTGGCTAAAGCAAGTCTTAGACGTGATTTCACGGTTCCAAGTGGGACGCCAAGTTGCTGAGCGAGTTGCTCTTGAGAGAGCTCTTGAAAGTAAACACCTTTGACAATGGTTTTCTGGGCCAGAGGCAGCTTCTCTATTTGTGTCATTACGTGTCGGCTCATCAAATGATCGCCAAACGGTAATTGATCACTCTGAGATTCCGCAACCATCGCGTCGATAGGCCAGATGTCGTCTGCGATTGTTTGTTCAGCCTTTGCTTTTACTTTGCGCAACATATCAAATGCAGCGTTTCGCATGACCGTGTAGACCCAAGTCGTCGCAGCGCCTTTGTCTTCTTTATACAGATGAGCTTTCTTCCAAACGTTGGTCATGGTGTCTTGAACTAGCTCGTTTGCAGCAGCTTCACCACCTAACTTGCTAATTCCGAAACGCTTTATCTTGGGAGCAAAGAACTTGAACAAACAGGTAAATGCCTGCTTGTCTCTGTCTGTACCAACCAAGATCAACCAGCTTGAAAGTTCTGCTGGAACCTTGGACTCGGTCGTTGTTTTTTTGTCTGGGATAATGACATGCTCCTTGCCTTTCCCTGAACTTCTACTTTCGACTTGCATAGTAAATAACCATCATGCGAATTTGAGTGGCACTACGTGTAAGTTGAAGGTCGGGATCACTTAAATTTAAATTAATTTCCACTATACAAAATTATAGTGAAGAAAAGTGCTTATTGCCCCGTGATGATTTGATTCAAAAAAGGAACTAGGGACGGAAAACTAGCAGGCTCAGTAAATTCTGTTTTCTTTTCCAATGGGATAGGCATCATTTCGAGCAATCGTGCACAGATCCATTGAGGACTCTCGAAATCTGGAGTGGGATAGAGTGTTCTTATCGAATCGTGGTCGCGAAACAACTGAACCAAAAATGCGGTAAACACGTTTGGCACTTGATATTCATGGGCTGGCCAGTGGGGCAACAAGCTGAACTTGCTTTTAATCAAGTCATCATTGTCTCGAAACGAGTCATGAAGTTGCACCAACTTTTCGCCTTCGACATCAATTTCCAATATCTGGTCATCCGACATATTGAAGTCGACGATGTTCACCTTTGTTCCCCAAGAACTGAGATGATCAGGGTTCGAGTTGTCTTGAGTGGAGATAATGAAACCATCGCTCTGCGCTGCGTGAGCAACCATCGCGAGATACTTTGGCTCAAAAATGCGCAGTCTTTGTCTGCCTCCGGGGAGAAGGAAGATAGGGAGAGGAAACACAGCGAGCTCGAGAGAAGACTCTATGGGTGTTTCTAGTTCGGCGTCTGTCGGCGTGGTCTTCCTCGGTGAATTCGGCACATAGCACTCCTTAGTTCAAATGTGATTTGAGAAGATATACGCGGGGAGGGTGGTGTTCGATCAATTCGCTTCGGCTTATGTTCGCAAAGGGATAGGTATTTTGTTGCACCTGTTCATAAATTCATTGTTTTTACCTTTTCTCATACGCGTCATTAGGTAATATGTGTACAAATAGTAAGCGAATGGGTGGTCGCAAGACGATGCTTCTATCTGACGTTCTTCTATACCTAACATTGCATCAAAGGAATGGTCATGATTGTTATTTATGGTATCAAAGAGTGCTTAAATCCAATTAAGTTGCAGCTCTCTAATGTGTTGCAGCAGTGCTTGAACAGTGAGATGGGTTTACCCGATGACAAGCGAGCACATCGATTTGTGCCATTGGAACGAGATGACTTCTTTTACCCGGAAGGAAGAACAGAAGCCTATACCGTCATTGAGATCAACATGATGGAAGGTCGGGCGGTAAACACCAAAAAGCGCTTAATCAAGAAGATATTTTCTGAGATAGAGAAGCAGTTAGCTATCTCTCCAATTGATATCGAAATCACCATTAAGGAACAGCCATCGCACTGCTGGGGATTTCGAGGCATGACGGGCGATGAAGCTCAAGATCTGAAATATAAAGTGAAGGTCTAGGGTTTAAACTCTTAACTCTTAACTCTTAACACGTAAGACTTAAGCCAACCTATCGGGTTACGGCTTTGGAATTTGATGCCAAAGCCGCTTTGTCTCGTTCTCGACACTAACCTCTAAGCATCTAAGCATCTAAGCATTTAAGCATTTAAGCATTTAAGTATCGTCACTCTCTTTTAAATACTGATGCCAATTTTCATTGATCACGTCAAAGTGCTCGACACAGAACTCTTTCCTATCTTTCAAATAGTCGTTTTCCACTTCATCGAGCAAGTTTTTATAAGCATCGGGGTCGCTGCCATACACCAAGCATAACGTGGAGAAGTAACGCTGCAGATCGAAACTGTGCTCGTCGATGTATTCCCCCAAGTCGTAATACTCCGGGCGGTCTTCTGACTCGAAAGCGAACATGTCTGCTGCGCTGATCGCGGCATCGGCGCCATGTTCCACATAGTTAAGTAATAGGATGGTTGCTAGGTTGTCGACCGCATCTTCCTCTTTGCCCAAGATGGCAATCTTTTGGTCTTCAATATAAGCATGCCCAGCTTCGTGTAGCAGGGTGTGTAGCAAGGTATCAATAGCGCCGGTTTGCGCAGATTTGCCATACTTTTTTTCATATTGGTTCTGCTCAAAGTAATTGAGTGACTCAGCGTAAAAGCGGTAAGGGATCAGCACTTGATGGGTTTGTGGATCGTAGAGCGGTCCTTCCTCCCCGACATATTTAATGGTTAACGGCTTTTCAAACATGAAGAGTTGGCTTGATAGGTCAATCACGGTGTCATTAACGCCACTGCTTTGAATCTCGCGTTTGAGCTGCTCTTCTTCGGCATTTTTCGGTGCAAAGTATTCGACGATTAAGTTACTTTGGGCTGTTTGTTCACTAGATGCATAAGTTGCGGCAAACATTGAACTCAGGGCTAGGCTACAGGTCAATGTTCTTTTCAATAATGTCATCGGCTATCCTTGTGATTACGCTGCGAATAGAGTCGTTGCAGGAGTGGATACCCCAAGCTGTGTACCCTGAGTTAGTTACTGCGTTAGAGTATAAGTTTAGACGGAATTTTGATGCATCGAGGACTGCAATTTTTGAAGTAGGCGCTATCCTATCAATAAAAAACCGTTTAGATATTCGTCATGAAGGATAGGTGGGCTGAATGAGTGGTGTTCGTGTGATTCGGTTTTGTTGGTAATTAACAGATAAATTTCGGTTCAACAGAACCCTTGTGCTATACTCCGCGCCCCAATCCGAATTGGCTTGTTAAATCTTAGGAAATTATTATGAGTGTTAAAAACGAACTTCAACAAATTAACAACCGTCTAGACAAGTGTCGCCACAAGTTAGATGCTGCTAAAACTCGTAATGATCGTCCTGTTGTTCGTCAGTTCGAGGAAGAGATTAAGAAGCTAACTAAGAAAATTGCCCAGCTTAAACACAAAGAAAGCTACGATGTGAATCAAGAGCGTAAATCTCTGATTGATATGCCATTTAGCCGCGAGATTACTAAGGCTGAGCAAGCGGATATGGGCAAACTTAAGAAGTCTGTAAAAGGGCTTGTAATTGTTCACCCAATGACAAAGATCGGTAAAGAGCTTCGCATTGAGGTTATGACTGGTTACGCACCGAAAAAATTCTAATTACCAGCGATGGTGATGAAAGAGGAGCTAGCAATAGCTCCTTTTTGCTTTTTTAGGTATTGAAAAAGCAGAATCAACGGCAAAAATACTCACGCCGTTTTTAACTTTTTGGAGGTGATTGTTGTCACAAATCCTTTTATCTCCTATAAAAGTTAACGTGCTACTAACATGGCACTAAGCGACCGCAGTAATGTGTTCGTTTTCTAATCCACAATTTCTCTCCAGTTTGCAATAAATATAGGTAGAGCAGCACAAATAATTACAGATAAAACTAGACTCATTAAGGAAGATGAGAACGTAAAAAAATAGAGGTTATATGAATCAATTAATTTCAATTGGACCACTAGAATCCTTCCTAATCGCGATTAGTGTTTTGTTTCTAGGTCATTTCGTCAATGCAAAGCTTCCGGTTCTCAAAAAGTACAACATCCCAGAGCCCATTGTCGGCGGCTTGATTGTCGCTTTTGCTATTACAGCCCTGCACTTTAATGGCCTTGATCTTGAGTTTTCTTTGCCCTTGCAGAACACCTTCATGTTGATGTTCTTTGCAACGGTCGGCCTTGCGGCTAACTACACGCAGCTGATGAAAGGTGGTGCCAAAGTCTTCCTATTTTTAGGGGTGGCGTCGGTCTACATCATTATCCAAAACGGTGTAGGCGTAACCTTAGCAACGGCACTAGGCCTTGAACCCTTGATGGGTTTGATTGCTGGCTCTATCACGCTTTCGGGTGGCCATGGCACAGGCGCGGCTTGGTCTCAAACTTTTGCAGACACGTTTGGCATTGCAAATACGTTAGAAATCGCAATGGCTTCAGCGACCTTTGGCTTGATCATCGGTGGTATTATCGGTAGCCCAGTGGCGCAAAAGCTGATTGACAAAAACCAGCTTGAATCTGAGTACGGCACTGGCACGCAAACGCACGAACGCTTCCCTGAACTTGTTACTTACAACGAGTATGAAGAAGACAAAGTGACAGCGAAGAAGGTGATTGAAGTGTTGTTCATCCTTCTTATCTGTATCACGGGTGCGAGGTACCTAGAGCAGTGGGTGGCGACTTTTGAAATTTCTTGGTTGATGATTCCTGACTTCGTTTACGCGTTGTTTATCGGTGTGTTCATCACTAACGTGTTTGAAGTGACTAAGCTGCATAAGACTGACAGCGAAACGGTCGATATTCTTGGTACGGTGTCATTGTCACTATTCCTAGCAATGGCGCTAATGAGCCTTAAGCTTTGGAACATCTTTGACCTTGCGATTCCGTTCTTGGCTATCCTTGCGGTTCAGGCGGTTGTGTTAGGTATCTTCTCTTACTTTGTGACGTTCAAAGTAATGGGTTCTAACTACGACGCAGCGGTTATGGCGGGTGGTCACTGTGGTTTCGGCCTAGGTGCAACACCAACAGCGGTAATGAACATGGGTTCTTTGGTGAATCGATACGGACCATCGCCACAAGCCTTCATGGTGGTGCCAATTGTTGGCGCGTTCTTCATTGATATTGTTAACTTGATTATCCTGCAAGGGTACATCTCGTTTATCGGTTAATGTGAATACCTCGCTTAACGCATAAAAAAGCCAGTCTATTGACTGGCTTTTTTCGTTTTGTAGGATGCTGCTTATGTTATTGAGTTTGAGTTATTGGGCTTATGCCAATGAGATTAAGCCATTGAGATTAAGCGGGTGAGCTTGTCTGTAGCTCTTTGAGCAATGGGAATGCAGCTTTGGTATGCTCTCCAGTGACGATAAACCCAACCAATTGATTATCTGCATTGAAGCCTTTTGCGATAATGCCTTTCGGGTCAAAGCGAGTCTCCCAGCTTTGAGCCGTTTGTAGATCGCGGCCTGCAAGCTGAATGGGGTAGCTTGGGGTCTTCACCTTGGTGATGATATGAGGCAACTTGAGTTTTATGTCAGCGGTCGCAGGTACTTCATCACTCGCAATGAGCTGCTTTGCCAACACATTAGCAGACAAGATGGCGGGCTGGAGATAAGCCATGATACGCCCTTCAATTTCGGCGCAATCACCAATCGCATACACGTTGTTAGCACTGGTTTTCATGGTTTGGTCGACAACGATCCCTTTGTTGACGGTGATTCCGGCTTGTGTCGCTAATGTCGTGTTCGGTTTCAGCCCTGCTGCTGCAATAACAGCATCCGTTCGTATTAATCGAGAAGCGGTGGTTTGTAGCCTTATATCCTCTTTGAGGTAAGTCGCTCGACAAACTGCAGAGTCTGTTTCAACGGTCACACCTGCTTTTCGTAACACTTGCTCCAATTCTAGAGAAACGAAAGGCGGCACCAAACTGCTCAAGAGATAGCTGGCAGGCTCGATGATTGTGACATCTTTCCCTGCGGTTTGGAGGTCAAAGGCAAGCTCGACTCCGATCAGGCCGCCACCAATCACTGTGACACGCTGAGCATCATCAATCTGCGCTTTGTGCTTCTCAAACTCCTCTAGGCTATTGAGCGTGATTGTCGCACCACGTTTTAACCCTTTTGCTGGTGGAATAAATGGTGTGGCCCCTGTTGCTAACACTAACTTTGTGTAATGGATTGGTTGGCCATCGACACGAATATACAGCTGATCAACATCGATTTCGCTGACAAGCGCTTTCGTTTTAATAACCACGTTGTACTGCTCAGCTAACTGCTGAGCATTATGTACGGTGAGTGTTTCGGGCGTTTGTTCCTGACTGAACGCATGCGAAAGGTTCGGCTTACTGTACTCAACCCCCGAGTCCGCCGTGATCATGGTGATCGCGATATCTTGGTCGAGTTTACGTACCATCTTGATAGTTTGTAGGGCAGCGAAACCACCACCCACAATCACAATGTTCGACATGTTACTTCTCCACAAATACTTCTTTGCCTAAATGACACTCAGGGCAAAGGAAGTCGTCAGGCACTTGTGCCCATGGTGTTCCTGGTTCAACACCTTGGTACGGTTCACCTAATTGTGGGTCGTATACCCATTCACACACTGTACAACGCCAGCACGTGCAGTCTGCCGTGTGTACTGAGTTATCTTGAGCTACTTCTGTTTCCTGCTCTGTCGTGTCTTTGAGTTCGGCAGTGTTTTCTGCAGGTGCAGGTGTGGTTTCAAGCGGTGTTACATTGCGTGATACTTGTTTCGGTGCGCTTACTTCGTCTGCTTCTACACGCCAAACCTCGGCCAGTGACATGCCGTAATCAATGCATTGACGAAGGGCATCTGTGTCTGGTTTCCAGTGGATGTGTTGTGGTGCACTAACCTCGAAGTTCGCTTCACGTAGGCGAGCATCAATGCGTTTTACAGCGCCACCAGTCCAACCTGAAGACCCGAAGGCTGCTGCTCTTTTACCTGCAAAGCGTAATCCGTGTATCTCTTCAAGTAAGGCTGCGATCTGCGGCATCATCACATTGTTCATGGTCGATGAACCAACGAGCACGCCTTTTGAGCGGAAGACATTGGCAAGGATGTCATTTTTATCGTGCTTAGAAATATTGAACACTTTGATTGCCGTTTCTGGGCTGCCTTTGCGGATACCCTTTGCGATAGCATCAGCCATCATACGAGTGTTGTTCGACATGGTGTCGTAGACAATGGTAATACGATCTTCTTTGTAGGCCTTAGACCACTCGTAATATTGCTCAACGATTTGAGTCGCGTTGTCGCGCCAAATACAGCCGTGAGAAGTAGCAATGACATCGATCGGTACGCCTAAGCTCAGCACTTCTTCAATCTTTGCTTTAACCAGCGGCGCAAACGGCGTCAGGATATTCGAGAAGTAACGCAGGCACTGTTCATGCAGTTCAACTTGGTCTAGTTGGTCGTTGAATAGGTTCTCGTCACAGTAGTGCTGGCCGAAAGCGTCGTTACTAAACAGGATTTCATCACTGGTTAAGTAAGTCGCCATTGAGTCTGGCCAGTGCAGCATTTTCATCTCTACGAAGATAAGTTGTTTTCCGTTACCGACATCAAGAGTGTCACCAGTTTTTACGGTTCTGAAGTTCCAGTCTGGTTGGTGGTGGTGGCCAACAATGGAGTTCACTCCAGCTTCAGTACAATAAACCGGTGTATTCGGAATTTTAGCCAGTAGCGCAGAGAGTGCGCCTGAGTGGTCTTCTTCGGCATGCTGACAAATGATGTAGTCGATCTCGTTGATGTCGATTTCCATCTCAAGGTTTGCAAGGAATTGCTCTGTAAAGCGATGATCGACAGTATCGACAAGTACAGTCTTCTCTTCACGGATCAGGTACGAGTTATAGCTAGTACCTTTGTTCATGTGGTATTCCTTACCATGGAAGTGTTCGGTTTCCCAATCATGGACGCCGACCCAGTGAACATTTGATTTAACGTGAATAGTCATAATGATAATACCTTATTGAAATATCTAAGGTCATCACTGCACTAGTCGTGCCATGTTTTTAAGGTGTTGTTTTTGAATGGTTTGTTTAATTCTCGAGCTTGTTTTTGTGTCTTTATGACATCCTTAGCATTGTGATTAATATGATTCTAAAGTGTCCATTTGACTCGGGTGGTTTTCAATGCTGATTAATAGCCAAAAGACGCGCATAAAAAAGGCCAGATAAGAGTCTGGCCAAATAAAGCAGTGCAATTTATTTGTTAGTTTTTAAAGCGTAGTCACGACTTCATCAAGAGCTAAACGCGCTTTTGGTTTACCGTGGTTGTAGTCTTCGCCGTCTTTGTGGTAACCGATAGCCAGTGCTACATCAACAACGTGGCCTTCTAGCTCATCAGCAAACTCTTCGCTGATCATAGCCGCGTCTACACCTTCCATTGGAGTTGAAGCGATACCAAGGCGAGCAAGTGTGTGCAGTGTGTTACCCAGTGCAATGTACACTTGAGATTTAGTCCAGTTACCGTTGAAACCTGTTTCGTCAGTGTTCATTTCTGCGAATGCGTAAGCACCTAAAAACTGTTCATACATTTCAGCAGGTAGGTGACCAGAGCTTACTTCCGTATCTGCGCGTTTCGCGAATTTCTCTTTAGTGTACTTAGGATCGTGAGCGAACAGGATTGTGTGTGACGCTTCTTTCGCATGTGGTTGGTTAAACTGGAACATGTTCTCGAAAGTGTTGTGGAAACGTTGTTTTGCTTCGTCGCTCTCAATGATGATGAATTTCCAAGGCTGAGAGTTGATAGAAGAAGCTGACAAACGAAGTGCTTCTTTGATTACTTCCATGTCTTCCGCAGAGATGCGCTTTTCTGCATCGTATTTTTTAGCTGTGTAGCGAGTGTTTAGATCTGAAATGATTGGATGAGTCATGTTGAATCCTAATATCTATCAATATAAATGTTGTAGGGTTTTATGTTCGGTAACGTCAACAATAAACGGATAACGCATTTAGGCTAGATCTCTATAGAAGTCGTTTCTAGAACAGTCAGCCTCTAAAAGGCTGAACGCTTAAATGGCTATCGAACATGCCCCAAGAAATCGAGTATCTGCGGTAGCTCAAGTCGATGGGTGTAAGATAATAGAAGAGTTACTCGGGAAAAATAGCGAACATATCAAATCACTATGGTTAATAATGTCCATAATGATTCGATAAGTGTGATCTTAATAGGTTTGAATTGTCTAGATTCAGTCGTTTAGTACGCCTTGATGCCATATTGACGCAATAATGGTGGAAGTACGCTGTCTAGGTTTGGGATATCTTCTGGCGTGATTTCGATTAAGCCAAAACCATGCTCTTCATAGATTTTTCTCGTAGTTTTACGTTTATCTTCGGCGATTGGCGCGGAATCGGTTCCCCAAAACTGGATGTACACTTTGCCACTTGGTAGATAAAAATCGCTGATCACTTCTTTTGATATCGGAAGCGGGCGCTCGTACGCATGAACCACTCCTGCCATATAAAGCCAGTTATCGATGATCAGCTCTCCCTTTGATCTAACATAATGCCCATCTAAGCTTCGGTGCTTCGCCTCGAATTTCTGACGAAAACTGGAGAATGACACATCGGTCGAGTGGCTTTCAGCATCATGCCCTAGGAATTCAACAACAGACTGCTTCAAACGTTTATTGCGAACCAATGAATCGTGCCACACCACGAATAAGTTTTGTGTGGCTTTATCTTCTCTCTGTTCACCACCGGCCTTTAAACCTGTCGAGGTAACGTGCCAACCGTCTTCTTCTCTTGTGATCCAACCAAGCTCATTGAGCAGTAAGTTGATTTTCTTTGCGCTGAGTTGAAAGGCATTGCCGAGCTGAGTTGCGGTTAGTGTTTGCCCTGAGAAGGTGTCCAAGTCGATGAGCAGTTTCTCTGGCCATACAATGAACACACCAAACTTTTTGTGTTTGACATATTCCCCACCAAAGCTTTCCCCTCGTTCGGTCAGCACCCAGCGGTCTTCTGAACGTACGATATAGCCGGCCGTTTTTAGGTCACTGAATAGAGTTTTAGCGTCTATATCTCTCTGTTTAGCGAGAGCCGATGTGGAGATCTTGTCTGACATAGTCTTCTCTTAAGTCGTTATTGGGCTACTGGATAACGTTGGGATAGGAATTACAAAGGAACTGATTACTAGAATAACACATCTATTTTACGCAATTTCGCTCCTTCATTGTTCATGTATTTTGAAGTTTGGGCGCTAGGAAAATCAGAATTTTGAAAAACAGGCATTAATCTGTTTTTGTAATTAAATTACAAAATAACAAGGTAAATTCATCTGGGTGCATAGAAAACACACTTGGAATGGCGTTCTTTCATACATGGTTTATAGTTTTTAAGGTGTGTCTTTTATTAAGTGTGATTCGTATCACTAATTATTTTTGATGGTTGAATTCATAAGTGTGATCTGGATCTTGTGTGAATGAGATTTATTATCGTTAATTTTGCTTTGTAATTTTAATTCATGGCGTTTTTGTGATCTAAATCGTTCCCAGTAACCCCTAAGTGTTTTTTGTGTGTGATTGCTATCACGAAAATTGGCTTGAGGTGCATTTTGGAAATGTTGTGATACATTTCAATCAACTTTTGAGCACACATTTTCGGTCATTTGACCAACCAATACACTACGGGGTTCTACCTATGTTATCACCAGAAGCGAAGATCAAGGTTCAAAATTTTGGTCGTTTCTTATCCAATATGGTAATGCCAAACATCGGCGCATTCATTGCGTGGGGTTTCATTACAGCACTATTCATCCCAACAGGTTGGTGGCCTAACGAAACGTTAGCATCAATGGTTGGCCCTATGATTACTTACTTGCTGCCACTATTGATTGGTTACACCGGTGGTAAAATGGTTGGTGGTGACCGCGGTGCGGTAGTGGGTGCCATCACAACA
This sequence comes from Vibrio sp. TMPB1044, assembly GCF_030442075.1. Classification (NCBI taxonomy): domain Bacteria; kingdom Pseudomonadati; phylum Pseudomonadota; class Gammaproteobacteria; order Vibrionales; family Vibrionaceae; genus Vibrio; species Vibrio sp. TMPB1044. The sequence goes on along the minus strand of NZ_JAUJED010000012.1, from coordinate 3,917 downwards.
ATGGGTGTTATCGTTGGTACTGACATCCCGATGTTCATGGGTGCAATGATTGTAGGTCCACTAGGTGGTATCGCAATCAAGAAATTCGATGAAGCTATTCACGGTAAAGTGAAGAGTGGTTTCGAAATGCTAGTGAACAACTTCTCTGCTGGTATCATCGGCATGATCTGCGCGATCATCGCGTTCATCGTGATTGGTCCTGCTGTGAAAGTTCTGTCTTCTGGTTTAGCGGCTGGCGTTAACGTGATGGTTGAAGCGGGTGCACTACCTCTTGCTTCAATCTTTGTAGAACCGGCGAAAATCCTATTCCTAAACAATGCAATCAACCATGGTATTTTCTCTCCACTAGGTATTCAGCAGTCTGAAGAGATCGGTCGTTCTATCTTCTTCCTAATTGAAGCGAACCCAGGTCCTGGTCTAGGTCTACTACTTGCTTACATGGTATTTGGTAAAGGCAGTGCGAAGCAATCTGCTGCGGGTGCATCTATCATCCACTTCCTAGGTGGTATCCACGAAATTTACTTCCCATACGTTCTAATGAACCCACGTCTAATCCTAGCGGTAATCGCAGGTGGTATGGCTGGTGTATTCACTAACGTAATGTTCAGCTCTGGCCTAATCTCTCCAGCGTCTCCTGGTTCTATCTTCGCGATTCTGTTGATGACACCAAAAGGCTCTTACATCGGCGTGATTCTATCGGTTATCGCAGCAACGGCAGTATCGTTTGTTGTAGCGTCAATCCTTCTTAAAACATCAGCGCAAGATGATGAGGAAGATTCACTAGAGAAAGCATCAGCGCAAATGAAAGACATGAAAGCGTCTTCTAAAGGTGCAGCAACGGGTGCAGACATCAACCTAGCTGACGTGAAAGCAGTATACGTAGCGTGTGATGCGGGTATGGGTTCAAGTGCAATGGGTGCTGGTCTACTGCGTAAGAAAGTAGATGCAGCGGGCCTAAATATCACGGTAACCAACTACGCAATCAACAACCTACCAGCTGATTCGCAAATTGTTATCACGCATAAAGACTTAACAGACCGTGCTCGTAACACCGTACCAGGTGCAATGCACATGTCTCTAAGCAACTTCCTAGACGGCGGTGTATACGACCAGCTAGTTACAGAGCTTACCGACGCTCAAAGTGGTGAAGCAAAAGTAGAAGCTCCGGCTCCTGCAGCGGCTCCAGCACAAGAAGGCAACAAGCTTGCACTGACTAATGACAGCATCTTCCTTGGCCTTAAAGCGACTCAAAAAGAAGACGCAATCAAGTTCGCTGGTGAGCAACTGGTCAAACTGGGCAACGTATCTCCAGAATACGTAGACGGCATGTTTGCTCGTGAAGAGCTTGTGTCTACCTATCTAGGTGAGTCTATCGCAGTACCACACGGCACAATCGAAGCAAAACAGTACGTACAAAAAACCGGCATCGTATTCTGTCAGTACCCTGAAGGTATTCAGTGGGGCGAAGATGAAGACGATATCGCGAAGATGGTTATCGGTATTGCCGCACAAGGCGATGAGCACAACATGGTGCTGATGGCTATTACCAATTCACTTGATGATGAAGACGCTGTGGAATGCCTACAGAACACAACAAACCCTGCTGATGTTCTACGTATTCTCAACGGAAACTAAAAAGCTCTAGTCAAGCTCCTAAGTGAAGGAGGCCGGTATCCCCCTACTGGCCTCATTTTCGGTCTAAATCTGTCTTAACAAGATTCAGTCTGAATAGCTTACTGCTTAATGTCTCTAGTTAATCATCAGGCATGTTGTTGAGCAGTTAGCTATCTAGATTCAAATATTTATAAGGTCAAAATTATGAAAGCGTTACATTTTGGTGCAGGTAATATCGGTCGTGGTTTCATTGGTAAACTTCTTTCTGACGCTGGTATGAAGGTTACTTTTGCTGACGTAAATGAAACGGTTGTTAACGCGTTAATTGAACGCCAAGAATACCCAGTGAAGATTGTTGGTGAAGAGTGCGTTGTTGAAACCGTTAAAAACGTGACAGCAGTAAACTCAGCAACAAGCGCTGTGGTAGATTGCATTGCTGAGTCTGACATTGTGACGACAGCAGTTGGCCCAACGGTTCTTAAAATCATTTCTAAGTCTATTGCTCAAGGTATCGAAAAGCGTGCAGCAGCAAACAACACGGCGCCAATGAACATCATCGCGGCAGAGAACATGGTTCGCGGTACTAGCCAACTAAAAGCAGCGGTTCTAGAGCACCTTTCTGATGAAATGAAAGCGTTCACTGAAGAGCACATTGGCTTTGTTGATTCTGCGGTTGACCGCATTGTTCCACCTGCAGAAGCGGGCGAAACAGACCCTCTTGCAGTAACGGTTGAAACGTTCAGCGAGTGGATCGTAGACCAAACACAATTCAAAGGTGATATTCCAAACATCCCTGGTATGGAATGCACTGATAACCTAATGGCGTTCGTTGAGCGTAAACTGTTCACGCTGAACACAGGTCACTTGGTAACGGCATACCTTGGTGTGCTTGCGGGTCACGAGACAATCAAAGATGCTATCGAAGATGACAAAATCCGCGCTGAAGTAACAGCAACGATGGAAGAAAGCGGTGCTGTTCTGATTAAGCGTTACGACTTTGATCCTGAAGCGCACGCGGCATACATCCAGAAAATTCTTGGTCGTTTTGCTAACCCGTTCCTACGTGATGAAGTTGACCGTGTTGGCCGTCAGCCTATTCGTAAGCTGAGCCCACAAGATCGTCTAGTCAAGCCATTGAACGGTACGCTAGAATACGGTCTTCCTAATGCGCACCTTGTAAAAGCGATCGCAGCTGCGTTCCACTATAAGAATGAAGATGACCCTCAAGCGGTTGAACTTCAGGCAATGTTCGCAGAAAAAGGTTTTGCTGAGACATTAGCGCATTATTCTGAGCTGAATATCGACTCAGAAGTTGTTAAACTAGCGGAACAAGCTTATCTAGCATTGAAATGATAAATCATCAAAGTGCCACCCCGGTGGCACTTTCTTATTGCCGAGCCGTTATGCCAATACAAACTAGCCATGAAACTGAATTACTTGAAGCCCTATCAGAAGCTGAGAGTGCTGGCGCCTGCCTAATGGCTGCTTACGATGCATTGGATGACACGGTAGATGCCGTATTAAAGAATATCTTCAAGAAAGACGATACTGCAATTAAGTTTGTTGTAGAACCTCTTCTTAACAGCGGTGGCCCGTTAGGCGAGATTATGATTCGCGCTAAGCTACTATTAGGGCTTGGTGTCATCAGTAAAGAGCTTTATGACGATTTAGAGGTTTTCGTTACCTTGAAAGAGTGGGCGAAAATACAGGGTGACGACACCAGTTTCACAGAAGTCGACATTATATTTGAGCTTAATAAGGTACACGCGATTCAGCGTATTATGCCAATTGAATATGATGCGGAGATGGTGGAGACCATGTCTGGTCCAATGCTTGAAATGTTTTTGGGGCGACATAATCAAAAAGTGAAGTCGACGATCGTTTTAGCTATCACTGACATTATCACTACCTTGTGCCGAGATAACGCGCTGAGTTCTTAGCTTTCTATTCTTCGTTCACTGTGTCGAGCCTTCACATACATATCTTGCATTTGCTCGTTTGTTTCATTCCAAACTTAAATTGATGGCGGTTTCTCTAGCTTGAGAAATCGCTTTTTTGTATTCACTCCAGCTCTACTATTTCTTTCGAGCTAAGCATGACACGAATTGACGATTCTTATGTCGATTACTATCTGCACCTTTTGTTTTAATCTCTGGGTAGTTTTGTACCTTGACCGCGAATTTCAGGTACAAAAAAAGCCACATTATGAACTGACCCCCAATAGTTGGACACCAATTATTGGGGGTCTTTTTATGTCCAAATATAGCCGAGAGCTAAAATGTATCATTGCTAAGCAATACTTA
>NZ_JAUJED010000091.1:0-40908 GCF_030442075.1 Vibrio sp. TMPB1044 | reverse complement strand
TCAATCTGAGCCATGATCAAACTCTTCAATTTAAAGTTTTGATTACCTAAACTAATAGGTGTGACTCAACGAATACTGACTTCAAAACTAATATTCATTCGAAAATGAACATGTAATTCTAAAGCTATTACCATTCCAACAGAATGGTAATGAATTGACTGTGCCAAATAACCCCTCTCTATAAAGAAAGTAATTATTTGTATTGGTCACTCAGTTCATTGAAATCAATTTTGATTCCGAAGAATCTGTTTTATCTAACGATAAAACGTTTTGATATTCATCAACGAGTGCCCACACAGATTGATAGGTTTAAATTGTTAAAGAGCTTAACTTCTTGAGCGTTCCTTTTAAGTAAGGAGCCTCTCGAAGTGGACGGTCATTCTAGCGAATTAACATTCAGTGTCAAACACTTTTTGAAAATTAATTTTTTGTCGCTTTCCGTCTTACTGATTCTTGCTGAAGCCTTGTGGCGTCTGCCGTCTCAGTGGTGTCGCATTATAGGGAACCCTCTCAGCTTAGCAACTACTTTTTCATAAAAAATGAATAAATAGGGGTTAACTGCCTAATAGTTCACCTAAACGTAAAAAAGAGAGCATTTCTGCTCTCTTTTTGCTCAAAACCTAAGGGTATTGTTAGATAAATGCGTAAGCATCTGCGTACATATGGTCACGCTTTGCTTCTTTATTCTGAGTAAATAGGTCTCTTGCAGCGCCCGCCATTTCAAAACGACCTGCAATATAGATATCGAAATCAGCTAATGATTCGAAACTTTCCGTAATAGCCTCAAGCACATTACCAGTTTGACCGTGCCAAACTTCCGGTGCTTCTTCTACTACCGGTACAAAGTGCACATTGCTATGCTTTTCTGCAATGCCAACCAGCTCTTCTTTCGCATATAACTGGCACTCATCTTTTGCGCCCCAGTATAGGTAGATCTCTTTCGAGCTATTTTGCGCGATGCAGTGATCAAGAATAGAGCGCACGTAGCTGAAACCCGTGCCACCAGCAATAAGTAATAAAGGGCGATCGCTTTCTTCTTTGATCCAAGCATCTCCGTGTGGAGCATCAATAGCAATATCGCCATCTTCAGCTTGTGCCTTCTTCATCGCTTCAACCACTTCTAGTGCGTAAGCATTATGCTCGGCAGCACCAATATGTAGCTCAAGCTCACCTTCGTGGCGGCAAGGGCTACTTGCGATAGAGAATGGGCGCTTATCTTTCTCGCCCATTTCAACCATCAGGTACTGGCCCGCTTTAAAAGCGACCGGTGTTTCTGGGTGAAGTAGGATTTGGTAAGTATTACAAGCCAAAGGCTCGATAGACTTCACTTTACATTTAATAGTCATGTTCTTCCTCTTACTAACCCTTAATCGGCAAAGGTTAGAACTAAATTACTTTCTGCAAATGCTTGGCAAGCAAAAATCCAGCCTTGTTGCTGCTCTTTCTCTGTGAGCATGGGTTCAAGGTGGTAACTCACTTGCCCTTCTAATTTTTTGCACATACACATTGCGCATGCGCCAACTTGGCAACGGTTTGGGAAATAGATATCGCTGTTGAGCGCAGCATCCAAGACCGTTTGCCCTTTTTCTACTGTGAAACTGATGTTTTCTGGGTATAAGACTACTTGGTAGCTCATGAAATTCCTAGCTGTTCCCAGATGCTATCAATCTTTTTCACGACATCAGGATCTTTTGTGATTGGTACACCCCACTCACGCAAGCATTCACCTTCCCACTTATTGGTCGCATCGAGGCCCATTTTTGAGTGTCCAGTTTCATTCTGTAGGAATAACGTATCTCTGGCCGGATCCATTCTTGTCGTTACCGCCCAAATGATGTCATTCCAATCACTCACATTGACATCGCCGTCACACACGATAACAAACTTGTTCTCATCAAATTGAGACCAAACCGCTTCCATGATTTTCTTGCCATTACCGGCTGCTTGCTTATCAATACACACCACAATCATGCTGGCATTGTCGTTTTGCAGGTGAATATCAATAATTTCAGGGTGAGCCTTGGTTAGCTCAGCCAAGCTACCCTCTATATATTCACTATTTACAGGTGCTGCTTGGACATCTGGCGATAGCGCTAACTCTGCGTCCCACTTCTTAGTGATATCTAGGCCCATCTTAGAACCTAACCCAACCACGGGTGAGGCAAAATCCAATGAATCGATCGGCGTGTTCTCTATCATCAGGCTATCGCGTGACGGATCCATATGTTCGCACATCGCTGCGGTTACTTGAGACCAATCACGTGCGTTCACATCCTCATCGCACACCAATACAAACTTGGTGTACATGAATTGACGCAAGAAAGACCATACACCCATCATCACGCGCTTAGCGTGACCTGGGTATTGCTTCTTCATGGTCACTACTGCCATTCGGTACGAACAACCTTCAGGCGGTAGATAGAAATCTTCAATCTCTGGGAACTGCTTTTGAAGAATAGGAACAAACACTTCATTTAGCGCAACCCCCAATACCGCAGGCTCATCCGGTGGACGGCCAGTATAGGTGCTGTGATAGATAGGGTTCTCGCGCATGGTTACATGAGTAATAGTAAACACATGGTGCTTTTCTTTCTCGTTGTAGTAACCAGTATGGTCTCCGTAAGGCCCTTCATCCGCAAATTCATTCGGGTCGATGTAACCTTCCATCACGATTTCCGCACTTGCAGGAACCTCTAAGTCGTTGCTGATTGATTTAACGACCTCAGTTTTACTACCACGTAGTAAGCCTGCAAACGCGTACTCAGATAAAGTATCCGGAACTGGCGTAACCGCACCAAGAATGGTAGCTGGGTCGGCACCAAACGCTACCGATACCGGAAATGGTTTACCAGGGTTGGTTTCCATCCAATCGCGCAAATCCAGCGCTCCACCACGGTGGGCTAACCAACGCATGATGATTTTATTCTTACCGATTTTTTGCTGGCGATAGATGCCTAAGTTTTGGCGTTTCTTGTTTGGACCACGAGTAACCGTTAAACCCCATGTTAGTAATGGTGCGACATCGTCAGCCCAACAGCTCATCACCGGAATTTTATCTAGGTCGACGTCATCGCCTTGCCATACCACTTGTTGGCAAGCCGCTTTGCGAAGGCGTTTAGCCGGCATGTTTAAGACTTGCTTAAACACGGGCAGTTTATCAAGAGCGTCTTTAAAGCCTTTTGGTGGCTCTGGTTCTTTTAGGTAAGCAAGCAACTTGCCCACTTCACGCAGCTCTTTGACTTCCTGACGCCCCATACCAATAGCAACCCGGTTAGGTGTACCAAATAGGTTGGTCAAAACAGGCATGTCATAGCCTACTGGATTTTCAAACAAAAGAGCCGGGCCACCAGCACGTAGAGTACGGTCGCTAATCTCGGTCATTTCGTAGTCTGGATCGACTGGGTGAGAAATGCGTTTCAACTGACCAATACTTTCAAGATGGTCGATAAAATCACGTAAATCTTTAAAACTCATAGGGCTTCTACATGCTGATTATTCTGCGCTCAGTATATCAAAAAGGGTGACGCTGAGATCCCCCTTTTTAGTGTGGTTATTGAAAGGCAAAATCCACTTTACGGTAATGCTTGCTCGATCAAAGAGCTCTTCACCTGAGGGTTATCATTGACGAGATCTTGCAACCATCGCGTATGACCTTGTTTGGCAAGTTCACGCGCGACTAAAGGCGCTTCATCGGCAATCGCCATCCTAGAGACAAGAAACTGCTTCACCTCTTCTGATAACGGGTTAACCTTGGTAAGCAAAGTAATCGCTTCATCTTTCAAACGCGGGTTTTTGGTCGCTGCCATCACCTGTTCAAGTGCGAACGTTTGTTTGGTTCCAGCAAGGCGCACTAGCTCAGCTTGGCTATGATAATCGGCCTTCATTCTCCATAGAATTTTGTAGACCTCTGGGTCTTCGCTCACTTGCGCTAATCGAACCACCACCTCAGTAGAAGGTAACCAACTAACAATAGAAGATGCAGTGAGCTGCTTAGTTAGGTAATCAACCGCTTCAGGAGACAAACTGTCTAACTCTCTGATGAGCAGCGCTTCTCGCGTTTGAACTTGATGTTCAGATCCAGATAACCACTCTTTTAGGTCGAGTTCCTGCTTCTCTGCATCTAGTACAAACACCAGTGTCTTCTGATCTTGACGCCACTGTTTGATGAGACGATTAGCTATTGAAGGATAATTAAAGGCAGGTACCGTAAACTCGTAGCCATCTCCACGCTCTAATACTTGATAAGTGGGCGTGATAGCGAGTTGCTGCTCGACGAAGATGGACATCTTAGGTGTGAGTACGGTTTTTTGCTGTTCGAGCTTCTTCAAGAGTTGGTAACGAGCCACCTCTTGTTGGGGAAATGTCAGGCGCTCAAGTGCAAAACGTAGCGAATTGACTTCGTCACGTACGACAAGCTCGAGTAGTTCAGCAGTTTTCAGTTTTACTTGATCATTCTCAAGCCAAGACTCTACTGTAAATGGAGACATCTCGGTGGCATAGCTCATACCAACCGGTGAAAATAACAGTGAAGTAGACAGGAGTAATGATGACAACAGTCCATGTTGCATTTTAACTTCCTTGTAACACTTTTGATCATTCTGCAAGCTGTCGCTACAAAATGCAAATAAAAAGCGCCACCCGAAGGCAGCGCTTATTAAATAACGATCAGCTAATCAATATTACTGACGACGCATTGCGTCAAAGAACTCATCGTTCGTTTTGGTCATTGCTAGCTTATCGATAAGGAATTCCATTGCGTCGATTTCGCCCATTGGGTGAACAATCTTACGCAGAATCCACATCTTCTGTAGTTCATCGTTCTTCGTAAGAAGCTCTTCACGACGAGTACCAGAGCGGTTGAAATCAATCGCTGGGAATACGCGCTTTTCCGCAATCTTACGGTTAAGGTGCAGTTCCATGTTACCTGTGCCTTTGAATTCTTCGTAGATAACTTCATCCATCTTAGAACCAGTATCAACCAGTGCTGTTGCGATGATCGTTAAGCTACCGCCTTCTTCTACGTTACGTGCCGCACCGAAGAAACGCTTTGGACGATGTAGAGCATTCGCATCAACACCACCAGTAAGAACTTTACCTGATGAAGGAATCACAGTGTTGTAAGCACGAGCTAGACGAGTAATAGAATCCAGCAGGATAACCACGTCTTTCTTGTGTTCAACAAGGCGTTTCGCTTTCTCGATAACCATTTCTGCAACTTGTACGTGGCGAGATGCTGGCTCATCGAATGTTGAAGCAACTACTTCGCCTTTAACTAGACGCTGCATTTCAGTTACTTCTTCTGGACGCTCATCGATAAGTAGAACCATTAGTTCACATTCAGGATGGTTACGAGCAATGCTTTGGGCAATGTTTTGCAGAAGCATTGTCTTACCCGCTTTAGGCGGAGCAACAATCAGACCACGCTGACCTTTACCAATAGGAGATGCAAGGTCAAGAATACGGGCCGTAATATCTTCAGTCGCACCATTACCCGCTTCCATCACCATACGTTCGTTGGCGTGAAGAGGAGTAAGGTTTTCGAAAAGAATCTTGTTACGAGCGTTGTCTGGCTTGTCGTAGTTAACCGTGTTTACTTTAAGCAGTGCAAAGTAACGTTCGCCATCTTTAGGTGGACGGATTTTACCGCCAATAGAGTCACCAGTGCGAAGGTTAAAACGACGAATTTGGCTTGGAGATACGTAGATATCATCTGGGCCAGCCAGGTATGAACTGTCGGCGCTACGTAGGAAACCAAAACCGTCTTGAAGAATTTCTAGAACACCATCACCAAAGATGTCTTCACCACTTTTTGCATGCGCTTTAAGGATGGAGAAGATAATGTCTTGTTTTCTTAGGCGAGCTTGATTTTCAAGACCTAAGCTTTCGCTAAGTTTAACAAGCTCAGACACAGGTCTGTTCTTCAGTTCAGTAAGATTCATAGTGGTGGAAGTTTGTTTAGTCAAAATAGGATCTGTTTTCTTAAGTTAAGAAGGATTTGGTCACAGGATCGACCAAGAAGAGAAATTCGTTCAATTAACGTGCGATAAATTAGCACTAAAACTAAGACTAGTCCATAGCTTAGAAAAAACAAAACCGCGCATTTGTTAACTGCACGGTTTCTTTTCAAATGCTGACCTTATTAAAGGTTAGCGTCTAAGAACTCTTTAAGTTGAGTTTTAGATAGTGCACCAACTTTAGTCGCTGCTACGCCACCATCTTTGAAAAGAAGTAGCGTTGGAATACCGCGAATACCAAATTTTGGTGGAGTACCAGCATTTTGGTCGATATTTAATTTACCGATTGTGAGCTTGCCTTCGTACTCGTCTGCGATTTCGTCAAGAATCGGCGCAATCATTTTACATGGACCACACCATTCTGCCCAAAAATCAACAAGAACAGGGCCTGCAGCGTTGATTACATCGTTATCAAAACCGTCATCAGTTAGCTGCAAAATCTTATCACTCATCTTCCACTCCAATGTATTTTTTAGAACTGGTTGGATGATAACCAGTAAATAGATGCCCTATTGGAATGTATTTACTTTCGTATTGCAAGCTTAAGCTGATATTCTATAGCAATGAAAAAGACGCATATCACAGAGCAAAAGTTCGCCGACTTGGATTTACTTCCGCAAGTCATTGAAGGATTGGAGAAAAAAGGGTTCGATTATTGTACCCCTATCCAAGCCTTGGCGCTCCCGGTACTGCTCACCGGCCAAGACATTGCAGGCCAGGCCCAAACGGGTACTGGTAAAACGCTTGCGTTTCTTACTGCTACTTTTAACCACCTGCTAAAAACACCTGAGCATGAAGGGCGTAAGCCTAACCAGCCACGTGCGATTATTATGGCACCAACGCGTGAACTCGCGATTCAGATCTACAACGATGCTGACTCTCTGGTTGAAAGCACAGGTATCAAGGCAGCACTTGCTTACGGTGGCGAAAGCTACGACAAGCAACTAGGTAAGATCGAAGAAGGCGCAGATATCTTAATTGGTACGACTGGCCGCATCATCGATTTCTACAAGCAAAAGGTATTTAACCTTAACCACATTCAAGCCGTTGTTCTTGACGAAGCTGATCGCATGTTCGATCTTGGTTTCATCAAAGACATCCGCTTCTTGTTTCGCCGTATGCCTGAGCCAAAAGATCGTCTGAACATGCTGTTCTCTGCGACATTGTCTTACCGCGTACAAGAGCTAGCATTCGAACACATGCACAACCCAGAGCATGTTGTTGTTGAGCCAGAGCGTAAAACAGGTCACCGTATTCAGGAAGAGCTGTTCTACCCATCAAATGAACACAAAATGGCACTTCTGCAGACGCTAGTTGAAGAAGAGTGGCCTGAACGCGCCATCATCTTCGCTAACACTAAGCACAAGTGTGAGTCTGTTTGGGGTCATCTAGCTGCAGATGGTCACCGTGTTGGCCTACTAACTGGCGATGTTCCTCAAAAGAAACGTGAAAAGATTCTTGAGCAATTCACTAAAGGTGATGTTGATCTACTTGTCGCAACCGACGTTGCAGCACGTGGCCTACACATTCCTCAAGTAACACACGTATTCAACTTCGATCTACCTGATGACTGTGAAGATTACGTTCACCGTATCGGCCGTACCGGTCGTGCTGGTGCAAGTGGTCACTCAATCAGCTTTGCTTGTGAAGATTACGCAATCAACTTGCCACCAATCGAAGAATACATTGAGCACGCTATCCCTGTGTCTGACTACGATGCTTCTGCACTGCTAGAAGATCTACCAGCACCATTGCGTTTACGCACACGTAACCCGCAACAACGCCGCTCAAATAACAATGGCCCACGCAACGGCAACCGTAAACCAAACCAGAACCGTCGCCCACGCCAACCGCGTCATAACAAGGAAGCTTAGTCGCTTATGAGTCAAACAGTGTCACCACCGCTTTACGCTGCAATCGACCTCGGGTCGAACAGTTTTCATATGCTCGTTGTGCGTCATATCGATGGCAGCGTACAAACCATGGCTAAAATTAAGCGCAAAGTGCGTTTAGCTGCAGGCTTAGATGAAAATAATGCGCTTAGTACAGAAGCCATGCAGCGCGGTTGGGACTGTTTGAGTCTCTTTGCAGAGCGACTGCAAGATATTCCAAAAGAAAATATCCGCATTGTCGGTACAGCGACCCTACGTACCGCTATCAATGTGGATATCTTTCTTGAGAAAGCGAACCAGATCCTTGGTTACGACATCAATGTTATCTCCGGTGAAGAAGAGGCTGCGACTATCTATAAAGGCGTAGCACACACTTCTGGTGGCAGTGGCCGCCGGCTGGTTGTTGATATTGGTGGCGCAAGCACCGAAATGATCATTGGTGAAGGCTTCTCAGCGAAAGCACTAACCAGCCTAAAGATGGGCTGTGTTACTTGGCTTGAACGCCACTTTAAAGATCGCCAATTAACCGCAACCAACTTTAACAACGCTATTGAAGCGGCGAAGTCGACGTTGGCTCCTATCCTCGATAGCTACACTGATATCGGATGGGATGTGTGTGTGGGCGCCAGTGGTACCGTTCAGGCACTACAAGAAATCATGTTGGCTCAAGGCATGGATGAAGTAATTACTCATGCCAAACTTAAGCGCCTACAGAAACAAGCGATGATTACTGAGCGCTTGGAAGAGCTAGAAATTGAAGGACTGACTCTTGAACGCGCATTGGTGTTCCCGAGTGGACTTTCAATTCTTATTGCTATTTTTGAGCTGCTTGAAATTGATTCAATGACACTCGCAGGCGGTGCACTCCGTGAAGGCCTAGCCTACGAGATGGTTGATGAGTTGCGCCAAGAAGACATTCGTGCACGTACCATTAAGAGTGTTCAATCACGCTACCAAATGGACGTAAGCTACGGTGAACAAGTTGCTGTAGTCGCACAAACGCTGCTAGAGCAAGCAGGCGCCGAAGCGTGGGTTTCAGAACCTCAAGCTGGTGTGCTACTGCAAACGGCAGCTAAGCTTCATGAGATTGGTTTAACCATCGATTTCAAAAAAGGCGGTGAGCACAGCGCATACCTACTGCAGAACTTAGACCTACCAGGCTTTACTCGAGCGCAAAAGCACTACTTGGGTGAGTTAACTCGTCGCTACCGTGAACAGTTAACCTCATTACCAGAGCAGCACGCTATCTCAGGCACCAGCAGCAAGCGTATTTTACGTATTTTGCGTTTAGCTATTTTGTTGACTCACCGTCGCAATCCAGCACTAGAGCCTGAGTTTAAGCTTGCAACCGATGGTAACAATCTGACCTTGACGCTTTCTAAGCAATGGCTAGCAGACAACCCGCTGACCGCTGCTGAGCTAGAGATCGAGTCGAATAGACAAACCGATATTGGCTGGCCATTGAATATTGAATGCCTCTGATATTAGTACCTGACGCTAGGAATTAAAAAAGCCCAAGTTAGTAGACTAACTTGGGCTTTTTCTTATCTTTGCATTAATGCGTTTCTAATCTGATCCTTAAACGTTCACGCCTGTCGCTTTAAAGTCAGGGTTCACAGCCGTTAGCTTTCTAACAATGTAGTTCAGAAGCACGCCGTACATAGGCACGAATAAACCTAAGCTGATGATAAGTTTGAATCCGTAATCGACTAAGGCAATCTCAGTCCAATGCTCGGCCATGAATGGATCTGGGCTTTGGTAGAAAGCAATCGCAAAGAACGCGATGGTATCAATAGCATTACCGAATAACGTTGAGCATGTTGGGGCAACCCACCATTGTTTAAGCTGACGTAGGCGGTTAAAAACATGCACATCCAAGATCTGACCAAGCAAGTAAGCCATGAAGCTCGCCGCGGCGATACGTGCAACAAACAGGTTGAACTCGCCTAGTTGGCTAAACCCTTGGAATGAACCTTCAAAGAATACCACTGACAAGAAATAAGAAACGGCCAGTGCAGGTAGCATCACTAAGAAAATGATTTTACGAGCAAGCTGCGCGCCAAAAATGCGTACGGTCAGATCGGTCGCTAGGAAGATAAACGGGAAAGTGAAAGCACCCCAAGTGGTGTGCATACCGAAAACGGTAAAAGGTAGCTGAACCAGATAGTTGCTTGATGCAATAATGACTAAATGGAACAAAACTAATAATGCTAGGGCTTTGCGCTGTTGCGCAGGGGTAAAGTTACTCATGCTGTACCTTTTTAGTTTGGTTTGGGGGTGAGGGAACCCAAATCGAGTCATTTCTTCGAATAATCTAAGAAAGCTCTTACCAATAATGTGAATTAAAAAATGTATCAAAAAATTGCTCTACTGAGCGGCGGGCGATTATACATTAATCAATATTGGCTGCAACGGTGAGAACAGACGCAAACGTTTATTCTCACTTTTATTGGTGAGCGAAGTTAAAAACCGCGTTTGAAAAGCGTCGCGAGATAATCAAACTCTTCTCGGCTTTCTTCAGCGTTTAGCGACTCAAACCAGATTGATTCACTGTAATGTTCAGACTTTAAAAACATCCGACAATCTTCAAAATCAATCAACCAAGAGTGCATGTCAGCGTCCCATTGTTTTTCAACCACAGAAGCGGACAGTAACGCCACCAACTTTTCACCTAACACTTCATAAGAATCAAAATCAAAACTTGGAGACGTAATCAATAAACGCCCTTCCTCAGCTAAATACTCTCTTAAGCCAAATTCTGTTTGTGTTGTCATGTCCCTATCAACCTTATTCTTTTTCTATGACCTAGTCGTTTTTAGAAGTTAAATGATTCTGCAAACTAACCGTGTGTCGTGATGTGTTCTTGAATCAAATCTAAGAATGGATCTGCGTACTTATCGAGTTTACGCTGACCAACACCGTTAACCGCCAACATCTCACCGTATGAGGTTGGCAGTACTTCGGCCATATCAATCAGAGTCGCGTCACTGAATACCACATAAGGTGGCAAACCATCTTCATCAGCAATCGACTTACGCAGCTTACGCAGTTTGGCAAACAGCTTCTTATCGTAATTCTTGCTACTCAGTTTATCGGACTTAGCATTGCGCACTGCCGTGTCTAAACGAGGCACTGCCAGCTCCAAAGACATCTCACCACGCAGTAGCGGACGGGCTTCTTCTGTTAACTGTAACGTCGAGTTACGGGTGATATTCTGGAACAACAAGCCCTTGTGAATTAACTGACGGAAGATACTGATCCAGTAGTCGTGGCTGTGATCGCGGCCAATGCCGTAAGTAGACAGCTTGTCATGACCATTATCGCGGACACGGATGTTCTGCATACCGCGCATCACTTCAACCACATAGCCCATACCAAACGACTGATTCACACGGTACACACAAGACAATGCCTTCTGCGCCTCTTGGGTCGCATCAAAATGCTTAGGTGGGTCGAGACAGATATCGCAGTTGCCACATTGCTTCTCACGATATTCACCAAAGTAGTTAAGCAGAACCTGACGACGACAGGTTTGTGCTTCAGCAAAGGCACTCATCGCGTTCAGCTTGTGCATCTCAACTTGTTTTTGCGGGCCTTCTTCTTTCTCATCCAACATACGACGCAGCCAACCCATATCAGCAGGGTCAAACAGCATCATGGCTTCAGCAGGCAAGCCATCACGACCAGCACGGCCAGTCTCTTGATAGTAAGACTCAATGTTGCGTGGAATATCAAAGTGCACCACAAAGCGAACGTTGGGTTTGTTGATACCCATACCAAACGCCACGGTTGCAACAACGATCTGGATATCATCACGTTGGAAGGCTTCTTGAACGTAAGCGCGCTCATCGGTGTCCATGCCTGCGTGATAACCCGCAGCACGAATACCGTTGTTACACAGCTTCTCGGTCACCATTTCTACTTTCTTACGACTACCACAGTAGATGATGCCGCAATTGCCCTTTTGTGTTTCTAAGTAGCGAACCACCTGTGACACGGGCTTATGCTTCTCAACTAGGTTATAGCGAATGTTAGGACGGTCAAAACTACCCAAGTAGGTATGTGGATCCACCAGCTGCAGGCGCGAGATAATATCTTTACGTGTTGCATCGTCAGCGGTTGCCGTCAGCGCCATATAAGGCACATGCGGGAAATACTGTTTAAGTTGACCTAATGATGCGTACTCAGGGCGAAAGTCGTGACCCCATTGAGAGATACAGTGCGCCTCATCCACCGCAATCATCGAAAGCGGTAAACCTTGAAGACGTTCGATAAAGTCGCGCATCAACACACGCTCTGGCGACACATAAACCATCTTCAATTGGCCCGAATTCATGCGATTGAACACACTCATCAGTTGGTCTCGTGGCATTGAAGAGTTAATGCACTCAGCCGCAACACCGTTCGCCTTCAATTGATCGACCTGGTCTTTCATAAGAGAGATCAACGGTGAGATAACCAGAGTGAGCCCTTCACGAACCAAAGCAGGAATCTGGTAACACAGTGATTTACCACCACCGGTTGGCATAATCACCAAGCTGTCTCGGCCTTCAACGGCCAGGTCAATGACCTCTTGCTGACCATCGCGAAAGCTTTGATAACCAAACACATCTTGTAAGATGGTTTGCGCATCATTCGCGGGAGTTGGTATTTGCTCAGCAATCAGAGTGGCGGTCATTGTGGTTCCTAATCGAGGTATGAAATCAGCAAGCATCTTCGGCAAGCAAGTCGCACATTGTAGAGGGGAACGCTGGCGAATTAAACCGCAAATTGTTAGGTGAAAAGGGTTATCGCTCCTATACTGACCAACTCTCTTATAAATCTTATTAATAAGCACTCTGTGCTAGAGAAAGATGCATGACTCCAGAAGAACAACAACGTACGCGCCAAGGTATTTTGCTTGCTATCGGTGCTTACACCATGTGGGGTATCGCCCCTATATATTTCAAATCTTTAAGTGACGTTTCCCCGTTAGAGATCCTTAGCCACCGTGTAGTATGGTCTTTTTTCCTACTCGCTTTTTTACTACACATTGGCCGCAGCTGGCGTAAAGTGCGCGACACCTTGACATCAAAACCAAAAATGCTCTATTTGGTAGCGACCTCTACTTTAGTGGGTGCCAACTGGCTGATCTTTATCTGGGCGGTCAACTCCAATCACATGCTTGATGCCAGTTTGGGGTATTACATCAACCCGCTAATTAACGTGTTGCTCGGTATGCTCTTCCTAGGCGAACGCTTGCGTAAACTACAATGGTTTGCGGTTGGTCTGGCTGCCATTGGTGTATTAGTCCAACTGATTGCATTTGGCTCAGTGCCGATCGTCGCCATTGCCCTAGCCTTCAGCTTTGGTTTTTATGGTTTGCTACGTAAGAAAGTCAGCTTAGAAGCGCAAACGGGGTTGTTCATTGAAACTCTGGTGATGCTACCTCTCGCAGCTACCTACTTACTGTTTATTGCTGATAGCCCAACTTCAGACTTATCGATGAACCCGATGCAACTCAACCTATTACTGGTTGCAGCAGGTGTTATTACAACCATTCCACTACTGTGTTTTACTGGCGCTGCAACTCGCTTGAAGCTATCGACACTCGGTTTCTTCCAGTACATCGGCCCAAGTTTGATGCTACTGCTGGCCGTGCTGATTTATGGAGAAGCATTCACCCAAGATAAAGTAGTCACCTTCGCCTTTATCTGGGGCGCGCTGCTTGTCTTTACCTTTGATGCGTATCGAGCGAATAAAAAGAGTAAAAGGCAGCTCTAACCTCAAGTGTATAATCAACCAAAACATCAACTCAGAGCTTGGGGATCACGCCAAGCTCTCCCCCCTTTAGCTATAAACCCTGCTACAACCCATTCACCACAGATGACTCAAAGTAACTCCAAGTGACATTCATAGAACTGATCTATCCAATAAATTCATACATTTAGATGGCATTCCACTTCAACATTTCAATATGCAACACCGAGCATTTCATCGGAGTTTTCACACAGGTTCACACTCTCGGGAAGCCCTCAACTTCTAACTAGATTCATCTCCTTTTAGCAACTAATTCTTAATACACCCGAAATATAAATGGAAACCAGCTATTCATTTTCTGGGGACCACTATTTGGCTAGAGGAAATCATATGGATAACTTAACTCACCAACAGGCTTCTCGATTCTTAGACTTGGCAACCATGGGTGTTCGTCAATCCGAGCTAAATGCGTTTAAAGAACAAGACAATCGCTCTTATTGGATAGATCAACAAATCGGCACACCACATATGCGCCACCTTGATCGTACTTATCACCAAGCAAATCGTAGAAATCTCAGTAACCCAAATCAAGATTGCCGTGTCGGCGCATGGTTTGATATTGCATTATGGGACGAGGCGCAGCTTCGTCAACGCGTGGCCTTTGCACTAAGCCAAATATTTGTAGTCAGTGAAAAAGACGCCAATCTCGCCACCGATCCAGAAGCGTTAGCAAACTACTATGACTTGCTTGCCGACAATGCCTTTGAATCATTTGCTACGCTACTTAAGCGCATCACTCTCTCTCCGGCTATGGGACAGTATCTCACCATGAATGGTAATAAACCGGAAAGCCTGACCGGACAAGCACCCGATCAGAACTACGCCAGAGAAGTCATGCAACTTTTTACCATTGGGCTTTATGAGTTAAACCAAGATGGAACTCAAGCCACTTACCCGGATGGTAGCGTTATCGAGACGTATGATGATGTCGATGTTGAAGGAGCTGCAAGAGTCTTTACCGGTTGGGATATCACCAATAACAACACGCTTGAGCCCATGACAGCAGACAACTCACTGCATGACATGGATGAAAAATGGGTACTTGGTCAGTATTACCCTCCCGGCCAAACTGCTGAAGAAGATCTTGACCAATTTATTGCCCAAATAACCACCCATGCCAATGTCGCGCCTTTTATTTCAATAATGCTGATTAAACAGTTAACGACCTCCAACCCAACTCAAGCGTACGTTTCTCGCGTATCCGCTGAATTTATTAATTCAGGTGGAAATTTAGGCTCAGTGATCAAAGCAATTTTAACCGATTCAGAGTTACTCAAAACCAGTGATATCAATGTCACCAAAGTCAGAGAGCCTATCCTAGCGATGACTTATCTCTATAGAGCAATGGAAGCGTACGTAGGTGGCAGCGGAGATATTGTTTATGACCCAATGAACTATAAAGAAAGCTTTAATCAGTACCCACTTGGGTCTAATTCGGTATTTAATTTTTATCAGCCGAGTCACAGCCCACAAGGCGCGCTTGCAGATGCAGGCCTAACCGCACCCGAGCTAGAGATTATTGACTGGAATCAACTGATCGACATGAACAACATCTTCTATCGAACCTTACTGGATTTCGGTCAAAATCGAGGCAACAGCAGTAACGGTAAAGAGCTGTATATTGCCCCAACTGACTTAGAGGGTATGGCGAGAGCAGAAAGCAAAGACGAGCTACTACAAGCAATCAACCTGAGAATTTTAAATGGTCAAGCATCCCAAGAAGTCACCGCTCTTCTAACCGCTGTCTATAACGGACACGGCAATAAATATTACGCAGTACCCAAGATGCTGTTCATGGCGTTCATTTCACCCGATTTCATGGTTCAGGAGTAGATTATGTCAATTACACGCAGAAGCTTTCTCAAAGGTGCATCAGGTACAGCCGTATCAGGGATGGTACCACTCTCTTTATCTATTCCAGTCAGCAGTGCCTTTGCGAATGAGCAAGGTGGATATAAAGCGTTGGTCTGCCTTTTCTTACATGGAGGAAATGACTCGTTCAATATGATCGTGCCTACCGACGCTAAAAACAAAAATAACTACCGAGCCGCAAGACCAAATATTCAACTTGCTGACTCTGAAATCTTAGCGATTCCAAGTACTGAATCGGGTCAAGCTCTTGGTATCAATTCTCGTATGTCTAATTTAGCTAATATGATGAATTTGGGACAAGCAGCCACCGTAGTAAACGTGGGACCATTGGTTGAGCCCACCAATAAGTCTAATCTCTACGATGTGCGAAAGCCGTCTAACCTTGGGGCTCACAACAAGCAACAAGCCGCTTGGCAGTCGAGTTGGGGCGAAAATGGTTACCATAGCTATGGTTGGGCCGGGATGATGATGGATGTGCTTCGCAGTGAAACAGCAATCATTTCCGACTCCATTTCATTTGCTGGAAATGAACTATTAACTGGCGCAAACTCCAAAGATATCTCAATGTCTTCTGGTGGTGTGAGAGCTATGGATGCTCTTGGGCATTCAAGTGCAATAAACAATAACTTCATCAAATTGGTTAATGCACCTTACGGTTCACCGTTCAAACAAGTGTACACAAAACGGCTGAAAGGCATATTAGATTTTCAGCAGGAGATCCAACTCGTGCTCGATTCATACCCAGGAGACAGCTCCATTCCAAGTAGCTCACTAGGATCACAGCTCAGAATGGTCAGACGCATGATACAAGCATCATCGGATCTCGGTCATAGCCGTCAGGTGTTTTTCGTCAATATTGGTGGGTTTGATAACCACAGCAGTCAGAGAGGACGTCACGATGGTTTGCTTTCAACCATTGACCAAGCCGTTAGCGCTTTCCATGCCTCTCTTGCTGAACTTGGCTTGGAAGACAGTGTTGTGACATCGACCATGTCAGATTTTGGACGAACCATAGAAAACAACAGTAAATCAGGCACTGACCATGGTTGGGGAAGTAATCAGCTAGTGGTCGGTAATGCCGTCAATGGAGGTAACAGCTATGGGCGATACCCCGAATTTATCAAAGACGGTCAAGATGCTTGGGGCAATAAATTTATCCCGGGCCAATCCTCAGAACAGCTTGCTGCGACCTTATGCCGTTGGATGGGGTTAAGTGAACAAGGTGTGGATGTCATTTTCCCATCGCTTTCGCCAGCCAACAGCAACCCATTTACTAGTCGATATCTTGGCGTTCTGGGAGACTATCATCAGGAAGCGCAGGAAACCGAACTATCCATTGCTAACGTCAGTGCTACGGAAACTCGCGCCGACCATACACCGCAAATGGCCGTAGACGGAGACAGTACAACCAAGTGGACGGCGAAAGGGCAAGGTATTCAATATCTAATTGAACTTAGCAGCGCTGCGAACGTCACTAAGCTCCTCTACTCCCAAGCTAAAGGAGATGTTCGACAATACCTATTTGATCTCGAAGTGAGTAGCGATGGCATTAACTTCGATCTGGTAACCAACGTCTTGACGCCTGGAACCACAACCAGTTTGGTGGAACAAGCCGTGAATAGAGCATCGGTTAAGTTTATTCGCCTCACTTGTAACGGTAATAATGGCGATGTTTCAAGCTTAGTTCTATGGAATAACTTCCAAGAACTCAAAGTGGTCGGTTATTAGTATCACGACACTTCAATAATCAGACAAAGCTTTTATTCTTTTTCCCTTTAAAGGATCGACCCTATAAAAACTCAGTCAGAAACCACTAGCACTGATCGTTTTTTACAAGACAATTTCGAAATACGAAGATAAGCTTGGTTGAATTGATGACTATTTAACCAAGCTTTTTTGTACCATGGATAAAGTCCACTATTACTCCACCCCAACAGATGATATCAGCCTGATCCAAGCTCAATACCAAGAGTTTGCCTTTCAGCGCCACTATCATTTGGACTTTCACATTGGTTTAATTACCCAAGGGCAGCAAAAATTCGCCTATAAAGGGACTAGCCATCATGTTCGCGCAGGCCAAGTTGTCATCATGCCACCCGATGAACTGCATGATGGGCATTCCAAACTCGATTCGGGTTATCAAGTCAGCGTGTTCGCAGTTTCTCCCCAGTGGTTTCAAGATCTTGCCGATCCCAAGCAAAATGGTCACACATTAGGCTTTTCTGAGTTGATCCTCTCCGATCAAGCTGCATTTTCACAATTACGCAACTTACACGGTCTGTTAATCAATCAAAACATCAGCCAACTCGCTCAAGATTGCTTACCATTCGAGGGATTCTCGACGATTGTCGATCGTTATGCGAAATTTGGATCCAAGAGCGACATCAAATTGGGTAATCAATCGATTGATACGCTAAAAGACTATTTGATGGCAAATTTGGATCAGCCAGTGCGATTAGAACAACTGTCTAAGCTGTGCGGCTTAACCACAACTCAATTCCAACGCCACTTTAAAAACAGAATGGGCATCACGCCATACGCATGGCTGAGCCGCTTACGTATGGAGCAGAGCATGCGCCTGATTAAATCTGGGATATGTGGTACCAAGGTCGCGTACCAAGTGGGCTTCTATGATCAAGCACACTTCTCCAAAGCATTCAAAACTACATTCGGCGTCCCGCCCTCACAAATCAACTAAGTGTTGATAATTTACAATTGCTCGATTTCAAATCACGGTAAGCTACGCTCAATACGATTACTTATTTAAAAATAGCGGCAGCGTTATTGAGAACTAACATGAATGAAGTCACCATACTGATCACCCTCGCCTCAATCCACTTCATCGCTTTGATGAGCCCCGGCCCTGACTTTGCGTTAGTCGTGCAAAATGCGACGCGTCACGGCAGACAAACAGGCTTGTACATCGCGCTTGGCCTATCTTGTGGGATTTTACTGCATTCATTGCTGAGCCTGACGGGAATCAGTTATCTAGTCCACCAGCAACCAACCATATTTGCCATCATCCAATTGGCTGGCGGTAGCTACTTGCTGTATTTAGGCTACGGTGCACTAAAAGCAACCTGGCAACTCATTCAGAACCACGACGATGACGCCGATACCGTCAATTCCAAAGATCTGATTCTCACGAATAAGCGTCAGGCATTTTCGAAAGGGTTTGCGACCAATATTCTCAACCCAAAGGCTTTGGTGTTTTTTATCAGCTTGATGTCGAGCTTAGTGCCTGCCGACATGTCACTTTCAGGCAAAGGGTTTGCACTGCTGATCCTGTTCGGCCTATCACTGTTCTGGTTCTCTCTATTAGCGTGGATGCTTTCTACGAAGGCACTACAAAAGAAGCTGAGTGAAGCGACGGTCTACATTGATGGCTTATGTGGCGTGGTGTTCAGCCTAATTGGCGTCAGTATTCTTTGGCAGTCGCTGTCTGGTCTAATCGCTTAAATTCGAATCAAGATTACAATTCGTTAACAACGCACTGGCTATCTTATCTTTCCACTGCCAATCTAGCTCTGCATATGAAAAGGAGAAGATCATGCAGTGGAAAACAAAACTAACAACCCTCGCCACTTCTACCCTACTTTTTGCCTCTCACGTCAGTTGGGCAAATCAAGCTGCCGATTCCGTCGCTCCCGAACAAAGTAGTGGTTTAGAAACCAAACAACTCGTAAAAGCTAACGACTGGATGGTCACCGCGGCTAACCCTCTGGCCACACAAGCAGGTGCCGATGTACTTGCTCGTGGTGGTAACGCGATTGATGCCATGGTTGCCGTGCAACTGATGCTTGGCTTAGTTGAGCCGCAATCGTCAGGTATTGGTGGTGGCGCGTTCCTTGTTTATTTTGATGGCAAGGACAAGCAACTCAAAACCTACGATGGCCGTGAAACTGCACCACTTGATGCCACACCACGTCTATTCCAAGACGAAAACGGACAACCGCTTAAGTTTTACGAAGCTGTGGTTGGTGGTCGCTCTGTTGCTACACCGGGAACAGTCCAATTGCTGTGGGACACTCACCAGAAGTACGGCAAGCTCGAATGGGCATCACTGATTAAGCCTATTGCTCAGCTGGCTGAAGAAGGTTTTACTATTAGTCCACGTTTAGCGACCTTGATTGAACATGACCAAGAGCGACTAAGCCGCTTTACGACAACTAAAGCCTACTTCTTCAATGCCGATGGCAGCCCGAAAACTGCAGGTACTCTACTTAAGAACCCAGAATACGCTGCAACGTTAAACGCTATCTCAAAGGATGGTGCTAAGGCTTTCTATCAAGGCGAGATTTCTACTGACATCATCAACACTGTGCAAACGGCTAAAGGTAACCCGGGCGTCTTGGCACAAAAAGACTTCGATGCGTATTCAATTAAGCAACGTGAACCGGTTTGTTCCGCTTATGAGAGTTACGATATCTGTGGAATGGGACCACCAAGTTCAGGCGCATTAACGGTTGGACAGATCTTAGCGATGACCGAGCAGTTTGACCTCAAATCCTGGGGGCCTAACGATGCGAGATCTTGGCAAGTGTTAGCGGACGCTTCTCGCCTAGCCTTTGCAGACCGCGGGATGTACATGGCAGACCAAGATTACGTACCAATGCCAACTCAAGGGTTAGTGAATACTGACTATTTGCAGGAACGTGCCCAGTTAATTACCGCAGGTAAGGCACTAGAGAGTGCGCCATCAGGCACCCCGCCGTGGGATCACGCAATGCTGCGCAGCCAAGATGTATCTATTGAACTGCCGTCCACCAGCCACTTCAATATTGTTGATAGCGATGGCAATGTCGTTTCGATGACTACCACGATTGAGAATGCCTTTGGCTCACGCTTGATGGTGAGAGGCTTCCTACTCAACAATGAGCTAACGGACTTCTCATTCAAGACGCACAACGATGGTAAGCCTATCGCCAACCGACTTGAACCGGGCAAGCGTCCACGCTCTTCAATGGCACCCACCATAATCATGCAAGACGATAAGCCTTACATGGCGATTGGTTCTCCGGGCGGCAGTCGAATCATAGGTTACGTGGCACAAGCAATCATTGCCCATACCCAGTGGGACATGGATATTCAGCAAGCGATCAACCAACCACACTTCCTAAACCGTTTCGGAACCTTAGATTTGGAAAAAGGAACATCAGCGGAAAACTTCAAACCTGAGCTAGAAAAGATGGGATTTGAGGTCAACGTTCGCGATCTTAACTCCGGTTTACACGCTATTCGTCTCACAAAAGATGGTCTAGAAGGCGCTGCAGACCCTCGTCGTGAAGGTGCAGCCATTGGTCAGTAGAGAATAATTCTCCCTTTTTACTCGCTGCCTTGTGCGAGATCTCTCACAAGGCAGTGAGTAAATATCGATATTTAACTGCGAAATTAAGCACCCATACACTGTAACCAATTGAAATTAAACAATACGTACATTTATCATTCAAATAATTATATAGAAATTCGCTTATGCACCATTGCTGATAAATAAGGAATCGGTAATATGAGTGGTGTCGGAAGGATGCTGACACGGAACAGGAAACGCCAAGGATTTGGTTATCTTCAGGATGAAGATTCGATTACTCAGGATGAATAATCGGCATGGATAGCGAAATGGACATTGAATGGACGCAATAGTAACTAGGATGGTTGCTACTAAGGAAAGACAATGGACACCTCTGGATGAGGAAAGGACTGAACATCAGGATGATGTAAAGGACACCGCTCAAGGAACAAGTGACGCGCGCTAACGAGGATTGTTGGCAGATCAGGATAAGATCAAGGACACCGCTAGGAAGGCGACGAAAGGAATACGCTGAAGGATAACAGCACACTATCATGGATTTGATGCATGGAGCACACTTAGTAGCCGGATTGCTGCGAGTAAGACTATAGACCCCGATGAGCGCAAGCTTTCGGGGTTTTTCTTTATCTGTCGTCCCACCATCTCTTCCCCTAAAACAAACAAATCAAAGACCTTTGATTACAATTCTGACATTTAAACCATTCACTTCTTAACCACTTCCGAGTAACGTAAGTCTTACTAGGCTCAACTAGTTTCATAACCATAATTAAAATAAGGACAAATTCATGTCACACGTTACCTTCAAAGGCGCTGCTGTACCGCTAACTGGCACATTCCCACAAACTGGCGAACAGGCACCAAGTTTTGCACTGACTGCAGGCGATCTTTCTGAACTGACTCTTGCTTCCCTTGAAGGCAAGAAAGTGGTTCTAAACATCTTCCCAAGCATCGACACAGCCACTTGTGCAACGAGCGTACGCACGTTCAACGCAAAAGCGGCAGAGCTTGAGAACACGGTTGTTGTTTGTATTTCTGCTGACCTACCGTTTGCTGCGGGTCGCTTCTGCGAACTAGAAGGCATTGAAGGCGTTCAACACGCCTCAACTTTCCGTTCTCCTGCATTCGCATCAGACTACGGCGTAGCGATCGCTGAAGGCCCACTATCAGGCCTAACAACACGCGCAGTTGTCGTTGTTGATGAAAAAGGTGTGGTAACACACAGCGAGTTGGTTGCAGAGATCACTGAAGAACCAAACTACGAAGCGGCACTTGCTGCACTGTAAGTCTCCTTCCTAGGCAGAAATGCCTTAAGCTCGATTCAGCCTATTCAGCACAGTACCGAGCAATAAAAAAGAGCAGCCATTGGCTGCTCTTTCTGTTTTTTATACGGATTACTTTTCAATGCTGAATAGTTTCAGATATCGAACTATTTTCTACATGCTGAAGTAGCAAATTACAACTGTTCTAAACGAGCATAAGCCGTTACTAACCACTTGATGCCTTCACCGTTAAACGCGACTTGAACTCGGCTCTGCGGGCCACTTCCCTCGAAGTTGATGATGGTACCTTCACCAAATTTAGGGTGCTTAACGCGAGATCCCAAGCTAAAGCCTGTTTCGTTGAAATTCTCTTTCACGGCAGTTTGGCTAAAACGCCCACTGCTTGCTGGACGGCTCACTTGCGCTTTCATACGAACTTCATCCAGACATGTCTCTGGTAGTTCACGTATAAAGCGTGATGGTTTGTGGTACTTGTCCTGACCGTACAAGCGACGCATCTCAGCGTAAGTGATATAAAGCTTCTCCATCGCACGGGTCATGCCTACATAGCACAAGCGACGTTCTTCTTCTAAACGTCCCGCTTCTTCTGCAGACATCTGGCTTGGGAACATGCCTTCTTCCACACCCACCATGAATACTATTGGGAACTCTAGGCCTTTGGCACTGTGCAGGGTCATTAACTGAACCGCATCATCAAACTCATCAGCCTGACCTTCACCCGCTTCCAAAGCTGCATGAGTCAAGAATGCCGTTAGCATGCTCATTTCATCTGCTTCTTCTGGCTTCTCGAACTGACGAGTTGCCGTTACCAATTCTTCCAAGTTCTCAATACGCGCTTTCGATTTCTCGCCTTTCTCTTGCTCGTACATCGCAAATAGACCCGACGACTTAATCACATGGTCGGTTTGTTCATGCAGGCTAAGTTCTAGCGTATCATCTTCAAGCGCATTAATAAGCTCGATAAAGCGACTCAATGCACCCGCAGCACGACCGGGGAGCACTTGTTCTTCTATCAAAGCAACACTTGCTTCCCACATGGTTGCACCACGATCACGAGCTGCAAGACGAATCGTTTCTAACGTTTTATCACCCAAGCCACGCGTTGGCGTATTGACGACACGCTCAAATGCAGCATCATTACTGCGATTACTCATTAGGCGCATGTAGCTCAAAGCATCTCTGATTTCTTGACGCTCGAAGAATCGCATGCCGCCGTAGATTCGGTAAGGCAGACCACCTTGAATCAAAGCTTCTTCAAGAACACGCGATTGGGCGTTATTACGATAAAGCATTGCCGTATCTTCTAGCGCGCCGCCTTTCTCCTGCCACTCTTTGATTTTGCTGACCGTAAAACGCGCTTCATCGAGCTCGTTGTATGCTGAGTACACAGAGATTGGCTCGCCATCGTTACCATCGGTCCACAGCTCTTTACCCATACGTTCAGTGTTGTTCGAGATAAGCTCATTCGACGCCTGTAGAATGGTTTTGGTTGAACGGTAGTTTTGTTCGAGTCGAACCGTCGAAGCTCCTGGGAATTCATCCAAGAACTTCTGAATATTTTCGATCTTCGCACCACGCCAGCCATAAATAGATTGGTCATCATCACCCACGATCATCACACGACAATCCGGGCCAGCCATCATACGTAACCAAGCGTATTGGATGTTGTTGGTATCTTGGAATTCGTCGACAAGAATGTGCTTAAAGCGAGCTTGGTAGTGTTCGCGGATGTGTTTCTTATCGCGCAATAATTCATGCGATCTCAACAAGATTTCAGCAAAGTCGACCAAGCCAGCACGATCACACGCTTCTTGGTAAGCAGAATAGATCTTTAACCACGTTTGAGTTATTGGATCATGGTAGGCGTCAATGTGACTTGGGCGCAGACCTTCGTCTTTCTTGCCATTGATCCACCAAGAAGCTTGCTTGGCAGGCCACTGCTTTTCATCAAGGTTTTGCGCCTTGATTAAGCGGCGTAGCAAACGAATCTGATCATCAGAATCTATGATCTGGAAATCTTCTGGCAGTTTTGCATCGAGGTAGTGAGCACGAAGGATGCGGTGACAAATACCGTGGAAGGTGCCGTTCCACATGCCTGACGAGCTGCCCATCATCAGCTCTTCAATACGACCACGCATCTCTGCTGCCGCTTTGTTGGTGAAGGTAACCGACATGATAGAGAACGGCGATGCTTGCTCTACGCTTTGCAGCCAAGCGATGCGATGCACCAACACTCGCGTTTTACCACTGCCAGCACCTGCCAGAATAAGTAGGTTTTCTAAAGGTGCTGCGACCGCCTCACGTTGTTTATCGTTTAGGCCATCGAGTAAAAGCGAAGGATCTATCATTGGATATGCTCACTACTGGGTATTTATACATAAAAGCTGATTATAACCTAAACACTAGGCTGCGTTTAGGATAATAAGAAGAAAAAACAATCAAAAAATAACATCATATAATCAGCAACTTAATAGCTAACACATCATTAATATTGATATTTTTTATAATGCAGTGAAATTATTTCCGAGTTCTTCCTATCCTTTTTAGTAAGCAAGTTAACAACTTATTAACCTGCGATATAAAAATACTATTAAGTCCTAGAGGGAATGACTATGAAAAATTCTAATCTTGCTGTTACAGCTGCAATCACAAGTGTACTAGCGTTCGGCGGTGCAGTTCTTACATCAGCACCTGCGGAAGCAGCAGCGAAAGAAAAATGCTACGGCGTGGCAAAAGCTGGCCAAAATGATTGTGCAACCAAAACAAGCTCATGTGCAGGTACGGCAAAAGAAGACAACCAATCAGATGCATTCGTAGTCGTTCCTAAAGGACTATGTGGCAAGTTATCAGGTGGTAGCACCCAATCATCATAATTGAGCTGCTTAGTATGGTGGGCTGACATTCAGCTCACCTCCACTTCCAATTAGGAGAACCGTTGTGACTCAAACTCTTCACCCCAATGCAGGGGTTGGCCTTAGAACACCGCACTTAGATTTCTTTAGCCAAAATCCATCTCTAGTGAGTTGGTTAGAGGTTCACAGCGAGAACTACTTTTTAGCTCAATCACCGCAACGCCAACAACTCAGAGAAATTCGTAACGCACACAGCATAAGTTGCCACGGTGTTGGGTTGTCTCTCGGTTCTGTTGAGCGCATCAACCCAAATCACTTACTGCAGTTAAAAGATCTGATTGATGATATCGACCCCTTCTTGGTTTCTGATCATCTCAGCTGGAGTCAGACTGGCGGTCATTACTTCAATGACTTGCTGCCGCTGCCTTATACCGAAGAGGCGTTAGAAGTCTTTTGCCGTAATGTCATCGAGGTTCAAGACAGCCTGCAACGCCCGATGCTGATTGAAAATCCATCGAGTTATCTAGCCTTCAAGCATTCAACCATCCCTGAGTGGGAGTTTTTGGCTGAGGTACAAAAGCGTACTGAGTGTCGCCTACTGCTCGATTTCAATAATATTTTCGTCTCATCTTTTAATCATGGCTTTAGTTGTGAAGAGTACTTAAGCGGAATACCTGCAGACAAAGTGGAAGAGATTCACTTGGCAGGTTTTACCAAAAAGAAGCTTGAACAAGGTGAGATCTGGATAGACACACACAGTAAACCTGTCTGTGACGAAGTGTGGAAACTCTACACTGACTGGGTAGCACAACATGGTTTGCGCCATACCTTGATTGAGTGGGATCTCGATATCCCAGAGCCACAAGTTTTATTGGCTGAAGCAACCAAAGCCAGTGACATCTTGTATCAACACGACAAGTTCAACCAAAGGAGTCGCGCATCATGAGCCACTCCCTAGCAGATGTTCAATTGGAATTTGCTAACGCCCTGCGCTACCAAAACAATGGTGAGCACTGCAACATAGTGAGCGACCATTTTACCGATGAACAGCGAATCCAGATTTACCGTAATAACTTTGTGATCAGCTTGAGCGAAGTTCTGGCAGCAACCTACCCACTCACTGAAATGTTGGTTGGTGAAGAGTGCTTCCAACAGATGGCTCGTCAACATGTCTTAAGTTATCCATCTACTTCTGGTGATGTGAGTGGTTACGGTGAACATTTTGAACAGACTATCAAAGCCTTTCCTGCCGTTATTGAGGCTGCACCTTATCTCGGTGAAGTGGCTTTGTATGAATGGCAGAAAGACAGTTTGATAAGGTGTACGTCACAAGCACATGTCGACCAGAGACCTCTTTCTTGTCTAGCAGATGTACCACAAGAACGACAAGGCGCTTTGGTCTTTCATCTCAAAGATTCAATAACACTGATTCATTCTAGTTACACGATTATCGCGCTTGAGCAGGCGATTTATCAGCAACAGCTCGACGGGTTAGACATCAACCAACCTGAATTTGGGGTGTTAATCCGAGCTGAGAATTCACAGGTTGAGAGTCATTGTTTGACAGAAGAATGCCACCAACTATTAACTGAATTGCAATCGGATCAAGCGCTCGCTGAGATTGACCCTTCACTACTACAACATCTGAATACTGTCATGGCGCTTAACGTCATCTCAGGTTTTTCAATCGATGCCGAATTGGAGACATAATATGGATAACAACACAGTCACGAACATGATGGCTCAATACGACAATTTGATTGAGAAATCACAGGCACTTTTTGTTCCTGTCCTACTTCTGTTTTGCCGCCTATGGGTGGCGTGGGTCTTCTTTAACTCTGGGCTCACCAAGATAGCAACCTGGGATAGCACGCTTTACTTGTTTGAGTTGGAATACCAAGTGCCACTGCTACCTTGGGAATTAGCGGCTTACATGGGTACCGCCGCTGAGTTAATTCTGCCGGTGTTCTTAGCGCTCGGTTTATTAACACGACCTATGGCTGCGGTGTTGTTCGTTTTCAATATCATTGCCGTTGTGTCATACCCTGTATTGTGGGCGCAAGGCTTCTACGATCATCAGCTTTGGGGATTAATGATTCTTATCGTTGTCGTGTGGGGACCAGGACCATTTTCATTGGATAGAATCTTAAAAAAGCAATTTAGCAACTAGTCCTCATCACTGGCCCAAAACGCAAAAAACCACTCAATTGAGTGGTTTCTTTTTAACTGGGATAAGCTTACTTATTCAGAAAAGCTTGTAGCTCTTCAGCAGAGATACCTTGCTCGGCTAGCTCTTTTGCTAGTAGCTGAACCTGCTCACCCTTACGAGACTCTACCACACGCTGAAATTGGTAAATGATGTCTCGTAAAGTATCGATTGGAACTTGTTTTGCCGCACTGCGAATACGCTCTTCACTTTGGTTGCCTAGCTCTTTAAGCAGTTTACCAAACATGACCTTTTCAGGTGCATCTTCCATTTGTTCTAAGACGCGCGCCATTTCGTAGGTTGTTAATGACATTACAGTATTTTCCGTTGGGGACTAACGTTTCAATGAGTGACAAATATACCATGTTTTAACGTTTCGCAAACCGCCATTTGTATATTTTGTCACCCTTGAGACTTACGCCTTGGCAAACGTCGTGTGCCACGACTTACCTGCTTTGCTCGCAAGCACTAATAATGCCGGAACAATAAGGAACATTTGCAGCGCAATCATCACTTGCGACGTTAAATCAAGACGCTGCATGGTACCAACAAGTAATCCTGAACCGCTCATCTGGAACAAGCCAAGCAACGCAGCTGCGGTACCCGCACGATCACCAAAAGGTTCAAGCGCCTTACCAGCTGCGGCACCGAGAATCCAAGCAAAGCCCACTGAAGATAAGAAGATTGGCAGCATGAATGCGATTGGGCTAGCGTGTTCTGCAAGCACTAACATAATCACGCCCGCTAAACCTAGCGTTGAGATACCAACGACCAGTGCTTTATAGGTACCAAAACGGTCCATAAATTTAGGTGCAGTAAACGCAGCTACGATGTTGATGGCTGCATTAACACCAAACCAGAAAGTAAACTCTTTCATGGTCAAGCCTAGATTCTCCATCAACACAACCGGTGCCGAGGTTACATAAGCTAGGATGACCGCCATCGCCATCAGACACAAGGTTGCGTGGAAAAGGAATGATGGTGTTTTCAATACTGACCAGTATCGCTCAAGCTTGAACACCGCAACCTTTTCTGTCGCAGGGTTGGACTCTTTCATTTGGAAGAATAAGATAGTGCCAACAACGACTGCGAAGCCTGCCATAAAACTAAAGTTCGAACGCCAACCAAATTGATGAGTTAACCAAGCACCCAGAATCGGTGCCAGCGCAGGAATAAAGCAAATTGCACCGTTAAGGTAACTGATCATACGGCCACTTTTCTCCGGGCCAAATAGATCGCGAACCGTCGCAAAGGCTGCTACAGAAGTCGCACAAGCTCCTAAGCCTTGTAGCAGCCGAGCTATTAGCATCATATCAATCGATTGAGCTGCCCACGCCAAGCAAGCACTCAATGCATAGATACTAACACCTCCCAATGCAACGGTTCGACGTCCTAACTTATCAGCCAAAGGACCTGCAAATAATTGCCCGACACCCATGGCGAATAAAAACCAAGTAATCGTATCTTGTGCTAATGCGTGTTCCACGTGAAACGCTGTTGAAATTTGTGGCAGAGCTGGAAGATAAATATCTATAGCCAAAGGGCTAAATAGAACCAGCATTGCCAATAAAGCAACCTGCAGTTTACTAGGGGTTGGAAGCGCGTTAGAAGGCACAAGATTCTCCGAATGAGTTAATTTAGGTGCATAATAACCAACTAAAGATATGAACAAAAATGGCATATACTCATTAGCATTATTCCAAATAGGAAACTCACATGAATATCGAGAAACTATCACGCCTCGACCTCAATCTATTGGTTTGCTTGCAGGTACTGATGGAAGAGCTGAGTGTCACTCGCACCGCACATCGATTATGCTTGAGCCAGTCAGCGGTGAGTAAGTCGCTAGCCAAGCTTCGTGAACAATTTAATGATCCCCTTTTTACACGAAGTGCTCATGGCCTACGACCAACACCGAAAGCTGTTTTCCTTAAGCCTCGGTTAGAAACGTTGATCAACCAACTTGATCTGATCACTCAGCCTGAGACCTTCATTCCCAACAACAGTGACCACAGTTTTCACATTGCGGCTGTTGAAAGTGTGTACCCGCTGATTCTTCCCCACTTCTTACCGGCTATATTTCGACAAGCCCCTAAAGTGAATATCAACACCCACGCTTGGACCGAGCAAACCTTTAAGAAATTACAGCTAGGTGAGCTCGATATCGGACTCACAGGTAGAGACATCGACATCAACGACGCGCGTTTAACCATGCTGCCGCCAGATGATA
Organism: Vibrio sp. TMPB1044; assembly: GCF_030442075.1. NCBI lineage: Bacteria > Pseudomonadati > Pseudomonadota > Gammaproteobacteria > Vibrionales > Vibrionaceae > Vibrio > Vibrio sp. TMPB1044. The sequence continues at coordinate 11,455 of NZ_JAUJED010000091.1, read as the reverse complement.
TTTGCGAACAGGAGATCTACCGTGATGCACAGATGTGTGTATTAAGACGCAACCACCCTGCTCTGAGCGGTAAATGGGATCTGCAAACCTATCTTGCACAACGTCATGTACAAGTAAGATGTGATGGTAATGATCGTTGGTTACTAGACTACAAACTGGCTGATCTTGGCCATCAACGTGATATCGCTATTTCTGTTCCAGATTTCAATAGCGCTGCAAGCCAGTGCACCTACACCGACTTTGTGTTTACGGCACCAAGCCACTTTACTTACCTCGTTGCCAAGCAACTCGACTTGGTGGTTGTTCCTTTACCAATGGAATTCCCGCCAATGGCATACACTCTGTTTTGGCACCGTGACAGAGAAAATGACCCAGCCTTAACTTGGCTGCGAGATATCATCAAAGAAAAAACTCTGCACCTTAGATAAAAATGGCGTACAGCGTTTGCAGCAAACGAACAAAAGCGCTAGCTTATTGACCTAATAAGTCCCCTCATAGGTATATCGACTGTGAGTGTTAACAAGGACCCTAACAATAAGGATAAAGACAGATGCACAATATCACTGCTGAACGCGTTGCTGCGGTTAGAGCTTGGCTTAAAACAAACAACCTAGATGCCGTTATCATTCCACACGAAGACGAATATCTAGGTGAATACGTTCCCACTCATAACGAGCGACTTCACTGGTTAACAGGTTTCACTGGCTCTGCAGGTGCCGCTGTTATTACTCGTGAAACTGCTGCTATTTTTGTTGATGGTCGCTACACCGTTCAGGTTCGTAAGCAAGTACCAGCGGAGTTATTTGAGTATCGCCACCTTATTGAAGAGCCGGCTTTAGATTGGATCATAAATTCATTGCCACAAGGCAGTAAGGTTGCATTCGACCCACGCATGCACACCGCAGCTTGGTTGAAAGGCGCACAAGCAAAACTAGCAGAGAAAGTTGAGCTAACGACACTCTCTTCGAATCCAATTGATGAGCTTTGGTCTGATCGCCCTGAGCCTGTCGTGTCTGATGTGCGCTTAATGGCAACAAATGCCGTTGGTCAATCAAGTGAGAGTAAGCGCTCTGAGATCGCTGGCTTACTAAAAGCAAAAGGTGCGGACGCCGCTATCCTGACCGAGCTTGACTCAATATGTTGGTTGCTTAACATTCGTGGCTTGGACGTATCTCGCCTACCTGTTGTGTTATCCAACGCGATCATCCACGCTGATGAAAGCGTCGACTTCTTCCTAGACCCAGCACGCATCCCGGCAGGCTTTGAAGCTCACGTTGGTAATGGTATTCGCGTTTCTCACCCATCAGAACTTGAAGCACGTCTTCAGTCTCTAGAAGGAAATAATGTGTCTGTCGATTCAGGCACGAGCAATGCTTGGTACACACTGATTCTACAAAACGCTGGCGCTCATATCATTGAAGCAGCAGACCCATGTCTAATGCCAAAAGCCGCTAAGAACGCAACTGAAATCGCGGGCATGAAAGCGTGTCATATTCGTGATGGCGTTGCTATGGCGAAATTCCTATCTTGGATTGATGCCGAAGTCGCGCAAGGTAACCTGCACAACGAAGCGGTATTGGCTGACAAAGTACAATCATTCCGTGAGCAAGACCCGACGCTGATGGACCTAAGTTTTGATACGATTTCTGCAGCAGGCGGAAATGCAGCTATGTGTCACTACAACCACGAGAACCAACCTGAACCAGGTCAGTTAGAACTGAATACTTTGTACCTAGTCGATTCAGGCGGCCAGTATCTAGATGGTACGACCGACATCACTCGTACTATCGCGATTGGCCAACCAAGCGACGAAATGATTCAGCAGTTCACTCTCGCACTGAAAGGTCATATCGGTATCGCACGAGCTCGTTTCCCACAAGGCACTCGTGGTTTCCAACTGGATATCCTAGCGCGCCAGCACCTTTGGGCAGAAGGCTTCGATTACGACCACGGTACTGGCCATGGTGTTGGTCACTTCCTAAGTGTTCATGAAGGTCCGCAAAGCATCTCTAAGAAGCTTATCGACGTACCTCTTGTTGAAGGCATGGTGTTATCAAACGAGCCGGGCTACTACCGTGCTGATGAGTTTGGTATTCGTATCGAGAACCTAGAATTGGTTGTTGAGCTACCAACTCAAGGTGACTTCTCCGTATTAACGTTTGAATCGCTAACACGTTGCCCTATCGATAAGCGCAACATCAACGTCGATTTACTGACACGACCTGAACTTGCGTGGCTGAACGATTACCACCAGAAAGTATGGAACGATGTCAGTCCATTAGTTGAAGGTGATACGTTGGAATGGTTACGCCAATCAACAACACCACTTGCTCACGCTTAATGCCTTGCTAGGCAGGTAACTGAGCCAAAACTAGTTGGCTCAGTTAGATATTAAAACGGCTACCCTTAGGTAGCCGTTTCTGTTTGTCGATTTCACATCATTGATGTTTCACGTGGAACATCAGCCAAGATGTTAATTAGCCTGAGTAAGCGCTATGCCAATCGCGCCACACTGGATCAAACCCGCGTTGACGAATCATAGCCTCAACATCAGCCGCACTTCGCTCATCACTTATCTCAAACTGTTCAAGCTCTTCCTCACCCGAAGCATAACCGCCCGGTTGAGTTTTTGACGCAGCAGACATGCTAGTGATACCTAGCGGCAACACGTTATCGCGGAAGGTTGCCGACTCACGAGTAGATAGAGATAACTCGACCTCAGGATTCAAGAGTCGATATGCGCAGATAAGCTGAACCAACTGTTTATCGTTCATGACCGACTTAGGCTGTAAGCCTCCACTAGACTCCCCACCTTCACACGGGCGAAGACGTGGGAATGAAATCGAGTAACGTGTCTGCCAATAAGTACGCTCCAGGTAATCTAAATGAGCAGCAACAAAGAAGCAGTCGGTTCGCCAATCTTCCAAACCAATCAAAGCACCAATACCTATCTTATCAATACCCGCCTTTGCCAAGCGATCAGGGGTTTCAAGACGATATTCAAAATCCATTTTATTGCCACGTAGATGATGCTCAGCGTAGGTCCTTGGTTGATAGGTCTCTTGATAAACCATCACCGCATCTAAACCGAGAGTTTTAAGTTCAGCGTAATCTTGTTGACCAAGTGGCTGCACTTCCATCGCAAGGTAGTTAAATTGCTTTTTGATATTCGGCAACACCTGTCGAAAGTAATTCATCCCAACCTTGGTTTCATGTTCACCGGTGACCAACAAAACACTATCGAACTTCATCTTTTTGATAGCCGCACTTTCAGCATCAATTTCATCCAAAGTAAGCGTGCGGCGCTTGATACGGTTTTCCATTGAAAAACCACAATACGTGCACGCGTTAGCGCACAGGTTAGAAAGGTATAAAGGAATATAAAGCGACATCGTATTACCGAACCGCTTACGTGTTAGCGCCAACGATTGTTGTGCCATCTGCTCTAAGTAAGGTTCTGCTGCCGGAGAAATTAAAGCCTTAAAATCTTCTAAGTCACGTTTGGGTTTACTCAGAGCACGTTCAACATCCGCCGCCGTTTTACTAAAGATGGACATACCAATGTCATCCCAGTTGAGCTGTTTAAATCGATCAACAAACGTCATAGCAATACTACTCGTCTAGGAATGAAGTTAACGGGCTTGAAGCAACCGCATGAGACACTTTTCCTGCAAGTCCAGCGAGGTAAGCCATACGCCCCGCGGCAACTGCCAACTTAAAAGCAATCGCCATTTCAACAGGCTGTTGAGAAGCAGCAATCGCGGTATTCACTAACACTGCGTCTGCGCCCATTTCCATTGCACGTGCTGCATGTGACGGAGCACCAATGCCCGCATCAACAATCACAGGGACATTCGCTTGGTCGATAATGATCTCTAAGAAGTCTGCAGACGCAATACCCTTATTGGAACCAATCGGTGCACCGAGTGGCATCACAGCAGCACAACCAACCTCTTCTAAGCGCTTACACAATACAGGGTCGGCGTGGCAATAAGGCAACACAACAAAGCCATCTTTGACCAGTTGCTCAGCGGCTTTAAGCGTTTCAATAGGGTCTGGCATCAAGTACTTTGGATCTGGGTGAATTTCCAGTTTGAGCCAGTTTGTGCCCAACGCTTCACGAGCCAAATGCCCAGCAAAGATGGCGTCTTTTGCATTCTTCGCACCAGAGGTATTCGGAAGTAGATTAACGCCAGCATCAATAATTGGCTGTAAAATATCATCTTGCTCAGAACGAATATCGACTCTCTTTAGTGCCATGGTTGCCAGTTGAGAACCGGAAGCTTCGATAGCACTCGCCATCAAATGCTTGTTTGCGAACTTGCCGGTTCCAGTGAACAGACGTGATTGAAACGTTTTATCTGCGATGGTTAACATGGTTAGCCCCCTGCAATAGCTTGGAAAAGAGATATAGCGTCGCCTTCATTGACGACCGTTTGTTGCCACTGGCTGCGTGGGACAACCGCATTATTGATTGCAAATACACAACCCAAGTCAGGTAGTGATAAAGCGTGGATAATGTCCGTTAGAGACGACGAGTGCGCTACCTGTTCTGGTTGCTCGTTTATCGAAATCGTTATATGGCTCATTGGGTTTCTTCTTCTAAATGCTTAACTGCAGACGCACTGCACACGGGACATTCACTATCTTGAGTAACCATAAGGTTTTGCCAATTCATCGTCTGGCCATCGAACAGTTTGAGTTGATGTGTTGCGACCTGAAACTCACCACGAGTTAAACGTTGAATAGCAGCTAAAGCTTGAAGGTTACCTATGGTGCCAACAACCGGGCCTATGATGCCGCTATCGCTGCAACGAGTCGTTTGTGGATGATGACTGAACGGGAACAAACAGTGGTAGCACCCTTTCTGATTCTGATAGTCAAATACAATAAACTGGCCTTTCCAACCGATTGCAGAACCAGAAATCAAAGGGGTCTTCGCGCTGAAACATGCCTGGTTAACCTGCTGGCGTGACTCGAAGTTGTCAGTACAATCCAACACGAGATCAGCCAACATTACTTCTAATTCAAGTTGGCTTTCACTCATTCGTTGATTGATGGTTCTTATTTGGCTTCGCCCATTGAGCTCATTCAGTTGTTGTTTAAGTGCTTCGACCTTAGGTGAACCTAATTGGCTCTCCTTAAACGCTACCTGTCTCTGCAGGTTGGACGAATCAACACAATCATCATCGACCAACACAATTCTTCCCACACCAGAAGCTGCGAGATAAAGAGCAGCGGCATTACCCAAACCGCCGCAACCAATCACCAACACATGGCTGTTTAACAGGTTTCGTTGCCCTTGCTCACCAACCTCAGGTAATGCAATTTGTCGTTGGTAACGAATGAACTCAAAGTCACTCAGCATAGCTAGGCTCCTGCATAACCTCTTCTTTGGTAGTCGGAGGTTTAGGCGTCATCAGTTTTTCGAAAAATTCGATCACTTTTTGTGGGTCTTCCGCCAATGTAATCGCACGAACAACCGCTAAGCTCGATACACCACAATTCCAAACTTGCGCAGCTGTCGATTGGTCAATACCGCCAATAGCAACCGTCGGATAACCAACAAGCTTTTCTGTGTATGGGATGGTATCAATTAGCTGTTGGTACAGAGATAAACGAACTAAACCCTGAGGCTTCGATGGCATCTGTTTAGTTGTTGTTGGGAAGATGTGCCCCAGCGCAATATAGCTTGGGTTGATTTGCACAATACGTAGCAACTCGTAATAACCATGAGTCGATAGACCGATCTTAATACCCGCTTGGCTCAGTTGGGAAAGGTTTGATTCTTCAATATCCTCTTGCCCAAGGTGTACACCAAAAGCACCATGCTTGAGCGCAAGCTGCCAGTAATCGTTAATAAAAACCTGAGCGTTATGTTCTCGACCAAGTTCGATAGATCGCGCCACTTGTTGCTCCAAGTCGGCTTGTTGAGGGTTCTTAATACGCAGTTGGACAGTGTTGATTCCAAGCTTGAGCAGCCTTTCGATCCACTCAATATCATCAACAACCGGATATAAGCCGAGGCTATTTTTGCTCAACTCAGGGAAGGAAAGTGATGTCCCTTGGTTGGCCCAACCGACACTTATATCCAGTCGTTCATCTTCTAGAACTGGGATAGGAAAATTTTGATAGTGTGCTGGCCATGTTCCACGTGAAACATTTGATGCAGCGCGAGCTAAAACCAGCGCGTCTTCCAATGGAAATTCCAACGCCAATAAAGTAAGTAACCAAGCGAAGTGACCACGATTATCTAATTCTTGATGAGCTGTAGTGTCACTCTTGATAACGCGATTAGCATTTAAGTGTGACCAGATATCTAACACAGCTGAATCATCGGAGACTCCGATATAGACGGTGTTCGAAGCTTGGGTCAAAGCAGAACACACATCGGTCAACGCAACTGAATTACTGTAATCAACAACATGGCTCAGTTGCGCTAACTGACACTCCGCCAATGAATCAACATCACGAGCAAAGCCAATAGATAATGCTTGTTGAGCATAAACGATAGAGAAGTATTGAGTTGGGCTTACACCCAACTCAACTGCATCAGTTGCTAAACCTTGTCGCTTAGCAACCAATAGACAGTTTTGAACCTCCCCCGTTAACTCGATGTATTGAGATGGGATGAGAATCTTCACTGTCATTATTCCTCTAATTGAGCTTCTTTTGCGCCTACAGCAAGGTGATAAAGTTCAGAGCCAGTATCACGGAACTCTTGCGATTTTTGACGCATTCCCTCCAACGGGTTATCTAGCATCTTAATCTCTATAGCCTGATCTGCAGCTACTTGTTCTGTGTCTTTCGCATACTCTCGAACTTCTTGAGAAATCTTCATCGAGCAGAACTTAGGTCCACACATAGAGCAGAAGTGAGCAACCTTGCCCGACTCTTGTGGCAGAGTTTCATCGTGGAAAGAACGTGCTGTTTCTGGATCTAAAGCTAGATTAAATTGGTCTTCCCAACGGAATTCAAAACGAGCTTTTGATAATGCATTATCTCGGATTTGTGCACCTGGGTGTCCTTTGGCCAAGTCTGCTGCATGTGCTGCCAGCTTGTAAGTAATCAAGCCAGTCTTCACATCTTCTTTATTTGGTAAGCCCAAATGCTCTTTAGGTGTTACATAACAAAGCATCGCACAGCCGTACCAACCAATCATGGCCGCGCCAATACCAGAGGTAATGTGGTCATAACCCGGTGCGATATCTGTAGTCAGTGGACCTAATGTATAAAAAGGCGCTTCATGGCAGTGCTCTAACTGCTCGTCCATGTTCTCTTTAATAAGGTGCATAGGTACATGTCCAGGACCTTCAATGATCACCTGAACGTCGTATTCCCAAGCCACTTTAGTTAACTCACCTAGAGTACGTAACTCCGAGAATTGAGCCTCATCGTTGGCATCTGCAATAGAGCCAGGACGCAAGCCATCACCTAGTGAAAGAGCAACATCGTACTTCGCACAGATCTCGCAGATCTCGCGGAAGTGTGTGTATAAGAAGCTTTCTTGGTGATGTGCAAGACACCATTTCGCGATGATAGATCCACCACGAGAGACAATGCCAGTCACACGTTTAGCCGTCATAGGAACGTAACGAAGAAGCAAACCGGCATGAATAGTGAAGTAATCAACGCCCTGCTCCGCTTGTTCAATCAAGGTATCGCGCATCACTTCCCAGTTAAGGTCTTCGGCTACGCCATTCACTTTCTCAAGCGCCTGATACATAGGAACCGTACCAATCGGCACCGGGCTATTACGTAGGATCCATTCACGAGTCTCGTGGATATTACGGCCAGTGGAAAGGTCCATTACGGTATCGCCGCCCCAGCGAGTCGACCATACTAGCTTCTCAACTTCTTCTTCAATCGAAGAGCTAACTGAAGAGTTACCGATATTGGCGTTCACTTTCACTAAGAAGTTGCGGCCAATAATCATAGGTTCTGATTCTGGGTGGTTGATGTTCGAAGGGATGATAGCTCTGCCTTCAGCGACCTCTTTACGCACGAACTCAGGGGTAATTTCTTTAGGTAGGTTGGCGCCAAAGTTATGGCCAGGGTGTTGGTGATTAAGTTGTTCGTCAGCAAACTTCTGACGTCCCATGTTCTCGCGTATCGCAATATACTCCATCTCAGGAGTGATAATACCCTGACGAGCATAATGCAGTTGAGTTACACATTGGTCGCCAGTAGCACGACGAATTCTAGGCAGGTTTCCGTAACGAAGGTCGTCTAGGGTTTCATCTTCTAAACGTTCTTTGGTGTAAACAGAGCTTACATCATCGAGCAATTCCGTATCGCCACGCTCTTCAATCCATTGCTCTCGCAACTTAGGAAGGCCGCTATAAAGGTCTATTTCATGCGTAGGATCGGTATAAACACCGGAGGTATCGTAGACATGAATAGGCTCATTAGATTCGAATACAGGCTCTTTTTTGGTGCCACCGACAAGGCTATCTGCGAGTGATATTTCTCGCACAGGGACTTGGATATCTTCTCGAGATCCTTGGATGTAAGCTTTTTTTGAATTTGGATAGGGTTGTACGGATAAAGAATCAATGAAATTCTTCGCTTCCAGTCTTGCTTGTTTACGACTCGACATAGCATTTTTCCTTGGCTTTTAGCCATTATTTATTGGGATAAAAATGCTTGACGGATTAGATGCTACAAGAGGGATCACGGTAAGAAATACAGTTGTGATCTGGAGATAGATCTCTAGAAGGATTCTAGTTAGATATCTACTCTTGTTCCCTTCGCAGGTATTAGCCTGATCAGGTTCAACGGATCCCGAGTTAACGGTCTCAGCCATATGGCACTCCGACAAGTTCGATCGAGTATATAAAAACGGCTTGGATAAACCAAGCCGAGTTGTTAACAAATCGTAAGAAAGTTTTAAGACTTTATCAAAAGTTGGAAGCCGATCCATGCTGCTGAAATACTGAGAACCACGTTGAGCAACACATTAAGCCCCATCTTAAAGAAAGCGCCCTGCTGCATAAGAAGCACGTTATCCATCGAAAATGTAGAGAACGTAGTCAGTGCTCCAAGGAAACCGAGGCCAATGATCTGTCTCCATGGTTCAGTCGCAATCATCTCATTTTCGAATGCGGCGATGAGCAAGCCCATAATCAAAGAGCCGATCACGTTAACGGTCAACGTACCGTAAGGAAAGCCACGCCCTAACATCACTACACATAACTCTGAAATCAAATAGCGCGAACAAGCACCAAATGCGCCACCAATGGCAATAAAACCTAAAATAGATAGCTGACCCATGAATCCTCCCAAATAACAATCCCTATATTCTAGCTTTACCGCCGATAAAAGCGAGGGTAGAAACTAAGAATGCATGCGCAAAAATTAAACGTTACAGGTGTCACTTAACTTCAATATATCCCATTAGTCCCGTTTTCATGTGCTCAATGACATGACAGTGGTACATCCAACGTCCAGAGTTGTCTGCAACAAACGCAGCTTTCGCTCGACCATTTTTCCCAAGTAACACAGTGTCGGTATGGAAGGGTTCTTCAATTTTTTTACCATCAAGTTCCAATACAGTAAATGTATGACCATGAATATGAATCGGGTGATGATATTGAGTGACGTTCTTAAGATCGAATATGTAAGTCTTACCTAACTCTAAAGTCGCCAACGGCTCTGGAATATTGTCTTTGCTCATTCCCTCCCATGCTCGCTTATTAGTAAGCCAAAACTTAGGCATGGACTTACCATCTTTAGATACTGGTGATACCGCCCCTTCCCACTCAAACACAAAATCGATTTCTTCTGCGTTGGCGAGATCTAAGTTAGGCACGGGATTCAGAGGCAATGAAGGAAGTGTTTGGCCTTCTATTAACGTTGAATCTACAACCTCAAACGCACACAAGGAGAACGGAAAACGCCCCTTCATTTGAAGGACACTCACTTGCTCGCCCACCTTAGGAGCAATCAGCCCAAGGTCGACACGCATACCTGGGCCAATTTTATGTTGAGTCAGCTTATAAGGTGTCTTTACAGGGTTACCATCAATGGCAATGACCCATGCTTCTGCCCCTTCAATAGCAATCGGATAGGTAATCGTGTTATCAACATTAGCGATACGGAGCCTAGTCGTTGCATGCTGCTTCAATTGATAGATAGGTTCATGTACTCCATTAACGCTACTCCACTCTCCTGGCGTGCCCATACGAGCGCTGAGGCGGGGAATCATTAAGTCTTTCCACTGACCTTGTTTGTCGATATGCCAATGTTTAAGCATCAGAGCATGCTCTTCATCGAACTGAACTGGCGCGCTCTCTTCAACAATAATAAGGCCGACTAAGCCCATACCCAGTTGTTTAACGCTGTTCATGTGTGGGTGATACCAAAAAGTACCCGCATCTGGTGGGGTAAACTCATAGACAAACGTTTCACCGGGCATAATAGGAGGCTGACTTAAGAAAGGAACCCCGTCCATTTCGATTGGAATTCTCAGTCCATGCCAATGAATTGTCGTCGGTTCTGAAAGCTTGTTGGTAAATCGGATCGTTACCTTTTCGCCTTGTCGACAGCGAATAATCGGCGCTGGAATCTGTCCATTAAAGGCTAAAACATTAGTATTAAACCCCTTTACCAACTCAGCAGTTGAGGGCTCAGCAGTTAAGTCATAAACGAACTTTCCTTGCTCATCAACAGACTGCTTCATTGAACAAGCCGGCAGGACGGTTAGTGCAGATATAGCGAGAGATGATTGAATAAACTTACGACGGGAAATATCCATATTTGTTGCCTTTTAGTAATAACGACCAAAATGTAACAAAATATTGAGAATAATTCTCATAAAGAAGTTTGGTTTGTGCTATCGATTGTTTATAAAAGAAGCTGAGATAAGTAAGCACTTACACTTTTAAGGCTAAGTTCTGTTAAAGATACGAATTATCGAATAAATAGAAAGCAAGAAGATTCCAAGTTTTCTGCGGGGACGCGTAGTCTGGAGCCTTAAATATGCCAGGGGCGCCTAGCTATCCCAACATTACTTTTCAGAAGCAACAGACGTAAAAAAGCCCCAGCATTTCTGCTGAGGCTTTAGTATATGGCAGGGGTGGAGAGATTCGAACTCCCAACACGCGGATTTGGAATCCGCTGCTCTGCCAATTGGAGCTACACCCCTAAAACTTTCATTACTTCAGATTCGAAAAAACCTCGCACTAGGCGAGGTTATCGAATAAGTGGCGGAGTGGACGGGACTCGAACCCGCGACCCCCGGCGTGACAGGCCGGTATTCTAACCAACTGAACTACCACTCCGCAGTGGAAGACTTGTCGTCGCTGACAAGTGTTCAAATTTAAAGCCTGGCGATGTCCTACTCTCACATGGGGAAACCCCACACTACCATCGGCGCTATTGTGTTTCACTTCTGAGTTCGGCATGGAATCAGGTGGGTCCACAATGCTATGGTCGCCAAGCAAATTTTAAAATT